>CAZGVV010000007.1:2469-17033 GCA_964529155.1 uncultured Rickettsiales bacterium
GCGCGCCTGCGTGACGTGCTGACCACGGTGTATGAAACACTCAAAGGCGGCAAAATGCTTTCCGCAGCGCTGGCCGAGCATCCGAGGGTTTTTTCGCATGTGTTTACCGCCCTGGTCGCTGCCAGCGAAAAAACCGGTAAGCTGTATGAAGCATTCCATCATTTGGGCGCACATATGAAATGGACCAGCGAACTGCGCCGCAAAGCAAAAAAAGCAATTCGTTACCCCATCGTTCTGTTGTTCGTAATGACGGGCGTTATCAGCGTGTTGATGATCTTTGTGGTCCCGAAATTGGTAACGTTTATCACATCGCAGGGATTTCATATTCCGCTGCATACGCGTGCATTGATTTTCGTATCGGAAATATTTCAAGCCTACTGGTATTTAGTGCTCGGCTTACCGGTTGCTTTTATTATTGCGCTGGTTATGGCTTACCGGAAATCAGAGCCTTTTGCTTATTTTTTCGACAAAACGTTATTACGGGCTCCGGTTAGTGGGCCTGTGATTCGCAAGCTGGATATGGCGCGTTTCTCTCACTTTTTCTCCGTGATGTTCAATAGCGGCATCGATGTATTAGAATCCCTTAAAACCGCGCAGGATGTGGTGCAAAACCGTGTACTTAAAGAATGTATTGCCGATGTACGCGAACGGGTGACGGAAGGCAGCTCGCTGACAGCAGCGCTCAAAAGTTCAAACCAATTTCCAAGCCTGGTGACTCGCATGTTTAAAGTGGGAGAGGATAGCGGTAACATGCATGATGCGCTTGAAAATATCACCTTTTTCTATGACCGCGAAGTAAACGACGCCGTAGATAGCTTGATTGGCATGATTCAACCGGCGCTAACCGTGGTAATGGGCCTACTTATTTTCTGGGTGATTGCAGCGGTGTTCGGTCCGCTGTATGAATCAATGTCTAAGATGCAAATTTGAGATAGACTTCATGGCGCTACGTTTAACCTCCTCCCGCAAATCTGCGCCTTCTGCGAAACAGCGGAAGGTGACCGAACGTTTTGTGCTGATGGTAGGGGAAGAAGGCGCGATTTTCGTTCATTTGAAAAATCACGCGGCCGTCGCCAGGCATTTCACCCCCTCGGTCGATGCCCCGGAAACAGCCAGTATCGCAGATATTGCCTCACGTTTCCCCAACGTCCCTATTCTTTTAGTCTTTGACACACTCGATCAAACCTACCTGACGCAGACATTGCCACCCGTTAGTGCGCTCAGCGTAAAAAAATTGATGGAGCGACGCTTAAACCGCGAATTTTCTAAAGAATATCTAAAAGGCGCCTTGTTACGCGGCCGCAATACGGGCCCGCGTAAGGATTGGAATTTTACCATGGCCGCGATTGAGCGGTCCGGCTTGGTAGCCCAGTGGTTAAAACTGGTACTGGAATGGCCCAATCCCTGCCCGGGCATCTATTTGCTGCCCATGGAATCAGCATCGGTCATTAATCAGTTAAATACGTTGTTCAATCCCAATGCCGATGGCGACATATGGCCCCTGCTCGTTAGCTATAATAAAGTAAGCGGATTGCGCCAGGTGGCCTGCCATAACGGGGAATTAGTGCTGACCCGACTGGGCCATTTAACGATGGACAGCACTGCCGAAACCATTGCAGGAACGATTGAACAGGAAGTCATCGGCACGAAAGAATATTTACGGCGCTTAGTGGCCGAAGAAGATCAGGACGTAGACGTCTATATCATTGCACCGGAAGAAGTACGCCGTGCTATTGACCCTACACGCTTATCGGTGCGCCGCGTGTATCTGATGACGCCACATGAAGTGGCTACCGCCTTAAAACTACAAAATGCCACCCAATCCGGAGATCGTTTTGGCGATGCAGCCATGGCCGCCGCTATTGGGTTACAACCCAAATTCATTCTACCGATCGTCACCCCGGAATTAAAGCATCTTCAGCAATTATACCAGGCATTTACCCTGCAAAAAATACTGGCCGGCATTCTTGCCCTGGGCATGCTGTTTATGGCCGCAAGCAGTCTGTGGAACGCATTTAATTTTTACCAGGACTCAAACAAGCTGGAAATTACCCGTACACAACAACAAACCAGCCTGAAAGATTTGCAGGCAAAAGCAGCTGAAGCCCCTGATAACATTGACAAGATCATCAATGTGATGACGCTGTATCAGAAATTACTTGCAGATAGTTATAATGCGGAACCCTTGCTTGCACGCATCAGCGAGCTGCTGCCTTCCATGCTGCGGGCGAAAGATGTGTCATGGCAAATGGATAAAAATGGTGCGACCGGCAATACTTCTGCTCCTGCCAAAACACCCGGACCTGCCCCTACCAACGCACCAGGAAATGACGCACGCGTAACCGTACAGCTTACGCTGGTACTGCCGGGCACACTGGCGCAGGATAAAAAGATGCTGCAACAAATTACTATCGACACATTAAACGGCTTGAAAGGCGCATTGCCGGAGTATGACATTTCCTACACAAGCCTGCCGGAAATATTAAATGAAGCGCGACCGCTTGAAATTGTTATGGCATCAGGGAACAACACCAACAAAGTAGCCGCACCACTGGAAGCACGGATTCAGTTGAAAGGCCCGTGGAAACCCAAAGATGCCGCACCTGCAAAGCCAGAACCTTCGTCACCAAAGGCCGAAGTCATTTTAACTGCACCCGTTGCCGATGCGAAAGGAGAGAATCATGCCGCGCCCTGATATTGTCGCTGCTGTCTCCACCTTATTGCCCCCGGCAGCTTCGCGGAAGCAAGCTAAGCTAAGGGCGCGGTTGCTTGGAGGTGTGGTTAAGTCGCTGATTATTTTAGCCGTAGTAGGTATTGTCACCTTTGCAACAGCAGCTTTGGAAGAAGCAAAACAATCATCCTATAATGCAATTAATAATGAAGTGAACCAGCTAAAAAGTGACGTAAGCAATATTCAGAAAAAGCTCGATCAGGCGGGAAAAATGCTGCCGGATTATAAGCAATTGATTGCTGAACAGGGCAATGCGAAAATCCCCCTCGATCGGGACCTTGCACAAAAACAGATTGAAAAACTGCAATCAGATTTTTTGTTTAATTCCCTGCATTTTACTATCAATCCCATTGTTGAATTAAAAGAGCAGACATACAAAAATACCTTTTCCAAAGCATCCATGTGCGACATGTCATTATCGTTTGAGGCACTGACCGACGAGGATGTCATGAACTTTATGCGGCGGTTGCGGCACAGCTTAGCAGGGCACGCGTTACAGATGACCTCTATTAACATGGCACGTACGGGCTCCGGCGCAAGCAGTATTAGTAAAATGGCCGGGGAGATTATGCGCAGTGGCAAGGTAAGCCTCATAAAAGCCGATGTAAAATTGCAGTGGATGGGCATGGATGATGTTCAAGCGGCTGCGACAAAAAAAGATATACCGGCAGCAAAACCATGATGATACTGCACATTGCCCCACGTTGCCTTACCGCTTTTCTTACGTTAGCCTATGCTTCTGCCGTTTTAGCTACGGCTTCTGCAGTGCAACCGGCAGCTACGCCCGCAGCACCGCCGGCGATAGCCGACACTTCTGCTCCTCCTGCTGTACCCGCAACAGCCATTGCGGTTACTCCGGCCGCCGCCCCGACAACGACCGCCCCTGCAACCAACGCGCCAGCTTCTTCTGCGACGCCACCCGCTGCCCCGGCAGGCGCATCTGATGTAGCTGCTATTTTCTCACCTGATTCAAACCCTCAGCCGCCCTTACCTGCGTCTTCCTATCGTTCGCTTTTATTTACCCAAGATGAAGTATCGATGATTAGCGACGCCGCCAGTGATTATTTAAGCGGCGCCCACACACAGGAAATCGCCGGAACAATTGGCAATGCGGCGAATGATTTGGCCAATACGCTTCTGCAACGGCATTTTTATCTTTCTTCCATTGTATACCACGCCGATAATGACTGGGTGGTGTGGATGCACGACCAGCAATTTACGCCGAATGACCGCCAGCATGCTGATCTGCGTATAGATTCAGTAAGTAAAGACCATGCGGTATTTACCTGGCAGCCCAAGCAGCTTTCGTTTTATACGCGACGCAATCCACGCATTATCCATCCGCAAATTTCGCTTAACGCAAAAACCGCGACCATCACTTTTTCATTATATCCCAATCAAACCTTTGTTCCGGCACATATGAACATTGAAGAAGGGAGCACGGAAAGTATGGCGGCGAAAATAGCCCCGCTGATATTACCGCAGGGAATGCCCACCCTGCCTGCAAGTACAATGCCAAACGGAGCGGCACTTAATAATGCCATAAAGGAATTACACGGCACTGCGCCTTTGCCCAGCGCCGCCTTGCCCGATGTGCCTACGGTGCGCATGAAAGATTCTACTTCCAATCTGCCGCCAGCCGGATTAAAGCCATAATATGCACACGCCCACTACTGTAAGTCCGGTATCCGTCCAGTCACTCAGCAAACGCTATGGGAATCAATTAGCGCTTAAAGACGCCACATTTACGCTGCAGGAAGGCGAGATTTTTGGCTTGATCGGGCTCAATGGTGCAGGCAAAACCACGCTTATCAAAGTATTATTAAACCTGATCCGCGCTGACGCGGGCGAAGCGCAGTTGTTTGGCCTTCCGGCTTCCAACGTGGCCTCACGTAAAAAACTCAGCTATTTACCAGAGAAATTTCAACCTTCTCGCTATTTGACCGGATGGGAATTCCTGACTCTTTCCGCCGCATATTTCGGCCAAACCTTAAACCGCGCGCGCACCGCCGAATTGGTGGCATCGCTAGATCTTGACCCCGCCGTACTGAAACGCCGCGTAGGGACGTATTCCAAGGGCATGGGGCAGAAACTCGGGCTTGCCTCTGCATTGGCTATCGATGTACCTTTATTGCTCCTGGATGAACCCATGAGCGGCTTGGACCCCCGGGCGCGAGTACGCCTGAAACAAGCTTTATTCGCCGCACGCACAGCAGGACGCACGTTATTTTTCAGCTCACATATTTTGTCGGATGTTGATGAATTGTGCGACCGCATCGCCGTACTGCATGAAGGCATCGTGCATTATGTCGGCACACCAAGCGCATTTAAAGAAGAATGGGGTGACGGCTCATTGGAGCGGGCATTTTTAAAGCTATTGGAAGATATTGCTAAAACGTCGACGGGCGAATCGTCGTCTTGCGTTCCATCGCAAGTTGCTTAAAGTGCAGGCGCATATTGGTCGGATTGTCAGATTCGCTGATGGCCGTTTCTTCTGGAATTTCCCCGGCTTTGTAAAGCGCAATCAAGGCCTGATCCAGGGTTTGCATGCCTAAATCCGTGCTTTTTTCCATGGATTCACGCAAATCACGTAATTTTCCATCATGAATAAGGGTTCGCACCAGACCTTCATTAATGAGTACTTCCACAGCGGGCAACAACCGGTGACGGGCGGCCGGAATTAAATGCTGCACCAATATCGCGCGCAGGCTATGGGATAGTCGGGAATGCATAGTGCTCTGGGCATCTTCTGGGAAAAAGCGCAGTACATAATCAATAGCCTGCGTTACCCCACCGGCGTCAATTACAGCGAGCACCAAATGCCCGACTTCGGCATAGGCCATGGCATGTTCTACCGCATAGGCATCGTGCAAATCACCGATGGCAATAACGTCCGGACTTTGGCGTCCGGCGTTGTTCAGGGCATTTTCCATGGAATGGGTATCAATGCCGACATCACGCTGGGTAATGAGGCAGTGCTGGGGCGTGTGAATGAATTCCACCGGGTCTTCCAGCGTGATGATGTGGCCCTGCCCGTGCGTATTACGGTGGCCGATCATAGCGGCAAAGGTGCTGGATTTACCGGAATGGGTTTGCCCGGCAATTAATACCAGACCTCGTTTTTCCATGGCAAGCTGCGCATATACTGGTGGAAGCTTTAATTCTTCAAGCGTTGGAATACGGCTGTTGATACGGCGCAGCACCATGCCGGGGCGTTGTTGCTGGACAAATAAATTCACCCGCAGGCGTGCTTCTTTTCCCCAATCAATGGCGGTATTGAATTCCAGCTCGCGGTTAAAGGCTTCAACGTCCGCTTCCGGCAAAAGGCTGCGGATGGCGGCATTGACCGTCTCAGCGGTGAGTGGCGCTTCGTCGAGCGCGGCTAGCATGTCCCCCTGGCGCATGGTGGGAGGGGAGCCGGCAACGATGTAGAGATCGCTCCCCCCGCGTGCCATGAACTGCTCGATTAAGAGGGTGATTTCGGATTGGGCCATAGAACCTAAAATGTACTGTTATTACTTGCCGGACGAGGCTTATTTGCCGCTGCTGACGGCGACACGGTAGCCGGTTGGGGCAGCGGCGGGGCAGCGGCTTCAGCAACCGGTGCGACATACGCCGCAGGTAGCGGAGCGCCTTCTGCGTCTTCTTTACCAAACATGCCGGTGAGTTCACTTTTGGCGGTAGCTTCTTCGATCAGGCCTTTACTGAGTAGCGCGTTAATACTGTCTTTCATGGTGCACATACCGATTTTACTGCCGATCTGCATCATGGAAAAGAGCTGAGGGATCTTCCCTTCACGCACCAGATTGCGCACCGCCGGCGTGCCAAGCATGATTTCATAGGCCGCCACACGACCACCACCTTTGCGTTTCAATAGGGTTTGAGTGATAACGCCCTGCAGAGAATTGGAGAGCATGGCACGCACCATTTCCTTACTTTCGGCTGGGAATGCATCGATAATACGATCCACGCTGTCCGGCGCGGAATTGGTGTGCAGCGTGCCCATCACCAAGTGGCCGGTTTCTGCGGCTGAGAGTGCAAGCTGAATGGTTTCCAAATCCCGCATTTCACCGACCAGAATCACGTCCGGGTCTTCACGCAGTGCACTTTTCAAAGCACGGCCGAACGACCGGGTGTGACGCCCCACTTCACGCTGGTTGATAAGCGATTGTTTGGAGCTATGCACAAATTCTACCGGGTCTTCTACGGTGAGTATGTGCTTGCGGAAATTGCGATTGATGTGATCCACCATGGCAGCAAGTGTGGTTGATTTACCGCTACCCGTGGGGCCGGTTACCAGAATAAGGCCGTTTTTCATTTCCGATAAGCGTTTAAACACGGGTGGTGCACCTAAATCTTCTAAGGTAGGAGCATGCGAATTAATGGCGCGCATTACTGCGGCTGGACCGGAGATGATGGTGAACGCATTGACGCGGAAACGCATGTCATCGCCAAAAGAAATCGCAAAATCCAATTCGTAATCACGCTCATATTCGGCACGTTGCTGCTCACTCATAATGGAATGCAGCATGTCCTTCACTTGCGATGAAGAAAGCTCCACCGTGCTATGCGGCATCATTTCACCGTGAATACGAAAAATAGGTGGCCGCCCCGCAGCCAGATGCAAATCCGACGCATGATTCTGTTTGGTCAGCGCAAGCAGTTCAGTAATATCCATGTGCAAAGACCTTCACTTATCACTCAGATATGAGGGTGGAACGCTATTTACCGGGATTACGATCTACTTCTTATTAGACCGTAAAAATGTTAATCTTTGTTGAATACGGTTTAAATCTCCCGGTATTGCCTGGCCACGAAGCGACGCTTCAATCAATTGCTGGTAAAGCGCGGCGGCATCTTCACGTTTCCCGTTGTGATCTAGCAAAACCGCAAGATTATAGCGGTAGGCCAGATTTTCAGGAGCAAGGCCAAGCGCATGCCCCATGTAATCAATCGCCTGGTCTGTCTGGCCAATCTTTTGATATACAATAGCAATTTGCGCTTTTAGTCCCGCAAAATCAGGATTGCGGGTTTGTAAGGTTAACAGCTCTTGCAGCGCCTCTTGTGGTGCTTCTTCGGCCACTAAAGCCAGAAAATTATTCAGAGCTTCACGGTGTTGCGGGTTGATTTGCAACAAACGGCTATACGCAGGGCGCGCCATCTCACTCTGTCCGGCCCGCTGATAGGTTGCGGCCAAGCCAAACAAAGCTTCTTGGTTATTAGGATTATGCGTGAGCGCAGAAGAATAATGGTTTACCGCGGTTTCGGTATCTCCCGCTAAAAGCGAGTTATAGGCTTTTTCAATGTCGTCATTAATATTGTAATGCGTTTTCTTGCGTGCCATGGAAATATCGGCACGAGGGCGTGGCGTGGCTTGTGCCTCAGGTAAACCTGGTGCTCCGGGTGATGCAGGGGTGCCTGGCGCTGCTTGCGCACCAGGTGTGGTTTCAGGCGTGTGCGCGGCATTATCTGCCGATGTTGCGGCGGCGATAGCAGCGGCGATGGCAGTGGAATTGGCATTAGCGGAAGATGCGCCCTCTGTCGGTGTTACGGCGGGAGTTGCTGGCACAACCTTAGCAGTTGTCTTGGCCGTTGCAGCGGCCTTGTCTTCCGCAGCCTGACGCTCAGCCACGCTATCGTGCTCAATGGTAATATGCTTGGTTTTTCCTTGGGCAGGGCTGTCTAATCCTGAAGGAATTGCTTTTAATGTTTTGCGCGTCGCCGGGTCTAAGCTTGGCGGTGGCTCACTGGCAGCTTCACTGGGTGAAAACATCGAAGTGGCGGTAAGTGGCGCTTCGCTAATGGGTTGAGCTTCCGTTGCAGCCGGAATGAGTGGGGTTGGCAAAGGCGCGGTGGTTTCCCCGGCTGCCAGGGTAATCGACGCATTCGCGCCGTCACTGACTGACATGGCGCCGGTTTCTGTATCCATAGGTATTTTGCTTTGGGCGAGTTGCTGATCCAGTACCATCACCGACGCATGGGTAGCGGGTGGCATAGAAATAGCACCACGAAGCGCCTCAGGATTGGGGATATAGACACGGAAAGGTTCTGGCTCAGATGACGCCGATTTCGTAACGGGTACAGGCAATGATTGCTGGGCCGTATCTCTAGGCGCTTCTGTTGTCGGCGCAGACGGCTCACCCGGGATCGTTTGCTGCTGCGCGATAATGTCCAGGGTTTCTGGCGGCTCTGAACCACTTTGCAATGCCTCCAGCTGTTCGGCATGCAGTCGTTGTTTCCACTCGTCTGCGGAATTATCATTGCCGTCTTGGGTAATCAGCGCTATTGCGGATAAAGGAATCAGCGCTCCTATTACGCTGAGCAATTGGATAGCCGTGGCGATTTTTGTACGAATTGGCATATATCTTGAATAGCAGGAAAATATGAAAATTGTGTGTATAATGCTTTTTATCTTTTTTATGCCCTTGTTATGTTGGGCTGAAGATGCCGCACCTGAGGCCGCGCCGGCTCGCAAATTTTTTCCGTTACAGAATGCCCGAACCAGTTCCGGCATGATTCCGCGGCGCATGCCCTCCCCAAACACGCTGGAAGCCGCGCGGGCGTTACAAATTCCGCCCGTGCGCCCGGTTACACGGAAGGCATCGCCATCGGTTAATTCTACGCCTATTTTAACACCTGTTAATCCACCCTCTATTGCTCCGGCAGCCGGGGGTGAGGCGCTGCGCGCGCGCAACACATTGGATGTATTTTCTCCGGATTCTCCACCAAATAATGCTTCTTTAACCCCTTCTGCTTCACCGCAACCCCATTAAATTTATGTTTTATTCTTTATTGCGCCCCTTTATTTTCGCCTTGCCGCCCGAAACAGCACATCGTTTAGGCTTACGGTTATTACGCTCTGGTGGCACACCTGTAATGCTTCGTTCGCCTCACCCTTCTTTGCATGTGCAACGCTTTGGCTTATCTTTTGCTCATCCGCTGGGCCTGGCGGCGGGATTTGATAAAAATGCGGTCGCTATAGCCCCTTTGCTGGCGTGTGGATTTGCCTCGGTGGAAATCGGCACGGTGACACCTCAGCCGCAAGCAGGGAATCCCAAACCGCGGCTTTTTCGCCTGAAAGAAGATCGCGCCGTTATCAATCGCCTGGGATTTCCAGGTGAAGGTGAAGCCGCCATTATGCCGCGACTTGCCCAGTGGCAGGCACGGAGAAAAAAACCTGGCGTGGTGGGTGTAAATATCGGCAAAAACAAAGACAGCGCTGATGCGGTGGATGATTATGTGCATATGCTTAAAGCGGCAGCACCTTATGCCGATTATGTGGCGATCAATATATCCTCACCCAATACGCCGGGCTTGCGTGATTTGCAAAGCAAAGACGCGCTGAATCAGTTGTTGCAAACGCTCATGGAAACGCGTCAAACATTATCGCGCCGTGTGCCACTGTTGTTAAAAATCGCACCGGATTTGGATCAGTCGGAACTGGAAGGCATTGCCGCTACAGCACTGGCGTATACCATTGACGGATTAATCGTGAGTAACACCACCATTGCGCGCCCGGAGCACCTGAAAAGCAACTATGCTTCCGAGATAGGCGGGCTTAGCGGCGCGCCTTTGTTTGCCCCCTCTACGGAAGCGCTACGTACATTATATAAAATGACGGGTGGGCATATTCCGTTGATTGGTGTGGGCGGCGTGGCCAGCGCCGAAGATGCCTATGCTAAAATCCGTGCCGGGGCAAGCTTGGTGCAATGCTACAGCGCCTTAGTATATGAGGGATTTGGGCTTATACAGCGCATCGTGCGGGGGTTACCGCACTTACTTGCCCGTGATGGGTTCAGCTCCGTAAATGACGCCGTGGGCGTGGACGCAAGGTAAGCTATTCTTCTTTTACGTTTGCGCAATTGAGTACGGTTATATCATAGACCGGGTGCTCCAGCGCCGAAAGCGCTGGGCTGCTGGCAAACATCCAGCCGAGGAATACGGTGTGCGGTGCGCCCTCACCTGGTTTTAATTCGCGGATTTCTAATAAGGCGGCGGTTTCCGGGCGATCTTCCGGCGGCGCTTGCCAGCATTTGCGGGCGATGATTTCAAGGTTACCGAAACGCATGATCGTGCCAAGCGGGGCTTCCAGCATGGAGTTGCGCGCGGTAACTTTGTTGAGTCCGCGCAAGCGAATGGCATTAAATGTCGGCGCGCTTTCCGCCGGTGCAGGCGTTTTAACCGTATCGGCAGGCGCTGCGGTTTTTTCGGGCATGCCAGAACTCACATCTTCCTCGCCTTCGTTAGGCAAGGTTTGAACCGTGATGTCAGAAGGAGGGGCAGCCGCATCTTGCGCCAAAACAGGCGTGCCGACGCAGAGCATCAGCAGCACAATACTACAAAAAAACCGGCTAATTAACGGATGTATCATGCGCCGAACCGGCGGCAGGAGCCTTGCCGTTTTTATCGACGCCACCGCCACTGAATACGAATTTGCCGATTAATTCCTCCAGGCTTACCGAAGACTGGGTAAATTGAATCGCGCCATTATTTTTGAGCATCGCCTCATCCCCACCGGGGGTGATTTGCACGAATTTATCGGACAATAAGCCGCTACCGACGATAGCTGCCGAGGAATCGGCAGGTACTGGGGTGCGGGAATCAATGTGCATAATAGCAACGGCGTCATAGGTTTTATTGTCGAGCTGCATATCAGTAACGACGCCGATTTTAATGCCGCCGATGCGCACGTCACTGCCGGGATTAATGCCGGTTGCATTGGCGAAGCGGGCTTTCACGGTGTAGCCGTCACTGCGCCCGACATTCATGTCGCTGCCTTTATAGGCAAATAACAAAAAGCCAGCGGCTACCAGTAACACGGCAGCGCCAACGATGGTTTCAATCATGTTTCTGTGCATGGCGGCGTTATACCCTGTTCCGGTGATGGCGTCTAGTGGGAGATGCTAATTTGGTATCCAGGGCTCGTATTGCGCAACCGTGGGGGCATGCTGCGAATGATTAAGCAAATGCCCGGCAGGCACATAAGCGGCGGCGCTGCCGGTACGATTTGGCTGGTGTGGCTTTACCCAGGCAGCGCGCCCTGAAGCGGTTTCACTGGGGACGACATCGGTCGCATGATGCAGCCAGCCATGCCAATGCGGAGGCACGGTCGAGGGTTCCGCGCCGCCCGAATACACCACCCAGCGCTTGTTACGGTTTTTGTAGTAAGCGTTGCCGAATTCGTCACGCCCAACGGGGCGGCCGAAAAAAAGCGTGTACAGGCGGGTGGTCATGCGGCTCATGGGGGCATATATAGGCTAAATACGCGGCCATGGCAAGCCAGGATGGACAGAAGCTTCCGCCGTGCTATGGTGCGGCTTTAATGCTTAAGAGGGGTTATTATGCGCATTGCTATTGCCGGATGCACCGGACGTATGGGGCAGACCTTGGTGCGCGTGGTGCGTGCCGCACCAGGCTGCACGCTGGCGCTGGGCAGTATCCGTGCCGGTGAGGAAGCGGCGGCGAAGGAACTCGGCATTGCGTTTACCTATACGGCGAAGGAATTGGTGGAAAGCGCTGATGCAGTGATCGATTTCACCGCGCCTGCGGCCACGTGTGAGATTGCGCGCGCAGCGGCGACAACGGGTGCAGTGCATGTGATCGGCACGACCGGCATTTCAGAGGCGCAGCAGCGCGAAATTGCAGCGGCAGCTTCAGGCGCGCGCCTTGTGCAGTCAGCGAATTATAGTTTGGGGGTGAATGTGCTTGCCGCACTGGTGGCGCAGGCAGGGGCGCTACTGGATGCGCACTATGATATTGAAGTGGACGAGATGCACCACCGCCTGAAAAAAGACTCACCCTCCGGCACGGCGTTGTTGCTGGCCGATGCGGCAGCGGCGGGACGAAAAATAGCGCTGGCGGACGCACGCCGGCATTACGGCGAAGGGCTGATTGGTGAGCGCGAACACGGCACGATTGGACTCAGCGCCCGGCGCGGCGGGGAAGTGGTGGGCGTGCATACGGTGACCTTCGCCGGCCCCGGCGAAACCCTGGAGCTCACCCACCGCGCCCAAAGCCGCGATATTTACGCCCACGGCGCACTAAAAGCGGCGTTGTGGGCTAGGAATAAAAAACCGGGGCTGTATTCGATGCAGGATGTGCTGGGACTTTAGAGCCTGTGCTTAGGGCTGGCGCAATAGCTCGAATTCCGGCAAGCGGGCGGCTTTCTTATCGAAGGTGACGGTGGCGCGGCACCCTGCTTGTTTATTGAGTGTTGCGATCAATGCATCGGCGAAATCTACGGTTTCTTTTGCATACTGCGCCAGGGCGATCCAGGCGGCTTCGGAAGCGTCGATGGTGAGCTGGCTGGTTTGCAGTAATTTTTCAATCACTTCGGCAATCTGCGCACGCGAATAGCCATAGGCGCTTTCCAACACCCAGACTATTTCGCACAGCACAATGCGGTTGATGAAACCGGGCTGATCACGCGTGCAGTGCGTGCGGAGGTAATGGCTGGCGGCTTGCGCTTGCGCAGGGTCATCTTGCACGAGAAAGCGGATAAGGACGTTGGTATCCAGCGCCTTCACTATGGCTGCCCACGCCGCGTTATGGCGCGCTGCATATCCTCAAGCGATACGCTTTTTTTGGGTTTAGGCAACACCCCCTCCAGCGAGGCAATGTCCACCGTGGCCGGCACCAACAACACCGCACCTCCCTCCTGACGGATAAATTCCAGCCTGTCCCCGGCCTGCACCTGAAGGTATTCCCGGATATCGATGGGGATGGTCGTCTGGCCTTTTGCCGTGAGGGTGGAGAGGGACATGGCGTATTCCTTACTTTTTTAGGATTCCTTACTATAGCACAATGCAATACCAATCACAAGCGTTTAGGCATAAAAAAACCGCCCCGGGGTGAGCCGGGGCGGTTTTCTTTTTAAGTAACCAGCGCAAGATTAGAAGCTGGTACGGAGTAGTGCTTGGCAAAGACGAGTATTGGCATTTGCAGTAACAGTATTATACGCTGTGCCATTTACGCAATTAGAAGCACCACTAGTAGCTACATCGTTAAGCGTATTGAAATTGGCACTAGTAGTAGCATCAGTAGCCTGCACCACACCACTAGTGGCGATACCATCATCTTTCTTTGTATCAATCTTAAAGGCTTCTAGAGGAGTAAGAGTATTGGTAAAGGTAGGAGTGGTTGTGTTAGCAGTAAGCGTAAATCCACCAATTCGATAAAGATTAACACCTGACATCCCTGGCTCAGTAAGAGCAGCACCTCCAGTGTAAGCAATAATAAAATTGCCGGAACCTATTTTGGCCGCCGGATAAGTATTAGAAATTGTTACACTTGCACCAGGCGTATCTGTCAACAGCGGATTATTAGCATTAGTTAATGAACTTACTGTAATAGCATCACCTATTAAATTTGCAGATGCAAGCTGAGCCCAAAATGCTGCCACTTCACCACCTAAATGCACACGTGTAGCACTTGCATCCTCCAATGTTCCATTTCCTGGGGTGCCACCGGTAGGAACCAATACACCTGGCGATGCATTATTAAAGAAATTAACTGCATTTGATAAATCACCTGGTAGACCATTATATTTCCCACGGAACGTATTCACCGCAGCGTCATATTTTTCGATTTGCGATACCATGGCGCGGATCTGGGCGGCTTTGATCAAATCCTGGCCTACCAGCACACCGCCAACGATCAAACCGATGATCACCAATACGATGGAAAGTTCGATAAGCGTGAAGCCTGATTCCTTAGATTCAGGGCGAGCGTCGCGCGAATGAGGTTGAGTATGCGTCATAGAAAACTCCTGTGGTGTGAATGTTCGGCGTCCGACTGGGCCACCCGTGGATACAGTGTAAGAGCGAGTAGTTAG
>CAZGVV010000007.1:17080-45314 GCA_964529155.1 uncultured Rickettsiales bacterium
TAAATGCAATGTACATGAAGTGGCTTAGTGTACGACACGGTAGTCTGTCAAAGTATTTTTATTTCAAAATTTGCGGTGCTTTTTTAAGCGGCTCATCAACAATCGCAGGCCCTTGTGATGTATTATGCTTGGCTTCAAATTTTTCTAATTCGTCCAGCTTGTGCAGGCGCTCTTTGACAAAATACGTCATGTAATTCATTTCATATTTAGACAACGAAACGGCATGGTCCCGGATGGTTTCCATGATGCGTAGCGCGTCTTCCATTTCGCCGCGTTTTTCGTGCACCACCGCCGCCATCTGCTGCGCCCACACCGGCACTTGCGGGTCGATCATTTTATCGGCGACTTTGGAGGCGAGCGCCAAATCCTGTAATTTGTAGGACGCAAGGTACGTGCCTTGCAAAAGCCACCACCATTTGGTTGCCACATCGCGGCTGGCGTGGTCATAGAGGAAATCGACCATGTAGCGCACGTCCGGCGTGTTTTGGGTTTGGCTGAAATAGGTGGCGGCCATGGTGGGCAGCAAGTCGGAGCGGGGGTCCAGCCCGTCCAGTAAATAAAACCAGCCGGAGAGACGGCTAAAATCATAAAAACGCAACGAAGTGAAGCGGCCATAGGTGTCGCCAAAATTTTGCATTTGCAAGGCAAGTACACGGAAATACGCTTCACGGTCGCCGAGCGACAACGCTTCTACGGCCGTTTTTCCGGGCGGCGCAGGAACCACTTCCAGGCGCGGTTCAATGGCTTGGGTGCGATACCAGAATACCCCTTGCGTGGCCACCAGCAGCACCATCAGCAGCGCCAAGCCGCGCATGGTTAAAATTCCCTGCGACGAAAATCGATGATGGCGGCGGTCAGCAGCAATGGAATAAAAATCACCACCTGAATCAGCGGCAATTGCCATTCCTGCGGCGCATTCACGCCGTATACCAGCCATTCGGTGTGGGCGAACAGATCAAGGCGGGGAATGAGCGTGGAAATAGCGGTGAGTGCATAACCGGCGTAAGCGAACACGCCCTCGCCTGCTCCTGCGCCGTGCGATGCCATGATAAAAAACGCCATCATGCGCGAAAGCACGTAAAATCCGAGCGATGCCATCACTGACGAGACGGCGCTGCTGAGTAGCAGCGAGCAAAACAACGCGACGGCAACCACCAGCCATGTTTCGGCCAGTAACGTGCCCATCCATGCGCACAGGCCCGACCAGCTGAGCGGCTTGATAACCAGCAATGCGCCAAGCACGGGCAGCACTAATAACGTTGCAACAACGGCAAAACCCAGCCAATACGCCACCACTAACCGCGCACGCGAGATAGGGCGGGTGAGCATCACGTCCATTTCACGGCTGTCAAACACGCTGCGGATATGAAAACACACGAATACGGTAAGGCCCACGGCTAAAATAATGCGCGAAACCGCGGCGACAAGGGTGAGTGTCATTTCCTGGGTTTCAACCAGCGCCGTGTTGCCAAGCGTTGCGGCAATGGCGGAGGCGACAAGGATGCCCAGTGCCAGACCAAAGAAAAGGCGGTCACGCAAACCGCACAATAAGACGTATCGAATGCTGGGCCACATATAATTCGCGCTTGAATCCGTTCATACCAGTGACATGAATGTTCACTGGTATGCACGGCTATGATCTAAAAATCAAGCGGACGTGGGTCCTGGATGAATTTTTTGTAGAAGGCTTTGTCGGCGTCCTGGGCATTGCCGTTGGAATCCACGATAGTAGCGCGCAGGAAAATCACCAATTCTTTCATCCCACGCTCACGGTTTACCCCTTTGAATAAATTACCGACAATGGGAATACTGCTGACATAGGGCAGACCGTTATCATTGGTGACACCCTTATCTTCCATATACCCGCCGATCACCGCCACCGAACCGCTTTTCAGCTTCACAATCGAATCCATTTCACGCACGGCGATTTTGGGAATGTTGTTGCGCAGTGAAATTTGGTCAGCACGAGACAAGGTGGACTGCGCTAAAATAAAGGCAGCTGCTGGATCAGGTACTTTGTCTACTAAGAATGAGTAGGTGGGGCGCACATCGAGGGTTACTTCATTATTTTTTAAATCAATCGACGGCTGCAAACTCAAAATAATCCCAAGCGGCACCGTTTGTACCGTACTGTTGATAGTAGGAGGCGAGCTTACGGTTACACCGTTGACCGTACTATTGGTTGCCTGGGTTGCAGTAATTTGGAAATACACGTAATTTTCGGCATAGGTAAGCACTGCACGCTGGTTATTAATCGCATGCAGGCGCGGGCTGGAAAGCGTGCGCGTAGTCCCGAAGGCTTCGAGCAAATTCACCGCGATATTCAGGTCAAGGCCGTGCTGCAGCAAACCATCGCCATTCAGTGTAAACAATGACGGCGAATTGGTTGCAGTAGTGCCTACAGCACTAAACGTATTGGCTGCAGAATCAAAATTAATGTGGCTGTTACCAATTTTACTCCAATCAACACCGGCCTGGAATTGCTGGTTCAAATCCACTTCCACGATTTTTGCTTCGATCAGCACTTGCGACGATGCATTTGCAGCGATTTGTTTAATAAAGCGCTTAATCAATTCCTGCTGGCGCTGATTTGCAGAAATGGTCAGCGTACCGGCCTGGCGGTTGATGGTATAAAATGCATTAGCGTCCAGTTTTTTGCCTGAGGCAGGAACGGCCGCACCGGAAGCCACTTGCGCATTCACCGGGGAGGCGTTGGACAATAATGCCGGAGAAAAGGCGAGAATTTGTTTGATGCCGTCTTCAAATTGTTTCCAGAAATCACTGTCAGACTTAGACGTGATCGTGGTCTGCGAACCGGAATTAAAGTTGCCGCCAGCGCCCGCACTGCCGCCGCCACTACCACCGGAACCACCACCACCGCCACTGCTACCACCACCACTACCTCCTGCACTACCGCCACCGGCTGTGGTGCTTAAGTTGATGCTGTTAGTGCTGCTACGATCCATGTTGATGAAATCCAGCGGATAAATTTCTACTACCGGCGTATCGCGTTCTATGCGTAGTACGCTATTTTTCATGGAATAGCGCAAACCAGCCAGGTCTGCGATTTCTTGGATAACCTGGTTGAACGGGCGATCTTTGGCACGGAATACAATCCCGCCGGTGATGCCGGCATCCACTTCAATGTCTACTTCCGCGAGGCGCGCTAATTCCATTAATACGTCTTTGAGCGGAATATCATCGGTTACGGCGATGGAAACCAGTTTGGTTTCAGCGATTTTGGGTGATTGCGGGGCGGCTAAAATAGGCGCCAGGTCGGGAATCGGCGGACCGTCTGTTTTGAGGCTCGCGGCTCCCTTATCTTCACGCTCAGAGAGCGGCTTAGCAAGTTCTGAATAGTCGCCGCGCGTTAAATTCAGCGCAGGATCAACCACGTCTGGGTTTTTAGGATCAAAAAGCGGGCCGCCAGGTGTTTTGCAGCTGGAAAGCACAAGCAAGCATGCCATACATACGGTCGTTGTAAATAACGGCTTCATACGGGTACTCTTTTCATCCTTTTCACGCTGCGGCGCGGCCTATTAAAACAGAGTTAACGCATTAATCGTCGTTAACACATAAGTATATAATAGCAGGCAAATGATAATATTTTCTAAATACGAGAAGAAAGCCATATGGCAGCGCGGGTAGCGCGTGAAACAACCGCGTACAGGGCATTGTAGCCGGGCGCAGCCTCTGCCCCGTGAGCAATTCCGGTATCACGATGTGCGCGTTCATCGGCGCGAAATTGCGAAATCATGCCGCATAGCTCGGGCGCGTTTTCACCCCATTCTTTTTCCTGTTCGGCGTAGTGTGCATCGATCACGTCTTCGACTGCAACGGTGCATGCCATCGCCGCTTTTTCTCCGAGCAACGCGCTTGCCGCACCAAGCGCGAATCCGGCGACATGCCACAACGGCGCAAGCAATGTTGGGCGCACGCGATGTTCACGCATCAATGCGCTGAATGCATCAAGGTGCACTTGTTCCTGCTCTGCCATGTGGCGTATGATTGGAGATTTTGGATGTAATTTCAATATGGCAAGCTGCCCATCGTAAATGCGTTTTGCACCGTATTCACCCGCATGATCAACGCGAATCAGACGCGCGAGTTTTTCTTCGCGCGTTAAATCTCCGGGCAATGTCATGCATTCCTCCGGCGCAACACGGTGAATATTGCAAGCGACGCTGCGTAAAGGGCATTCCATGCGGCAAAGGTGAGGCCAAATAATTCAGCCTGCGGCTGATCGCACGCAACAAGTGGCGCACCGGAAATCTGTTTACGCAATGCCTCCAGCGAATCAGCGCCGCCTTGCGTGGTGCAGCTATCAGGACCCGGAAAAAGATGCCATTCCACTCCGGCGTGATAGGCGGCGATGCCGGCATCAAGCAAAAAGAGCACCGTACAGAGCAGTATGATCCAGCGTTGCGCACGAACGGGTAACTGCGTTCCTAATGCGGCCAATACCACCACCGCCATATATGGATATCGTTGCAGCAGGCATAGATGACAGGGATGCAAGCCGAAATAATATTGCGCTATGTAGGCCCCACCCAGGGCAGTGGCACTGGCGAGGGCGAGCATGCAAAGCAATATACGGGAAGGTAAATACAGGCGCATAGCTGCAGCTTAGCCTGCTGCCGCCGCCAAAACAAGCAAGGCGTTATGCGGCATGCTGGGCAATCACTTGAAGGAACAGTTGGCCGTAGCGCTCTATTTTTCGCTCCCCTACCCCGCTGATAGCCGCCATGGAATGGAGGGAGGTCGGTTTAACTACGGCGAGTTCACGCAGCGTTTTATCATGGAAAATAACATAAGGTGGCAGATTCTGGGCCTTGGCAAGTTCCAGCCGCTTGGCTTTCAAGGCGCCAAACAAGCCTTCGTCACCCGTGCTGGTAAAGGCCATAGCGGATTTAGCGGCAGAGCTATTGGCGCTTTTTTCTTTGCCGGTGTATTTACTTAAACGAATCGTTTCTTTTTGCTTGAGAAACTGGTGGCCTTGCGTGGTGATTTTAAGGCCGCCATGTTCGGCGCTATCCACGCCCAGCAGATTATGCGCAACCATTTGGCGAAAAATACTTTGCCATTCATTTTTGCTATATTCCGTACCAATACCGAACGTGCTTAAAGCGTCATGACCAAAGGCTTTCATGCGCTCGTTGGGTTTGCCAAGCAGCATGTCGATGAGGTAGGTCACGCCGAAACGCTGGCCGGTACGGTAAACACAGGAAAGGGCTTTTTGCGCAGCGATGGTACCGTCAAAGGTTACGGGCGGAGTTTGGCAGGTATCGCAATTACCACACGGCGCACCGCTGTCACCAAAATAGTCGAGCATGACCTGCCGACGGCAGCAAGCGGCTTCGCATAAGCCCAATAGCGCACTTAATTTCTGTCTTTCGATACGTTTTTGCACATCCGGCGCGGTGGAATCTTCGATAAAATTACGTTGAAGCGCAGCGTCGCTCAGGCTGTAAAGCATCATGGCTTCAGCAGGCAATCCGTCACGCCCGGCACGGCCGGTTTCCTGATAATAGGCTTCGATGTTTTTGGGGATAGTCATATGCGCAACAAACCGTACGTCGGGTTTGTCAATACCCATGCCAAACGCGATAGTGGCCACCATAATGACGCTATCTTCCCGTAGAAACGTTTGTTGATTACGTGCACGCACGTCGGCCGGCATTCCGGCATGATATGGCAGCGCGCGTAATCCCTGCTCACCTAACCATATCGCCGTATCATCGGCCATTTTACGTGACAGGCAATAGACGATGCCGCTTTCATTGGCGTGTGTATGGATAAAACGCAGTAATTGCTGCTTGGGCTGCTCTTTTACCAGGATACGGTAGTGAATATTCGGCCGATCAAAGCCACCGAGAAAAATACGCCCTTGTGTGAGGTGCAGACGTTCTACAATGTCTTTGCGTGTTGGTAAATCAGCAGTGGCGGTAAGCGCAATACGCGGAATATGCGGAAAGCGTTCCGCGAGTAATGAGAGTTGCGTATAATGCGGCCGGAAATCATGCCCCCATTGCGACACGCAATGCGCTTCATCGATGGCAAACAGCGCGATGGGCGACTGGCTGAGCAGATTCAGGAAATCATCCATCAGCAACCGCTCCGGCGCGACGTAGACCAAATCGACCTCACCACGTCGAATATTTTGCTTCGTTTTGGCAATGGATTCAGCGGACATATTGGAGTGTATAGCATCGGCTCTTACGCCGAGTTCTTTGAGCGCAGCCACTTGGTCATGCATCAAGGCAATGAGAGGCGATACGATAATGCCGACACCGTTTCGGCACAGGGCAGGGATCTGGTAGCACAAAGATTTTCCGGCGCCCGTTGGCATGAGCACAAACGCATGGCCCCCGGCGATTACATGGCCGATGATTTCCGCCTGTTGGCCGCGGAATTGCTCATAGCCGTAGGTTTTCTTGAGAATGGAAAGGGCAGTATGTGGCATACCGGCTACCTTCTAGCATCGGCGGGCCAGGGTCAAGACCCTCACCTCTTGTGCGCCCGCGTCGAGTAACGCCACTGCACAGGCGGATAAGGTAGCGCCGGTGGTATATACATCATCAATAAGCAACACAGTTTTCCCCCGTATTTGCTTTCGTTTGCGCGCATGCACGGCAAATGCACCGGCGACATTTTCAGCACGAGCTTTGGCGGACAGCGCTGTTTGCGCAGGGGTTGCACGAATACGGCGCAGTGCATGCGGCCATACAGTCTGGCGGGTGATACGTTTTATCTGCTGGGCCAGTAATGCAGCCTCGTCGTAACGCCGTCCGACTAATCCCCCATAGTGCAGCGGTGCAGGCATAATGGCATCGCACCCGCGTAATAACGCCTCCCCGGCCCGTACCAGCCATGGACCATAAATCTTGGCAAGCGCAGTGTCGTCCTGGTATTTGAGCCGCAACACCAGTGCACGACTGGCATCGTCATAACGCAGCACGGCCCGGGCTTGGGAAAAAGGTGGCGGCGCATGCAGGCAATGACCACATTGATCAAGGGTTCCTGGCGTGTAGTCAAAGGGTATGCCACAACGGATGCAGATTGGATCGCTGATAAAAGTCAGTTGCTGCCAGCATTTCGAACAAAACGTGCCATGCGCCGCTACACGCTCGCGGCAACCGAGGCATAGTGGTGGAAAGAAAAAGTCGAGCATAGGGGTAGGGCGCATAAGACTGGCAATCCGGCAATGACCACGCTAGCATGCGGCGGATGAGCATTCCTGTCCAGTTTTACCAGCTTCGTAGTACGCCGTTGGAGCGCGCGCTGCCGAAACTCGTAGAAAAAGCGTACGGGGCCGGATACCGCATTCACCTGGTACTCGGCACGGAAGAGCGCGCACAATATCTGAATGATTTGCTGTGGACCTATGATCCCGGCTCTTTCCTGCCGCATGGCACAGCGCATGACGCGCACCCGGAATTACAGCCAGTATTTATATCAGCCGGACTGGACGCACCGAATATGCCGACACTGTTATTTATCACCGATGGCAGTATCCCTGCGAAATTGGATATATATCATCGCTTGCTGGATGTATTTGATGGCAATGATCCAGAAGCCATTGTTCGCGCACGCGTGCGCTGGAAGCATTATAAGGCGCTGGAATGCGACACATCGTATTTTCGCCAGACCGAAAACGGCGGATGGGAAGCGGTTAGCGCCGCTGCTTAAAAAAATCAGTGAGTAAGGTGGAACAAGCGTGCTCTTCTATGCCGCCGATTACTTCCGGTACATGATGGCAGGTGGATTGGGTAAAGAGTTTAGCCCCGTGCTCCACACCACCGCCTTTGGGATCATAGGCTCCGAAATAGAGGCGGCGTATACGCGCAAAACTAATGGCGGCGGCACACATTGGGCATGGCTCCAGCGTGACGTAGAGATCGCATTCTTCCAACCGTTCATTATGAAGCGCGGCACATGCACTGCGCAGAGCGAGCATCTCGGCATGCGCGGTGGGATCGTGACGGATGCAGATTTCATTATGGGCGCTGGCGATGATTTCGCCGTATTTAGTCACAATTACCGCGCCAACCGGTACTTCACCCTGGTCAGCAGCGGCGCGCGCAAGCGCAAGCGCGCGATGCATCGGCGCATCGGCGCCAGGCATCATTTTTTCCGGAATGAATCGAGCGAAATAATTTCCGCACCAAGGGCAGAGGCATTATCTGATTCGGCAGTTATGTCGTTTTCATATGCCATGGAATAATTCGCGTCACTGCTAGCATCGCTTAATTCAGCCATCGGAGGCTGGAACTGCAAACCGAATTTTACGCTGGGATCAGCAAATGCCGTGAGTGCGGCAAATGGAATCACCAGTTTTTCCGGCACGCCGCCAAAGCTCAACGTAACCTGAAATTGCTGTTCATCTACCACGAAATCCCAAAATTGATGTTGTAGCACAATGGTGATTTCATGAGGATAGCGCGCGCGAAGCGCGTCAGAGATCCGCGCCCCCGGGTAGGTGGTGCGAAACGAGATATAAAAATGATGCTCGCCGGGCAATCCGCTCTTTACCACAGAACGCAAAACATCCCGCACCATGCCGCGCATGGCGTTGTCAATGAGCTGGGCGTATTGAATTTCGGTCAACATAAATCTACTCTGGCGCTATTATAGCAAGAGAATCTGTCCCTGCCAACTAGATTAGCCATACGATTTACCGGCTATTTTGACGCTTTTTTAAGCTTTAAGGCCGTAAAATACAATCGCACACTTCTGGCAACACAACTTATTGGCGATTTTTCCTTCTTATGACCCAATCAATGTCACTGGCGACACTGGCCGGCACAGTATTAGGTTTTTCGCTGATTATCGGCGCTGTACTCTATGGTACCGGCGGGGATTACCGTGTGTTTTTGAGCCTGGAAGGGTTTTTGATCGTCATCGGCGGCACCATCGCCAATGCCTATATGAGTTATCAGGCCCGCTATGTTTCTCTGGCATTTTTGGCCATTTGGCACATGATTAAAAAGCCCAAAGCCACCCGAGAAGGCTTAAATACCGAGATTTTACGCCTGATTAAGTGGGCCTATGTGGTTCATGCGCGCGGCCTGGCGGGGCTGGAAGGTGAAATTAATAAAAAATTAGATCCTTTATTGAAATACGGGCTGGAGCTGGTGGTATCCGGTTATACGCCTGAAAAAATTCGCATCATGATGAATACGGCGATTGAATCCGAATTCGAACGCGACAGCGCACCGGTGGCCGTATTACGCAATATGGCGTCTACCGCCCCAGCCTTCGGCATGGTTGGCACGCTGGTCGGCATGGTGATTATGCTCAGAAGCGTAGAAGCCGACATGAGCCATATTGGCTCCGGATTAGCTGTAGCATTGCTGGCTACTTTATACGGCATCATCAGCGCGCGCATCTTCTGCCTGCCAGCCGGCGATAAACTCATGCAAAAAGAAGAAATCATGCGCTTTCGCAATTACATGATGGCCGAAGGGTTAATTCTGCTCGCCGAACGCCAGACCCCTCGTTACATGCAAGACAAGCTTAACAGCTTCCTGGCACCGGAGATTCATTTTGATCTGGATGGCTATTTGAAGCTAACCCGTGGCGATCAAAAAATTGCTCCCTCCAGTCCGCCTACGACTCAGGTCCATGCATGATACCCCCGCGCAAGCCGTCGTCGTCTCATGATGAGGGCAATACCGACGCCTGGTTGATGAGCTATGCAGACATGATTACCCTTCTGCTCTGCTTTTTTATCATTTACGTCTCTACCTCCGAGCCACGACAAGACCGCTTCGCCGCCGCCACTCAGGGATTTCAGCGCCAATTTGGCACGCTGCACTTGGATACCCCCTATGACGGTGTATACCGCGATGTGCAGGGCATTATTAAAGATAATGATGCCGATCAGAATATAGACATTGAAAAAACGCCGCGCGGCCTGTTGATGGAAGTGTCTGCTATTCATTGCTTTGCCGGAAATAGCGCCGAAATTTCCAGCGCACAATTGCCCATGCTGCAGGCGATTGCCGCAGCCTTCAAAAACACCGATTTAGGCAAATATACTATTGAAATAGAAGGCCATACGGACAATACCATGGCAGACCCGGCCATGTTTGCCAGTAATTGGGAACTCTCGGCCGCCCGCGCCGCACGGGTGGTGCGTTTATTTGCTGAAGCCGGGATTGCACCGGGATATTTACGTGCGGTTGCACTGGCGGACACCCGGCCAGCCGTCCCCAATGAAGATGCCGGGGGACGGCCTATCCCTGAAAACCAAGCGCGTAATCAACGCGTGGTGATTCGTGTTGAAAAACTGCAATAGGCATCAGACCGCTTGCTTTTTTTCTGCCCGCACACCCAACATATGGCACACCGCTGCCGTCAGTTCTGCACGGTTTAAGGTGTAAAAATGGAAATGCTCTATTCCCTCCGCGCGCAATAAACGGCATTGCATGACTGCTACCTGAGTGGCAACTAAGCGGCGCGTGTCCGGATCGGCGTCCAAATTCTCAAATAACGCACTTACCCAACCAGGAACGCTTGCACCGCACATGCCACTGAATTTTCGCGCCTGGGCAAAATTTACAATCGGCATGATGCCTGGCACCATGGGAATGGTAATGCCTGCTGCAGCCGCACGGTCACGTAAGCGCAAATAATGTTCAATATCGAAAAAATACTGGCTGATGGCACGCGTGGCCCCGGCATCCACCTTTTTTTTCAGGGCTTCAATGTCCTGGGACAAATGTGTGTATTCCGGATGCATTTCTGGGAAAACCGCCACACTGATCTCAAAATCAGCAATCTTCTTCAAGCCCGCGACCAAATCGCTGGCATGGTGATAGCCATTGGGGTGGGGGATATACGGGCCATCGGTTGTTTGCGGATCCCCACGCAGCGCGACGATATGACGGACGCCAGCATCCCAATAGCTGCGCGCCACCTCATCTACTTCTTCTCTGCTGGCCGCTACGCAGGTAAGGTGCGCCGCCGGTTTGAGCGGCGTTTCGGTTAGTAAGCGGCGAACCGTGGCATGGGTGCGCTCGCGGGTGGAGCCGCCGGCACCATAGGTAACAGAAACAAAACTTGGCGCAAACGGGGCAAGCTGGGTAACGGCAGACCACAGGGCTTGCTCCATCGCCTCGGTCTTGGGGGGGAAAAATTCAAACGATATGGACGGCGGCGGCCCTTCAAACCAGGCAGCAAGGGCGGACGCATCCTCGGCGGCATTGTTGCCCGGTTGCAACAGCGTGGGTTTTATTATCACAAGCTACTTTCAAATGACAAAAATTATGTCTATAAACCTTCAGTCAGTGGGAAGAGTCAAGCATTACTGGCAAACGGCAATTGTGTTAAATACTATATATTTTTTATCTAGGGTTAACTAACATTCGCCACAATCGAATGCGCGTAAGCAGAAAATTTGGCAAAACAGATCAGGTGATTAGGAGTTACGGTGCATATCATTCCCCTTTCTTTAAAACGCGCAGGCATTGTCATGGCAGTAGTGTTGTTGTGCGCTTGCACGGATTATACTAATCCCCAGGCATTGAATAATCCGGATGCCAATCCTGAACAATATGAAGGCTTCAACCGGGCCATGTTTGCAGTAAACAATGCGCTGGACACCGTTCTGATACGCCCCCTTACCTATGTATATCGCTCGGTGATGCCAGAAACAGGCCGCAAAATGGTCGATAATTTCGTAATCAACCTGAGTTCGCCGGTGGTGTTTGTCAATTCGGTACTGCAAGGCGATGCACAAAACAGCTTTGGTACTTTCTGGCGCTTTACGTTAAACAGCACAATCGGTATTGGCGGCTTGTTTGATGTGGCATCGGATGCCGGCATTCGCACCCGCCATGCTGATTTTGGTGAAACACTCTATGTATGGGGCGTCAATTCCGGTCCGTACACTTATGTTCCCATTTTTGGCCCTGGCACCACACGCGATTCGATGGGGCGCTTTGTTGACTTATTGTTTAACCCGCTCGTATGGGTTCATCCTACCTGGTATTCTTATGCACAAGCTGGCGTAACGGTCATTGATCAACGTTCGATCCATTATCAGTTGATTGAAGATACATTCCGTTCTTCTGTTGATCCTTATGCTACGTTCCGCAGCGGCTATCTGCAAAAACGCACGGCAGAGATCAAAAAAGCCAAGCCTTTTCCTAAAAATCCGGTAGAATAATCCCATGCCTTATTATCGTATTCTTGTTACCTGCCTGATTGCGCTTGTTGCCTGTGCAGCCATGCCTTTTACCACTGCATCGGCTAAAGCCGCTGAATTTACCACGGACCAAGCCCGGACCTATGTGGATGAAGTGGCACACCAGGTACTGAACATTATCAGTGTCAAGACCACCACTAAAGCTACGAAAAAAACGCAGTTGGAAAAAATCTTTTCTTCCCATGTGGATATGCCTTGGGTAGGCCGTTTTGCCTTGGGCCGTTTCTGGCGCCAGGCCAGTGATGCTCAACGCACCCGTTACTTAAAAGAATATCAGAGCTTCCTGCTATCCAATTACGCCAGCCGTTTTGCCGAATACAGCAGTGGCACATATAAAATCAACGGCGCTACGGATGATGGTGACGGCCAATTCACCGTGAGCATGGAAATGGCGTCGAATGAGGGTTCACAACCCGTTCAGGTCGAATACAAGCTACATGCCGGGCAGAATAACACACTGCAATTGTTTGACATCGTGGTGGAAGGCGTCAGCATGATTCAAACGCAACGATCCGAATTTGCTTCCGTGCTGTCGCAAAAAGGTCTGGATTATTTGATCGAGCAATTGGCAAATAAATCCATGCCGTTACCGGACGCAAAAGCTTCCTAAGCATTACCGAAAGCCGCTAGTCTTCTTTCCTGCGAGTATAGAGCGCCTTGATCGTTCCGCGTAAGCTTTGTACTTCCTGGCTACTTAAATCCGTACGCACGAAAATGGTTTTTAAATTTTGCCACATGAGGGTCTTTTTTTCCGGCGTACGGAAATGCGCGACTTCGTCGAGGTACCCTTCTAACTGATCGAAAAATCCCTGCAATTCCCGCTTGCTTACCGCCTCCAGGGTGCGCGCTGGACGCGCCGACGATACATGCAGGCTCGCCCGATGCCAGGCGTAACTCATAATCACGACCGGTTGCGCAAGATTAAGGGAGCTGTTTACAGTGTCAGTTGGGATGTTCACGAACACATCGGCCAACACCATCTCATCATTTTCAAGTCCCGTACGCTCCGCGCCGAATAAAATCGCACATCTATGGCCCACGCCAGCTGCCGTGTGTAATTCCTGCGCTGCTGTTTCGGGTTCCACTACCCGTTTTTCCATGGCGCGGGGGCGGGCGCTGGTGGCGTAGACTCGGGTAATGCCATCCAATGCTTCGGGCAATGTACTATAGAGAGTTGCCTGGCGCACAATATGTTCGGCCCCCGCCGCCATCTCCAGTGCTTTACCATGCGGCCATCCACCACCATTAGCTCCGGCGCGCGGGGCTACCAGGCGCAAATCACTGAGGCCAAAATTGCTCATAGCACGCGCCGTGGCGCCGATATTTTCGGCCATTTGCGGCCGCACCAAAATAATGGCGGGTTTTATTGGGTTAGTAGTTCGCGTAGATGCTTGCATAGTGATTGCAGACGAGGCCTTCCTATATTAGAGTGTATATATGCTGCATTTCACTCACCACGCCAACAAACAATATGAGCAAGCGCTCAACACGTTGCTGTCCACCCTTATGGACATGGGTGAAAAGGCGCGCTCATTGATGCATATCGCCCGCGCTGCCATCACCGGTGAACCCGATCAGGCCGCCGCGGCCAAGGCATTGGACAAGCAAGTAAATGCCCTTGAAATGTCGGTGGAACAACAGATTACTTCACTCCTTACCCGCCATGCCATGATGGTGGACGAACTACGTTTCGTCCTCTGCGCTATCCGCATTGCCGCCGCCCTGGAGCGTGTGGGCGATATGGCGAAAAATACGGCCAAACGGGTGGGCAAATTACCTGTCTCTATCCCGGCGTCTCTACAAACCGGCTATGCCGCCATGGTGGATCGCACAGAAAGCATGCTGGCCGAAGCACTCCAGCTGCTGGAGCGTTATGACGAAGACAAAGCCCTTGCCGTCTGCCGCAGCGACGACGAGGTGGACGGACATTACAAAAGCATGGTCATCGCCGTGCAAAAAGAATTTGAAGGCGAGCAATTGGCACCGTTTTTATTCCTGGCCAAAAATCTGGAACGCATGGCCGATTATGCGAGCAGTGTGGCAAAAGAAGCCGCCTATATTCACACCGGCCAAAAACTCAAGCTGTCCTAATCGCTTACTAAAAAAATCCACTTTTTATACCCGGCTTATCCACAACCTTGTGTAGCAGTATCCACAAGTTTATACACATCATGTTGTAACTTTCTGCCTCATGAGCACAAGATATAGTTGCTATGCCCAGGTCCAAATGCTAGATTTTCGTATCGCAAGAGACGCGGTTTCTAGCAAGCTCTTGGGCTTACGCTAGTATTAGAAAAGAAATAGACCATATAGTTAAATAGGGAGCTACACATGCGTATTGAACGTCATTTCACCCGCGCCGACCAATCCGTCTATGATGCCATTGCCTTTAAAAAGGTAGATGTAGGAATGAAGAATCCGGATGGGTCAGCCGTATTTGAGTTGAAAGACGTGGAAGTACCGGAGCAATGGTCGCAAGTGGCCTGCGATGTGCTGGCGCAAAAATATTTCCGCAAAGCTGGCGTCGCCACCAAGCTGGAACGTGTGGAAGAAGAACTGGTGCCATCCTGGTTATGGCGCAAACAGCCGCATGAAGCTGCGCTGGCGGGGCTTTCGCAAGATCAACGCTTCAAAGGCGAAGATTCCTCCAAACAGGTATTTGACCGCATGGCCGGCGCCTGGACCTATTGGGGCTGGAAAGGCGGCTATTTTGATACGGAAGAAGATGCTGCGGCCTTTTTTGATGAAATGCGCTACATGCTCGCCATGCAGATTGCCGCGCCGAACTCACCACAATGGTTCAACACCGGCCTGCATTGGGCCTATGGCATTGATGGCCCCGGCCAAGGCCATTATTACGTAGACGGCGAGACCAAAAAACTCACCAAATCCAAAAGCTCCTATGAGCGCCCACAGCCGCATGCCTGCTTCATCCAAAGCGTTTCTGACGATTTGGTGAACGAAGGCGGCATCATGAATTTATGGGAGCGTGAGGCGCGCCTGTTTAAATACGGCTCCGGCACCGGCAGCAACTTCTCTGATTTACGCAGTTCAGGCGAAAAGCTCTCCGGCGGCGGTAAATCGTCCGGCCTGATGAGCTTCCTGAAAATCGGCGACCGTGCCGCAGGCGCGATCAAATCCGGCGGCACCACGCGCCGGGCAGCAAAAATGGTGGTGGTGGATATTGACCACCCGGACGTGGAAACATTTATCGACTGGAAAGTGCTGGAAGAGCAGAAAGTGGCAGCGCTGGTAACCGGTTCACGCCTATGCCGCAAGCATTTAACCGCCATCATGGAAGCGTGCAAACTCGGCACGACTGAAACGCGTTTTGATCCCTCCGACAACCCCGCGCTTAAATCTGCGATTCGGGAAGCACGTAAATCCCTGGTGCCGGACAATTATATCCAACGCGTCATTCAATTCGCCCGCCAAGGATTTACCCATCTGGAATTCCCGGAATATGATACGGACTGGGATTCGGAAGCCTATCTCACGGTGTCCGGCCAGAATTCCAACAACTCGGTGCGCATCACCAACGCGTTCTTGGCGGCAGTGGAAAATGACGAACCCTGGACCCTCACCCGTCGCACCGATGGCAAACCGGCGGCGGAAACTTCGGCGCGCGCGCTGTGGGATAAAATCGCTTACGCTGCCTGGGCATGCGCCGATCCCGGCCTGCAATACGACACCACCATCAATGAATGGCATACCTGCCCGGAATCCGGCCGTATTCGCGCCAGCAACCCATGTTCCGAATACATGTTCCTGGATGACACGGCGTGCAACCTGGCTTCGATCAACTTGCTGAAGTTCAAAAAAGACGGTCTGGGAAAAGATGGTGCAACGTTTGACGTGAAAGCCTATGAGCATGCGATCCGTTTATGGACGGTAGTGCTGGAAGTGTCGGTTGCCATGGCGCAATTCCCGTCTAAAGAAATCGCCCGTTTGTCATATGAATTCCGCACATTGGGGCTAGGCTATGCCAATATTGGCGGCTTGCTCATGGCGTCGGGCATTGGCTATGACAGCGACGAAGGCCGCGCGCTTACCGGCGCCCTCACCGCTATTTTGACCGGCGTGTCCTATGCGACGTCCGCAGAAATGGCCAAGGAGCTTGGACCGTTTGATGGCTATGCCAAAAACAAAGACCATATGCTGCGGGTGATGCGCAATCACCGCCGCGCGGCGCAAGGGGAAAGTGCTGGCTACGAAGGACTTAGCATTATGCCCGTGCCGCTGGACATTGCCCATTGCACTGATAAAGCGCTGGTGAAGGCCGCTAAAAAAGCGTGGGAAACCGCGTTGATGCTCGGCGAGAAATATGGCTACCGCAACGCCCAGTCCACCTGCATCGCGCCGACCGGCACGATCGGCTTGGTGATGGATTGCGATACCACAGGCATTGAACCGGATTTCGCGCTGGTAAAATTCAAGAAACTGGCTGGAGGCGGATATTTCAAAATTATCAACCAGCAAGTACCTTCGGCGCTAAAAACACTAGGTTACACGCAAAAGCAGATCGACGATATCGCTGCCTATGCGGTGGGCCGTGGTACGCTAAAAACCTCGCCGGGGGTAAATCATGAATCGCTGAAGGCAAAAGGGTTTGATAGCGCAACGCTGGAGAAAGTAGAAAAAGCACTGGTTGCCGCCTTTGAAATCAAATTCGCATTCAACAAATGGACGCTTGGCGAGGAGTTCTGCAAACAACGCCTGCACGTAACCGATGCACAGCTCAATGACTTCCAGTTCGATTTGCTGGCGTTCCTGGGCTTCAGCAAATCGGAAATCGAAGCCGCGAATGAATATTGCTGCGGTACGATGATGCTGGAAGGTGCGCCGCACTTGAACCCTGCGCATCTTAACGTGTTCGATTGCGCCAATCCGTGCGGCAAAAACGGTAAGCGCTTCCTCTCCACCGAATCGCACATCCACATGATGGCCGCAGCGCAACCGTTCATTTCCGGAGCAATTTCCAAAACCATCAACATGCCTAATTCGGCCAGCGTGGAAGAATGCAAAGACGCGTATTTGCTTTCGTGGAAATTGTGCCTGAAGGCCAATGCGCTGTATCGTGACGGCTCCAAATTGTCGCAACCGCTGAACTCCGCCATTGCCGAAGAATTAGCGGCAGAGACGGAAGAGCCCGCCCATGACGAGCGTTTAAGCGCCATGCGCCAGCCTGCGGTGATTGCTGAGCGTATTGTGGAGCGGATCGTGGAGCGCAGCCGCGCTGAACGTCGCAAGCTGCCTGAGCGCCGCAAAGGCTACACGCAGAAAGCCAGCATCGGCGGACACAAGGTATATTTGCGCACCGGTGAATACGAAGACGGCGTGCTGGGTGAAATTTTCATCGATATGCACAAAGAAGGCGCTGCCTTCCGTAGCTTGATGAACAATTTCGCTATCGCGATTTCCATCGGCCTGCAATACGGCGTGCCGCTGGAAGAATTCGTTGACGCGTTCACCTTCACCCGTTTCGAGCCTAACGGCATGGTGGAAGGCAATGAAACGATCAAAATGTCCACCTCCATCCTGGACTACGTGTTCCGCGAATTGGCGATTTCCTACCTCGCTCGGCGTGACCTGGCGCATGTGGATGTTAGCGATCTGCGTTCAGACTCCATTGGCCGCGGGGCTAAGGACAGCACCAAACCGGGCGGCGAAGGCGACCAGCCTGAATTGCCACAGCTGTTCAGCAAAGCCGCCAGCAACGGTTTCATCCGTGGCAATCTGTATGTGGTGAACCCACAGCAAAGCGGCGGTTCTGCAGCAAATGCGCTGGCCTTAGCGCCGGATGCAAGCAATGTACTGGAGCCGCTGGCTTTCTTGCGTCAGGAAACCACATCGTATTCGGTTCAGGTGCAGGAAACCTCGTTGGTTACCGACCATGTCCGGGCGAAAATCCGCGAAGCGCGGGCTAAAGGGTACGAGGGCGATGCCTGCCAGGAATGTGGCAATTTCACCATGGTGCGTAACGGCACCTGCCTGAAATGCGACACCTGCGGTGGCACGAGCGGCTGCTCCTAGTATTATAAATCAATATCTTAGACAAAAAACACCCGCACTTATCCTGCGGGTGTTTTTTTGTCATAAAATTGTCACGCACCCCTGCAATGGGGCATGGTATAAATAAGGAGAATCAACCTGCTTGCAGTGCTCTATGGCCGATGAACTGACTTCTGCGGTAATGCCGCCCGTAACTCCCCTCTCACCAGCGCAGGCGGCGACCTTTTCGGTTGAGCATGAATCGCGCGCGGCATTCTGGGACTGGATTAATGCCATCAAGCCCTTAATACTCAATGGCGCGGGTGCAGCCATTATCAGTGCTGGTGCGGTATGGGCCAGTGCACCACTTACTGTAGCGATTGCGGCGGCGGTTGGGGGAAGTTTGATCTTACGCGAAATTGGCGAAATAAAAGGGTACAGTAAAAACCTTACCCACATGTATCGTGATACCATCGGTAAGGTGGTAGGAAAAGATCCGCATCAGGTTACAATAGAAGACATGGAATACGCTTCAGACCCGGATAAAGTCGGTGACCGGGCGATAAAACCTCTGCAATTGGAGCGGGGAAGCCTGGCACATCTGGAAAAATGCCGCGTTGTTTCCGCCGGCATCCGCACACTGGTGTCGCTTGCTGTGGCGCTTGGCGGCGCCACGCTCATGCCCATGATCGACCCGACATTCACCGCAAAAGAAATGCTTATCGGCCTTGCCTCTACCACTGCGGCGCTGGATGCCGGCATGCAAACCATCGCATATCGCTGGCGGCAAGAAACAGCGCCACCCAGCCTGTATATGGATTTAAAACGCATGAGTGAAGTGGCGTCCAGGCGAGCGATTACACCCAATCATACGTTGGGTATCATGCTCAAAGTATTGCCGGAAGAACATAAAAAAATTAAGCAGCAATACGGCAAGCATTTCTTTGAATTGCCCTATCAGTTGCAGCATACTATTACCGCCTCCCTAGAGCCGGACTTTCAGGCTATGGCTTTAACAAACGGGATTAATACCGGCATATTGCAACCAAACGCCATTGCCTTTACCGCGCTGGGGCAGCCGGAATCACTTCCTGTAAACTTGAAATCACTTGCACCACAAGCCCCACCAACACATTCGCCTACCACGCACATGGCTCCACACAACGTATCGCAATTTTTCACAGCCATGATTAATGACCAACGCCTGCAACTGGCCAATGCAGAGCGTAGTATTCATTAGCGCTTATTCAGCGGGTGTTTTTCTTCCACCAGTTTTTTCAGCCGTGCGGTAGCGACATGAGTATAAATTTGCGTGGTTGCAATGTCGGAATGGCCAAGCAATTCCTGAATCACCCGCAAATCCGCACCACCGTCCAATAAATGGCTGGCGAAGGAATGACGTAATGTATGGGGGGATACGTGCTGCGGGTCCAGCCCGGCGCGCAAGGCAAGCGCTTTGAGCATAACCCCGAATTGTTGGCGGGTAAGATAACCATCCGCCCGGGCATACGGAAATAACCAGATGGACGCCGCACCGTTAGTTAAAAACGCAGGTCGTACTTTAAGATAAGCCTGCAATGCTTCTTGCGCTGCACCGGAGAGTGGCACCAGCCGCTCCTTGCCGCCCTTACCGTTAATGATAAGGCATTCCACCTGCCGCCCCAGACGCGCTTGCACGCTTGCCAATTTGAGCGCTACCAATTCAGACACACGCAATCCGGAACCGTAAGCCAATTCCAATAAGGCGAGCAAACGCAGACCTTCCGCGGAAGCGTCCGTTCGGGCTTCGGCGATGAGCCGCTCCATATCAAGGGCGCTTAACGTGACAGGAAGCGGACGCCCCAGATGCGGCGTCTCCAATGTGGCAGCAGGATTATCCGCACGGCGTTGCTCGCTGTGCAGAAAATGGAAAAACTGCCGCAAGGCGGAGAGTTTGCGTGCAATGGTGGTGGGCGCGCGCTTGGCCCGGTGGAGTTCCGCGACAAAGGCTTCCAGCGCGTCTTTTTTTACTTTAAGCGCTGAAAGCCTGCGGTCTTTGAGCCATATGCCCCATTCCTCTAAATCCCGGCGGTAGGCGTTAATGGTGTTAGCCGCCGCATTGCGCTCTGCCGCCAGCATCTCCAAAAACGCTTCAATATCCTCGGCTAATGCCATTAGGGGGTACTATGTAAAAAACGGTCAGCAGGCAGCGCCTGGTCCACTGGCTGGGCCGGAGCGGGGATGTCTTTCATCCATAAAAACGCTGATCCTGCGATCAACACAATGAAAAGCATGATAAAATATTTGGATTTACTACGGCGCTGTTGCATTGGAAGCCCCTTATACGGTAAATGTTGAGCATGGCCAGTGAAGCAAAAAAAGGCGCAAAAGCCAATCTCGATGTGAAAAAAAGCGTCGTGTTGATTGGATTGATGGGCGCGGGCAAGACCACCATCGGCAAACGATTGGCGCTGACACTGGGTTTGCCGTTCGTGGACTCAGACCAGGAAATTGTCGAAGCGGCAGGCTGCAGCATCTCCGATATTTTCGAATTATACGGCGAACATACATTCCGGGAATTAGAGCAACGGGTCTTGTTGCGCCTGCTTTCAGGTCCACCCACAGTAATTGCCACCGGCGGCGGCGCATTTTTAAATACAGAAATTCGTGAGAGTATCAAAGCCCAAGGGCTTTCGGTGTGGCTGAAAGCGGAACTGGAAGTATTAGTGGAACGTGTATCCCGGCGCGACACACGACCATTGCTGAAAACCGGCGACCCACGGGAAATCATGAGCCGCCTGATGCGGGAACGTTATCCAATTTATGAAGAAGCCGATATTATTATTGAAAGCAGTGCAGGCTCGCATGAAGCGGTCGTAGATGCTATTGTGCGCGCATTAATAGAATGGAAGGCAAGCCATGGTTGAACGCGTCCATGTGTGGCTAGGCAGCCGCAGCTACGATATCATGATCGGTGAAGGCGTGCTTTCACGAGCAGGCGACTCCATTGCACCGCTCACTTCCAGCCGCCGCGCCTTTATTGTAACCGATGAAATCGTTGCGTTGCGTTATTTGCGCACGCTTACCAGCTCGCTCAGCGCCCGCGAATTTTCCGGACGTGCATTTATTCTGCCGCCAGGTGAGCAGACCAAATCCTTTACCTGGTTTGAGCGACTGGTCGATGGCATTCTTTCGCACAGCCCGGATCGCGGAACTCCGCTGATCGCACTGGGTGGGGGCGTGATCGGGGATTTAACCGGCTTTGCAGCCAGCGCTACGTTGCGGGGACTGGATTTCATTCAGATTCCCACCACCCTGCTTTCGCAGGTGGACAGCTCGGTGGGGGGGAAGACCGGCATCAATGCACGGTATGGGAAAAATCTGATCGGCGCGTTTTACCAGCCTAAATTAGTGCTGGCCGATGTATCGGCGCTTTCAAGTCTGCCAGTTCGAGAGTTACGCTCAGGCTATGCAGAAGTGTTAAAATACGGGCTTATCGATCGTCCGCATTTTTTCCATTGGCTGGAATCGCACGGCCATACCTTGCTGGAAGGCAATATGTCAGAACGCGCGCACGCCATTGCCGAGAGTTGCCGCGCAAAAGCGACCATTGTCGCAGCAGATGAACGCGAAAACGGGCGGCGGGCATTACTGAATTTCGGTCATACTTTTGCCCACGCACTGGAAGCGGAAACCGGATTTTCCGATACGCTGCTGCATGGCGAGGCAGTAGCCATCGGCATGGCGCTGGCGATTCGTTTATCGGCACGTATGGGCTTATGCCCCGAGGGTGATGTACGCCGCGTATTGCTGCACTACGCAGCAACAGGGCTGTTATCGCGGCCATCGGAAATTCATACCGATTGGAACATCGATGCCCTGATGCAGCATTTCACCCGCGATAAAAAAGTACGCGATGGCCGCCTGACATTTGTATTATCACGTGGTATTGGCCGGGCATTTGTCACCCAAGAAGTAGATCCTGCGCTTGTGAGACAGGTATTGATTGAGTATTGTGCATAAATTATGAGCGAATACGTTGTATTATCTTGTGTTTTCATTTTTATCTGCATTCTGGTATCCGCCTTTTTCTCCGCTGCGGAAACTGCCCTCACCGCTATTTCCCGTGCCCGTATTTTCCAACTGGTAAAAGAGGGCAACCGCCGCGCGGCTAAAGTTAACCGGCTGCGCAAAGACAAAGAGTCCCTATTGGGGGCACTGCTCATTGGGAATAATGCCATCAATATCGCGGCATCCACCATCGCCACGTCCATTGGCATTCAATTGTTCGGGGCGCATGACGAAACCGTGCTGGGTATCGTGACCTTAGTGATGACGCTACTTATCGTTATTTTCGCTGAAGTGATGCCAAAAACCTATGCGCTGCAATACAATGAGCGCGTGGCGCTGGCTGTGTCGCCTTTAGTGTCATTGATCGTATGGCTTCTTACTCCCATCACCCGTTGTTTACGGGTAATTATCCGACTGGGTCTATTGCCCTTCGGCGTGGATCTGGCGAAAGCGGCAAGTTTCATCTCCGCCGCAGACGTACTGCGCGGAACAATAGAACTGCATCATCACGAAGGCAAAATGGAACGCCAGGATCGCGATATGCTGGGCAGTATTTTGGATTTAAATGACATTGAGGTGCGAGCCATCATGGTGCACCGCATGCATGTCGATACGCTGTGCGCCGACCAGCCTGCCTCGAAACTGGTGCAAGAAGCGGTATCTATGCTCCATAGCCGCATTCCGTTGTGGCGGGACAATCCCGATAATATTATCGGTGTGCTGTATGTGAAAGATTTGATACGGGCGCTGAATACCAATACCGGCCCCATGAGCATGGAGACGATTCTTTCCATCGCCCAGAAACCCTGGTTTATTCCTGAAACCACCACACTGCGCGACCAATTGCTTGCTTTCCGCTCACGCCGCCAGCATTTTTCTATTGTGGTGGATGAATACGGGGCATTACTTGGTATTGTGACGTTGGAAGATATTATTGAAGAAATCGTCGGTGATATTGATGACGAGCATGATGAACAGCAAGCGGCGGGCATTCAAAAAGCGGGGCCGAACATCTATTACGTGGCGGGTGACGTGCCCATTCGGGATGTCAATCGTGAATTGGATTGGGAGTTGCCGGATGATAATGCCTCTACCATCGGCGGGCTCGTCGTGCATGAAGCCCGGGTTATTCCCGCCAAAGGCCAGCATTTTGATTTGCATGGCTTCCGGTTTACCGTGGTAGATAAAAATGCCAAACAAGTAAAGCGCCTGCGCGTTGAGAAAATAACAACCGACAATGACCCTGCCCTTGGTTTATGAGCGATGAGGATGCAGAAAAAAATGGATTTATTGTGGAATATTATCAGCTTCCAGGAAATAGCAGCGTGAAGGTTACTGCCATTGATCCGCAAACCGGCCGTGAGGTAAGCCTTATCTGTCCGGAAAAGGCGGGCCGCAAAAATATGGCGCAGTTGGCTATACGCAAATTACGCTATGTGATGCGTAAAAAATAGCGTACATAACGCATCTTATGGCGAATCAACCAAAACGATCCCGTAAAAAACAATCTCCCTGGCAACGCTTCCGCAGCTGGGCTGGACCGCGCTTGAAGCGCGTCATTATTGCTGCAGTAATAATTATTGCCGTAGTGGTCGGCTGGTTTTTCCTGACGCTACCGAGCATCGATCAACTTTATGAAGCCACCAAAGCGCCAAGCGTGGTAGTGAAAGCTGAAGATGGGCGCATCATCGGCTCATATGGCGATACGTATGGCGACTTTTTAGTATATCGCGAATTGCCTAAACCGCTGATTGACGCGGTGCTTGCCACTGAAGACCGCAATTTCTTCCACCATTTCGGCATTGACCCGTTTGGGTTATTACGAGCCATTTATACGGATGTGCGGGCGCGTGGCATGGTGCAAGGCGGCAGCACGATTACCCAGCAGGTAGCAAAAAACGTATTCCTCACGCCAGAGCGCACACTGAGCCGAAAATTGCGCGAAATGGCGCTGGCATTTAAATTAGAAGCGCGCTTCAGCAAACAGGAAATCCTGGCGATTTATTTGAATCGTGTATATCTCGGCGCTGGCAGCTATGGCGTGGACGCCGCCGCCAAACGCTATTTCGGCAAATCGGCACGCGACTTAAATGTGGCGGAAGCAGCCATTATCGCAGGATTACTGAAAGCACCATCGCGTTATGCGCCGACCGGAAACCCAAAGGCATCGTCCAAACGCGGTGAGCAAGTATTGCATAACATGGTGGATGCAGGGTTGATGAAACCGGAAGCTGAGCAAACGGCACTAAAGCTCTTGCAACAAACCATTTTAAAGACCAGCCGTGGACAAGCCGAATCCGCACGGTATTACAGCGACTGGATCATGGACCAGCTACAGGATATTGTGGGTGAATTGCATGAAGATGTGGTCGTTAACACCACCTTCCGCCCGGAATGGCAGCAGGCAGGTGAACAAGCCATTGCCTCCATCATGGATGAACAGGGCGCAAAATTAAATGCTTCGCAAGCCGCATTAGTGGCCATGACGCCAGACGGCGCGGTGCGGGTGATGATTGGCGGGCGCTCCTATGCCGAAAGCCAGTATAACCGCGCGGCTCAAGCTCACCGTCAGCCAGGCTCTTCGTTTAAATTATTCGTCTACCTGGCCGGGCTGGAAAGCGGGCTTACGCCGAATTCGCTGGTGGTGGATCAACCGGTGACGTTTGACGGCTGGAGTCCAAAGAATTTCAGCGGGGATTATAAGGGTGAGATGGAATTGAAAGACGCTGTAGCGCAATCGCTCAATACGGTAGCGGTGCAAGTGGCTGAGCGAGCCGGGCTGGATAATGTGGTCAACATGGCGCACCGCCTGGGCATTGAAGAAGATTTATTGGCAACACCAAGCCTTGCGTTGGGAAGTAATGAAGTTACGCTGGTAGAGATGGTCGGCGCCTATGCGCACATGGCGGCCAACGGCGCTATCGTGCAACCGTACGGCATTGTGTCGGTGCAGTCAGCAACCGGTGAAACACTGTATGAACGCCTGCCGCCTGCCGAAGGCCGCGCGCTGAACGAAAGCGTGGTAGGCATGATGAATATTCTGCTGGAGGGCGTTATTCAACACGGCACGGGGCGTGGCGCGGCCATTGGCCGCCCGGCCGCAGGTAAAACCGGTACGACGTCAGATTACCATGACGCCTGGTTCATGGGCTATACGCCGGATTTGGCAGCGGGTGTCTGGGTAGGCAATGACGATAATACGCCGATGAAAAAAGTTACCGGTGGCACGCTGCCTGCACCGATCTGGCGGAATTTTATGACGGCGGCACTTGCCAACACGCCGCCACATGACCTGCCGACTTATACCGGATTCTGGCAATCGATTATGCCATCCTGGGCCAATAGTCCGCCACAAAACCCGGCCACCACCAGCACACAAGCGCCGGTGAATCCTCCGGCCACTCCGGGGAATGGCAATGAGGGTTTCCATTTGAAACCCACCTTTTGGAACAAGCTATTTAAAGGCAATAGCGATTCCCACGTGGAACACAGCTACCCCACCAGCAATAAGCGCTAGTTAAACCGATGTAATGCCTGGCCGTGCTTATGCAACCAGGCGCGATAGGTTTCCTGGTGAGGGCATAATTGCGTAACAATACGCCAGAATTGCGGACTATGGTCCATCCGCAGCATATGCGCGACTTCATGACACACCACATAATCCAGCACTTCCGGCGGCGCGAGAATAAGCCGCCAGGAAAAGGACAGTACACGGTCAGAACCACAGCTTCCCCACCGTGAGGTAGGATCGCGCAGATTAATGCGGGCTATGCGCACACCCAACGTTTTTGCATGCATCATCGCCGCGCCGGTGATCGCCGCGCGTGCCTCAGCCTGCAGCCATGTGCGTACCCGGCGCGGCATAGCTGCTTCATCACCGCCTACGTAGAGTACGTCCCCTTCCCGCCAGACACGCCGCCCCTGCCCGGACATGGATCGCAGCGTCACCTGCACCCCACGCAAGGGGATGACGGCATCGTTTGTAAAACTTATTTGCTCAGGCGTAGCGGCGATTTGAGCACGCAGCCATTGCGTCCGGCTTTCTACAAATTTCAATGCTTCGCGCTGGGAAACGCGCTTGGGTAGAGTAAGGCGCGCCGTTTTGGTACGTTCGCAATAGCGTAAAATAAGCCGGCGGCTGGTGGGATGGGTACGCACCACCAGGGGAATTTCACGCTCGCCAAGTAACAAGGCGTAGTGTTTTTGCGGCCGGGCGCTGATTTGTTTGAATAGACGCATGGACTAGAGTATAGCATTAACGAAGATTACCGCCATGGCATTTGCACCCGACATTCTGGATCGTATCCGCTCGCATTTCGCACTTTCTGTCGTCATCGGACGCCACGTGCAACTGAAGCGACGCGGCCGGGAATTTACTGGGCTCTGCCCGTTTCATAACGAGAAAAGCCCCTCATTCACGGTAAATGACCAGAAACAATTTTTTCATTGCTTCGGCTGCGCGGCGCATGGTGATGTGATTGAATTTGTCAAACTGCACGAACGCCTCACCTACCCAGAAGCCGTGGAAAAGCTGGCGCGTGAAGCAGGAATTGCCCTGCCGGTTGAATCGGCCTATGCGGCAGCTCACCATGAGACACGCAAATCCTTGTTTGATGTCCTGCAGGCAGCATCCCTGTGGTTTGAGGAGCATTTAAAACGCCAGCAAGCTATGCCCGCGCGGGAATATCTACGTGAGCGTGGTATTACACCGGAAACCATTACCCGTTTTCACATCGGCTACGCCCCCGAAGGCCGCGACGGACTCAAAGCCCATTTGCTGACACAAGGATTCGCCGAAGCGCAATTAATTGAAGCCGGGCTGATTATCAAACCCGACACCGGAAACACCTATGACCGTTTTCGCGGCCGCATTATGTTCCCCATACGCAATCCGAGCGGAAAAGTGATCGCCTTTGGCGGACGGCTTATGGCAGCCACCACCAAACATTTACCAAAATATTTGAATTCACCGGAAACGCCGCTGTTTAAAAAAGGTGAGGTCTTATACAACCTGGATCAGGCAGGCCATGCAGCAAGGGTAAAGGGCGAAATCATCGTGGTGGAAGGCTACATGGACACCGTAATGATGGCGCAATATGGTTTTACTGCTACCGTCGCTACGCTTGGCACGGCCGTTACCGAAACGCACATCCACACGCTCTGGAATTACGCACCCGAACCGGTGCTGTGCTTAGACGGCGACGCCGCCGGAAAACGCGCCATGCTGCGGGCGGCGGAGCTGGCATTGCCGCTGATTTCACCCGGCCATAGCCTGCGCTTTGCGCTTCTGCCACCCGGAGAAGACCCGGATAGCCTGCTTCGTACACAAGGGGAAGCGGCGTTGCGCCGTGCCGTATTGGATGCGCATGGCATGGCAGAAACCTTATGGCGACATTGCGCCAGTGAAGCCGCCACCACGCCGGAGGGCCGCGCAGCGCTGGACCAGCGATTAACTATGCTCTCCACCCGCATCAAGGACGCCACCATGCAGCGTCATATGCGGGCGTTTTTTCGCACACAATTATGGCCGTCAGGCAAAAAGAAAGACAATGTAGATACCCTGCCGCGCTCCATGGCCGTGGAGCGTCAGGCGCGTGCGACGGCGCAGGAAGCAACCCTTCGCGCAATTCGCCAGCTGATGAAAATCCTGCTCACACAGCCAGCCCTTCTGCAACGCGGCGAGGTGGAGGACTACCTTTCCCGCCTGGACTGCGTGACCGATGCGCTCAATGAGCTGCGTGAAGCCTTGCTTGCGGCAACGGAAGACCCGCTGACCAATACCCCGGAAGGGTTGAATGCCTTTCTAGAGATGCGCGGCTTTGCCCCTGCCATCGCCTCTTTAATGGCAAATAATACGCTGCGGGTCCCACGCGGACTTGCTGAGTCACCTGAGCATGCCTTTCTGGTGTGGCAAGAGGCAGTGGCATCGCAGGATCTGGCGGCGTTGGAGGCCGCCGGAAAGCGGGAAGAACGCAACCAACT
>CAZGVV010000008.1:0-45260 GCA_964529155.1 uncultured Rickettsiales bacterium
CAGCCGCATGGATTAAGTGATCTTTGAAGAATTCAAGGGCACCGGCAACTCGGAAATCGTGCTGGATCGAAAACTGGCCGATAAACGCACCTTCCCGGCGATGGACATCAATAAATCCGGCACCCGCAAGGAAGACCTGCTGGTAGATAAGCCGATCCTGACCAAAATGTGGGTCATGCGCCGCATTCTAAACCCGATGGGTGCGATTGATGGCATGGAATTCTTGCTGGAAAAACTCAAGGATACCAAGACGAATGCTGAGTTCTTTGAGAAGATGAATTCGTAAGAATTACATTCTTTTAGTTCGCATATTACGGCTGGCGCTTGCACTGGCAGTATAAACGCGTTAATAAATACGCCTTACATCCATTATCATCAGGAATACTATGGCAGCACATCAATATCTCTACGTCATGAAGGGCCTTTCAAAAGCGTGGCCCGGTGGAAAACAGGTGCTGAAAGACATTTGGCTTTCGTTTTTGCCAGGTGCAAAAATCGGCGTGCTTGGGCCAAACGGCGCGGGTAAATCTACCTTGATTAAAATCATGGCGGGGCTGGATAAGGAATATACCGGTGAAGCATGGGCGGCGGAGGGCATCAAGATCGGCTATCTGCCACAGGAGCCGCAGCTCGATACGTCGAAAAATGTATTTGAAAATATCATGGATTCACTGGGTGAAAAAAAGGCGCTGCTGGAGCGCTATAACGAATTGATGGCCGACTATTCCGATGATGTGGCCGATGAAGCGGCAAAGCTTCAAGACCAGATTGATGCCGCAGGTGCGTGGGACATTGAGCGCGATGCGGAAATCGCCATGGACGCGCTCCGCTGCCCACCTAAGGATGCAGATGTAAGCAAAATTTCCGGTGGCGAAAAGCGCCGCGTGGCACTGTGCAAATTGCTGCTGGAAAAACCGGACATGCTGTTGCTCGATGAACCAACCAACCATTTGGATGCGGAGTCTATTGCGTGGTTGCAGCACTTCCTGGAAACCTATCCCGGCACAGTGGTAATGATTACGCATGATCGCTACTTCCTGGATAATGTAACCGGCTGGATTCTTGAATTAGACCGTGGTTCAGGCATTCCTTACGAAGGTAATTACTCGACCTATCTGGAAGCCAAGCAAAAGCGCATGACCCAAGAATCAGCAGAAGAATCGGGTCGCCAAAAGCAATTGGCACGTGAATTGGAGTGGATTCGTCAGGGTGCCAAGGCACGTCAGTCAAAAAGCAAGGCGCGTATTGCCGCATATGAAGAATTGCTGGCAAAAGATGTGCGGGCGCAAGTCGGCGCGGCGCAAATCGTTATTCCAACCGGCCCGCGCCTCGGCAACACAGTCATTGAAGCGCAGGATGTGGCGAAGACCTACGGCGATAAATTACTGTTTGAGCATTTGCAATTTAAACTGCCCCCGGGTGGTATTGTTGGTATTATTGGGCCAAATGGTGCAGGTAAATCGACGTTATTTCGCCTGATTACCAAACAAGAAACCGCCGATGCAGGCACCTTTACCGTAGGTGATACGGTAAAGTTAGGCTACGTGGACCAATCACGTGATTCGTTGAATGACAGCAAAACCGTGTGGGAAGAAATTTCCGACGGCAATGAAGAAATCGAGCTCGGCAAGCAGAAGGTCAAATCAAGGGCGTATGTATCCTCGTTCAATTTCAAAGGCACGGATCAGCAGAAAAAGGTCGGCCAGCTTTCCGGCGGTGAACGCAACCGTGTGCATTTGGCGAAGATGCTAAAGAGTGGAGCGAATGTAATTCTACTCGATGAACCGACCAACGATCTGGACGTCGAAACATTACGCGCATTGGAAGATGCACTGGAAGAATTCGCCGGCTGCGCCGTGGTCATCTCGCACGATCGCTGGTTCCTGGATCGCATAGCGACGCACATTCTGGCATTTGAGGGTGACTCCCATGTGGAATGGTTCGAGGGGAATTACGAAGCCTATGAGGCGGATTTAAAACGCAGGCTTGGCGTGAGTGAGCTGACACCACAAAAAATGCGCTTTAAACCAATTGAGCGGAAGCGGGCGTAATCAACATCCCGGCGAAGGCCGGGATATAGGCTTGAATATGGACTTGCTTTTCGTTAATGTCGCTTGAATTTCACATGGATACTGGCTTTCGCCGGGATGATAGCTATGCCCCGCCCTCACCTCACCGCTCCCGATAACGCTACCAATGTCCTCCTCCACTCCTGCTGCGCGCCGTGCGCCGGGGAGCTGATGGAGGCGTGTGTGGAGAGTGGGCTTGCGCTTACGGTGTTTTTTTATAATCCCAATATTCACCCCAAAAAAGAATACGAGATTCGCAAACAAGAAAATATCCGTTTTGCCGAGCAGATGGGGATTCCGTTTGTGGACGCCGATTATGACGTGCAAAACTGGTTTTCGCGCGCTAAGGGCATGGAGTATGAGCCTGAGCGTGGCATTCGTTGCACGGCATGCTTTGACATGCGGTTTGAGCGCACGGCGCTATATGCGCATGAGCATGGATTTTCGGTGTTTACGTCAAGCCTGGGGCTTTCACGCTGGAAAAATATGGAGCAGATCAACAATTGCGGGCACCGCGCAGCATCACATTATCCGGGGATTACCTACTGGGATTATAACTGGCGCAAAGGCGGCGGATCTGCACGGATGTATGAGATTGCTAAGCGCGAGGAATTTTATCAGCAGGAATATTGCGGCTGCATCTACTCTTTGCGTGACACCAACGCCTGGCGGGAGCAGAATGGTCGCGAAAAGATCGAGATTGGAGAGAAATTTTATCAAGAAAAGATAAGCAATACAAATAGTTGAGATTATTACCACCACCATTAAGACTGCCTTAAAGAATAGCCCCTAGACTTGCCTTGTATTTCTTTACTTTTATCATAAGGATACCCGTTATGTCTGCATCGTCTACGTCCTCCCGTAAAAAAATCGCTCTTATTGGCGCCGGCATGATCGGCGGTACGCTTGCGCATTTGGCAACACTTAAGAATTTAGGCGATGTGGTGTTGTTTGATATTGCCGAGGGCATGCCGCAGGGCAAAGCGCTCGATATTTCGCAAAGTTCCCCGGTGGATGCTTCCGATGTGCGCTTGACCGGTACGAATGATTACAAAGACCTCGCGGGTTCTGATGTCGTAATTGTCACCGCTGGTGTGCCACGCAAGCCGGGCATGAGCCGCGATGACTTGCTGGCGATCAATACCGGCATTATTCGCACCGTTGGTGAAAATATTAAAACCTATTGCCCGAAAGCATTCGTTATTGTCATCACCAACCCACTGGATGCGATGGTGTGGGTGATGCAGAAAGTGTCCGGGCTGCCTGCAAGCCACGTAGTCGGTATGGCAGGCGTATTGGATTCATCACGCTTTGCCTTCTTCCTGGCAGAAGCACTGAATGTATCGGTTTCGGATGTGAACGCATTCGTGCTGGGTGGGCATGGCGATACCATGGTGCCAGTAGTGGATTACACCACCGTGTCCGGTATTCCGATTAAAGAATTTGTGCGGATGGGCTGGCTGACACAAGCCAAGCTTGATGCGATTGTACAACGCACCCGTGACGGCGGCGCCGAAATCGTAGGTTTGCTCAAAACCGGCTCAGCGTTTTATGCACCGGCAGCCAGCGCGATTAGTATGGCGGAAGCGTATCTTTACGATAAGAAGCGCATCTTGCCGTGTGCAGCACATTTGAACGGCGAATATGGGGTGAAAAACCTGTATGTCGGCGTTCCCGCAGTAATTGGCGCAGGCGGCATCGAGAAAATTGTTGAAATTTCCTTAGGAAAAGAGGAAAAAGCGATGTTTGAACAATCCGTCGCTGCAGTAAAATCATTGTGTGACGCGGTGAAATAGGAATCAAAAGCAACATAGGTAATGTATGTATTCTGTACTTCTGATGGTAGTGATTATGGCCGGTGGTGCAGCCAATACGCTGCGTGGACGCGCCATCTTACCCCGCTGGGCATTTTATCTGGTAATGGGTTTGCTGGCATTCGCCGTTAGCGGCAAATGGTGGTATGGGGCATTATGGGCAATCGGCAGCATCATCTGGCTTTCTCGCGGGTGGGGTGAAGGATTTTCTGCTATCACCGGCCGCATGAGCACTAATTTAGGCAGCAATCCTGTGATCGAAAAAGTATGTTTTAAACTGGTTCCTGATCCCTACGCCACGCCTGATGCTGCAAAAAAATGGGGATTTTACTTCATGCTGCAGCGTGGCCTGTATTTTCTCTACCCTATATTTATAGCGCTTGCTTACTTTACCGGCATGTGGAGCTTCTTAGTACTGGGCTTGTTCGGCGGCTTACAAGGCGTGTGTTATCGTATGTTTGGTTGTGTGCCTGAAGGTCAATATTCTGTGGCATGTGCCGAAGTATTGATGGGCGGGGTTCTTGCCTTGCTCATGATCACGGGCACATTAACTTTCAACGGATTTAATCCCTATTAATTTGTATAACAGTTGACTTAGCAATCAAAGACGATCAGAAACCACTGGAAAAGTGAGAGTTTTGGAGAGATAGCAATGAATATTCATGAATACCAAGCCAAACAGATACTTGAAAAACATGGCGTTTGTGTGCCGAAAGGGCATGTAGCGTACTCACCGCATGAAGCGGTAACGGGCGCGCAATCGCTCGGTGGTAAATTATGGGTAGTGAAAGCCCAGATTCATGCTGGTGGCCGCGGCAAAGCGGGCGGAGTGAAATTAGCTCGCAGCCTGGATGAAGTGGAAACATTCTCACGCCAGATGCTTGGCATGACATTGATTACCCATCAAACCGGCCCGGAAGGCCGTTTGGTTCGCCGTATATACGTAGAACAGGGAACAGAAATTAAAAAAGAATTGTATGTGAGCCTAGTAGTAGACCGCGCCAGTTCACGCGTTACCTTCATAGCTTCTACCGAAGGCGGGATGGACATTGAAGAAGTTGCGGCAAAACATCCGGATAAAATCGCCATGGTGAGTATTGACCCGGCATGCAGCATTCAGCCTTCGCATACGCGGCGCCTGGCATTCGCGCTGAATATTCCCAAAGAATTACATAAGGATTTCACCACTTTCATCAATGCGCTCTATTGCTCATTCATAGACACTGACGCAGCGCAGGTGGAAATAAATCCATTGGTTATCACCGGCGAAAACAAGCTAGTGGCACTGGATGCAAAATTCAATTTTGATGACAATGCCCTCTTCCGCCACCCTGATATCGCCGATCTACGCGATCCAGACGAAGAAGACCCGCTGGAACAGCAAGCGGCCAAATACGGCCTGTCATATGTGAAAATGGACGGCAATATCGGCTGCATGGTAAATGGTGCAGGCCTTGCTATGGCGACCATGGACATCATTAAACTCTATGGCGGTGCACCGGCTAACTTCCTGGATGTCGGCGGCGGAGCGAATAAGGAGAAGGTAACGGAAGCCTTTAAATTGATTCTCTCGGATAAGAACGTGGAAGGCATTCTGGTGAACATTTTCGGCGGCATCATGCGTTGCGATATTATCGCCGAAGGGATCATCACCGCCGCCCGCGAAGTGAATTTGCGCGTGCCCCTGGTGGTGCGCTTGGAAGGCACGAATGTGGAGCTGGGCAAGAAGATGCTGGCGAGCTCAGGGCTGGCGATTATGTCAGCGGATAATCTTGGCGATGCAGCAGAGAAGATTACAAGCGCTGTGAAGCGGCAGGCTGCGTAGATGGAAGACGTGGTTCGAGTCGAGAGTCGGCAGTTGCGAGAAGCAATAAAAAGCTATCGTGATTTGCGTGTTTGGCAAGAAGCACGTATTTTAGTGAAAGAATTATATTTCGCTACCAAGGCGTTACCTAAAGAGGAATTATATGGTTTAACGAGTCAACTTAAACGCGCAGCTATTTCTGTCCCTTCCACTATTGCTGAAGGTGCAATCCTTATTGCAGCGGTCGGATAGTCTAAGCCGCATGCTAAACGGTTTGCATCATTCACTTGTTACCAAAACCACACGACTCGCGACTCGCGACTCGCATCAAGAGGAGTAAGACATGTCCATTCTCATCAACAAAAATACCAAGGTCATCTGCCAAGGCTTTACCGGCCGTGAAGGCACGTATCATTCTGAGCAGGCAGTAGCGTATGGCACGCAGATGGTGGGTGGCGTGACGCCTGGCAAAGGTGGCACGACACATATTGATCTGCCGGTATTTGACACAGTGGAGCAGGCTAAAGCAAAAACCGGTGCGAATGCATCGGTGATTTATGTACCGCCGCCATTTGCCGCCGACGCCATTGTAGAGGCGATTGATGCACAGATGGAATTGGTGATTTGCATCACCGAAGGTATTCCTGTGCTTGACATGGTGAAGGTAAAACGCGCGCTGTGCGGTAGCAAAACACGCCTGGTCGGGCCGAACTGCCCCGGCGTCATTACACCCGGCGAATGCAAAATCGGCATCATGCCAGGGCATATTCATAAAAAAGGCCGCATAGGCATTGTATCACGCTCCGGCACCTTGACCTACGAAGCGGTAGCACAAACCACGGCGGAAGGACTGGGCCAGTCTACCTGCGTTGGTATTGGCGGCGACCCGGTAAACGGCACGAATTTCTTGGATGTGCTGGATCTCTTCCTGCATGACAGCGAAACCGACGCGATTATTATGATCGGCGAAATCGGTGGAGATGCGGAAGAAGAAGCCGCAGCGTTCCTGAAAGCCTCGAAAATTAAAAAGCCTATTGTTGGCTTCATCGCTGGCCGCACGGCTCCTCCAGGACGCCGCATGGGCCACGCGGGTGCTATCGTATCCGGCGGCAAAGGTGGTGCAGAAGACAAGATCGAAGCCATGAAATCGGCAGGCATTGCAGTAGCGGATTCCCCCGCGAGCCTTGGTATTACGATGAAGGAGTTACTGAAGAAGGTGGCGTAAGCATGATAGATAATCGCACCTCGTTTAACACACTCGTTAAAAATGTTGCTGATTTGAAAGGCTGGCGGCGCACCGCAAGCGGAGGCATTGCCATTCGTTTTGATGAGGTTGAAAAGCAAAATACACCCGAAAATGAAGTATTGAATGCATTCCACCAATTGCAAGAACGTTCCGTTTTGCTCCCAACTAATTCACGTGGAAAAGATATTCATGCAATTATAATGCAATTTTCTGCTTCCTTAGCAACAAAGGAGGAGAAAGAAAGAGGCGTAATGCCTCCAGCATTTTATGCACAAGGTAATACACTAAAAAATGCGATAGAAAATAATCCAGATTATAAAGCCAATTTGCAAAGGGCTTCTTTAGGACGCTTTTAACTCCTGCCCCGCCCCTGATTTGCCGTTTGCGTCATCGCTTCCTGCACGAATTTTCCGGCGAGATTGAAGCCACGAGCGGCAAGCTCCTTCACCACATCTTTCCCCACCTCATAAAGACCAAGCTGAGCCATGGAATAATCGCCATGGGCTTTATCAATGGTATGTAATTCCTGATCAGCAGTGGCAATATTGGCTTTTAGGGCCGCGGTTTGTTCGGGATGGCTTTGGATCATTTCAGCATATTCTTCCACCTGGGCATTTAAATCCTCCTGGCGGTCGAGGAAATCACGGTCTGCCACGGGTTTAAGCAACGCCGCGAAAAGGACGCCATATTGCTGGTATAAATCACTGAGGCGCTGGCGGGTAGAGCGATCCGGTGCACTAGGGGCGGGTGTGGCATCACGGCGAACCAGTTGCGTTCCATCGCCAGCACCTGCCCCATGCGGCCGCAAGGTGGCTAATGGTTTGGATTGCAGATAGCGCAGCGCGCTGACATCATAGGCCAAACGCTCAATGGTGAGCCGTTCCGGCGGTATCCCACCGGAGATAAATGCCCGCACAGCATCTTGAAAATACTCAATTCTTGGCCGCGGATCTCCACGCCCCACCAGCAAGGCATAGCGCTGTTCGACGTCAGAGAGTTCCAGGCATAGCCGACCGAGCAGCTCAACGATGCCTTGTAGTTCAGTTGCCGATAATTTCATGCTACTATGATAAACGATGAAACACGATACGCTAGCGCTTTATATCCATTGGCCTTTCTGTAAGGCCAAATGCCCGTATTGCGACTTCAATAGCCATGTACGTGAGTCCGTGGATGAGCAGGCCTGGCAAGCGGCTTTATTAGCAGAAATGGCCTATATGGCCGAGCATGTACCGGGAAAGCCGGTGGCCAGCATTTTTTTTGGCGGCGGCACTCCCTCCCTCATGCCCCCGAAAACGGCAGAAGCGTTGATTCACGAGGCGGAGCGGTTGTGGGGATGTGTGCCGGGGGTGGAAATTACACTGGAGGCGAATCCTACATCGGTGGAAGCCTCCCGGTTTGCCGGATTTCGCGCAGCGGGGGTGAACCGGGTTTCGCTGGGCGTACAGGCGATGGATGATGCATCGCTGGCGTTTTTAGGCCGCAAGCATAGTGCCGCAGAAGCATTGGTAGCAGTGGAAACGGCGGCACGGTTATTTCCGCGCTATTCATTTGATCTTATTTACGCCCGCCCCAATCAAACCGAAGCCCAGTGGCGTGAAGAGCTTACGCGAGCGCTGGACTTTGCCGATGGGCATTTGTCATTATATCAATTGACCATTGAGGAAAATACCGCGTTCTATACGGCCCATGCGCGCGGGGATTTTGTGGTGCCGGAAGAGCATCTGGCGGCGGATTTATATATTTTGACGCAGGAAATGATGGAGTCGGCCGGACTACCCGCCTACGAGGTGTCAAACCACGCACGCCCCGGGCAGGAAAGCCTGCATAATCTGGCCTATTGGCAAGGAGCGGATTATGTCGGGATCGGGCCGGGCGCGCATGGGCGGCTTACGATCAATGACGGACGGGTTGCGACGCAGACCTTAAAAAGCCCCGAGCGCTGGCTCTCCAGCGTGCAAAGCAAAGGGCACGGTGCGGAGGTGTGGCAGGCGCTTTCTCTGGAAGAGACGCGGGAAGAACAGCTGATGATGCGCCTGCGATTAACAACAGGGCTGGACCGGGCATTGGTGCCCTGGATACGTGAACACACTCTTAAAAGCATGGCAGCAGAGGGCGCATTGCGGTTTGATGACCATGAGATACAGCTCACACTGCAAGGCCGCCTGGTGTTGAATTATGTTACGGCGCGATTGCTGGCGGCGTAAGATTTATTTCTTATCAAATGCCAGCGGCGCCGGATCCAATTGGCGGAAACCGCCCTCGGTAATTTCCATCACGGCGAGCGCCCGCTCGGATGTGCCGTCTAACCGTAAGCGGTACAGGCCATCTGCCGGGCCAATAAATCCATCGGGTGCAGTTAACGTTAGGTCGGAATAATCAGGCCCGCCCGACGCCAGGGCAATTTTGGCTGCCAGAGCAACCGCGTCATAGGCAAGTCCGGCTAAACGCTTTGGTTTATACGCATAAGAAGCCACGAAACGACGCGAGAAAGACGCATAGTCCTGGGGAGGCGCACTGGCTAACCACCCGCCGCGCAAGTCAGGATTGGCGAGAATTTCTTCATCATCCCATAGCCCAGTCCCAAGAAACCGCACGCTTTTGCCACTTAACCCGTTGGATTTAAGAGCGGTTAGCATGTCGCGAAGTAAGGGGCCACTTTCTGCCAGCATCAGCCCCTGGAACGGCGCGCGACTGTACCCGGCTTTAATACGGGTTATGGCGGCTTCTAAATTAGCTTGGGTTTGGGAATAACTTTCTACCGGCTCAATACGCACGCCTTGTGGCGTCAGCGTATTACTGAGGGTGTCGCTGACGGTTTTGCCATATGCATCGTTTGGCACTAATGCCCCGATGGCGGTGATATTATGCAGGGCCGCATATTCCGAGACGCGCTTCACCTGCTGCTCAGGCAGGAAGCCAAGCACATAGACGCCGGGTTGTGCCACGGCCTTGTTATTGGACAACGATAAGACTGGCACGCCTGCTGCACGGGCGATTGGCGCAACAGCGCTGACAGAGGAGCTGAAAAGAGGCCCGATAATCAGGCTTGCCCCCTGAGCGATCACTTCCTTTGCCGCTTCTGCAGCCAGCGCAGGGGAAGATTGGGTGTCTTTCGGGATGAGGGTTACGCGCGCGGTGATTTTATCCGGGGGAAGCGATACATACGCGTCATATAACGCAAGGGTTGCTGCGTCCAGCATGGATTGACCAAGCGCCTTGGATTCGCCGGTCAAGGGCAACAGCAGCGCCACTTTTACCATAGGCACAGCTGCGCCGGAAGGCGTTGTGCGCAGCCCGGCTGGATTTGCCACGTCTCCGGCCAAGCGGGCCATTTTGGAAGAAGTACTGGGCGGCGTGGTGGTTACGCGGTTTTCTACCTTGTCGCGCGGCTGTGGCATGGTACATGCCGTCACGCTGATAAGCGCTATAATGGATAATGCGTGTAAAATGCGCGTGGTCATGGCATATACTGTAAAACTATGAATACAGATGCTTCTACTCCTAAATCACCGGCCAGTCAAACACCGCTGACGTTTCCTAGCGTTTCACTGAAAGCGGGCCTGTATTTGGTGGCGACGCCCATTGGTAATTTGGGTGATATTACGCTGCGGGCGCTTTCGGTTTTGCATGCTGCCGCTGTGGTGGCGTGTGAGGACACGCGCGTAAGCGCTAAATTATTACGGCATTACGGTATTGCAACCAGGCTGGAGGCATATCATGAGCATAATGCCGAGCGAAAACGCCCGGAACTCTTGGCGCGTATTGCCCAGGGCAGCACTGTGGCCTTGATCTCGGACGCAGGCACACCGCTGATTTCCGATCCTGGGTATAAGCTGGTCCGCGAAGCAGCGGCGCAAGGGTTGCATGTCGAGGCATTACCGGGGCCTTCCAGCGTGATGGCCGCACTCTGCGTGGCGGCGCTTCCGACGGACCGGTTTTTATTCATTGGATTTTTGCCGAATAAAGAAGCAGCGCTACGTACTGCACTTACAGAAATAGCGCAAACACGTGCAACGCTCGTATGTTTTGAATCAGCGAAACGGCTGGCGGATTCATTATCTGTATTGCATGCCGTGCTTGGGCCCAGGGACGCGGCTGTTACACGCGAGTTAACTAAGCTATATGAAGAAGTGCGGCGTGGCACTTTGCAGGAATTGGCGGAGCATTATGCGCAAGCAGACGAGCCGCGCGGAGAAATCGTATTAGTTATCGGGCCGCCGCAACACCATGCGCCTGACCCGCAAACGCTGGATGCATTGCTGGTGGAATTACTGGGCAGCCTGTCAGTGAAGGATGCCGTAGCCGAGGCATGCCGCGTGTTGGATATGCCGCATAAACAGGTGTATAAACGTGCATTGGAATTAAAGCCGTGAGCGCGCGCAAACAACAAGCACATGCGTTTGGCATAGCTGCAGAGCAGCTTTGCGCACAATATCTTACAGAAAAAGGCTATGCGATTTTAGGGGTGCGTGTACGGACCTCAGGCGGTGAAATTGACATTGTGGCCCGCCATGGCGATACGTTGGTAGTGGTGGAAGTGAAGGCACGCGCCAAGCATGAGTCAGCACTTTATTCCATAACGCCGCATAAACAAAAACGCCTGGCACAAGCGGCGGAAGCGTTGATGTCCGAGGAAATGATTGGACTTATCGGCACGGGCAGCCCTAATATGCGCTTTGATGCCATGATTGTAGCACCTGGCGAATCGCCATTTCATTTGGAGGACGCATGGAGACCTTAAAACGCTTTTTGTTAATTATGCTGGTTACCAACGTCATGACAGGATGCGTGCCCGTTCTTATCGGCGGCGGCATGGAAGGCGCGGTGGTGGCCTCACAAGAGCGCACGGCGGGTCATGCTGTCGATGATGCAACGATTTTCGTCAAAATCAAAGCGTCTTTCGCACAAAACAATTCCAGCGATTTGTTTGCCAACGTGGATGTTAAAGTGGTGGAAGGGCGCGTACTTTTAACCGGAAATGTGGATAAGCCGGAAACGCAAGTGAATGCGGTGGACCTGACATGGAAAATAAATGGCGTTAAGGAAGTGATCAACGAAATCCAAATTAATGATAAATCCGGATTTGGCAATTACGCACGCGATGTATGGATAAGCACGCAAGTGCGCACCAAATTCCTGCTTACTCGCGGTATTCGCTCCATCAATTACTCGGTGATTACGGTGAATCAGTCGGTATATTTAATGGGCATTGCACAAGATCAGGCAGAGCTGGACCGCGCGATTGCCGTGGCAAGCAACGTAAGCTATGTGCAAAAAGTGATCAGCCATGTAACCCTGAAGGATGATCCAAGCAGGAAATAGCCAGGCAGACATCATGACTAAAATCATTGCCATCCAAGCGGACCCGGTAGCTGGTTTAAATCGCTTATCGGACTCCACCTTGATGCTTGCCGAAGAAGCCCAAGCGCGTGGATTTTCATTGCATTGGTACGCACCACAGCAACTCAGCCTGCGCCAAGGCGTTCCGGTGGCACAGGCGCAGCCATTTTTCTTAACACAAGGCGACGCTTGGTACAGACTTGAGACTGCATCCGCACTTCCTTTGCAGGAAGTGGATGTAGTGCTTATGCGCCAGGATCCACCGTTTGATATGGCGTATTTAACCGCCACCTATATGCTTGAGCGACTTCCTGGCTCAACGCAGGTGGTGAATCATCCCACAGAAGTACGAAATAACCCCGAGAAACTGTTTCCGCTCACTTTTTCAGAGTTTACTCCCCCCACACTTATTTCTGCTGATGTTACTGATATTCGCGCTTTTCACCGTGAGCACGAGGAGATTGTTTTAAAACCGCTGTATAGCTTTGGCGGCCGCGCGGTTTTTCACATTCGTAAAGACGGCAGCAATTTAGAAGCGCTGCTGGAGATGATGTTTACATCCACACCTGAGCCATTAATCGCGCAGCGCTTTCTGCCAGAAGTCACTACAGGGGAGCGGCGTATTGTATTAATTAATGGCGAAGTAGCCGGCGTGTTCGGTCGATTGCCGGCAAAAGGCGAAATTCGCTCTAATTTACGCATTGGCGGCACGCCTGTTGCCTGTGAACTGACGCCAAGACAGCGCGCCATTTGCGAGGCCGTGGGGCCTGTGCTGAAGAAAAAAGGCTTGTTGCTTGCCGGACTGGATACAATTGGTGATTGGCTGACAGAAATTAATGTTACCTCACCTACCGGACTACGCGCCATTGCCTCACTGTATGGAACGAACCCGGCAGCTCTGTTTTGGGATGCATTGGAGAAATAATTACCCGGCTTTTCCACGCACAATAAATCCTGGATTTCCAAATCCAGGCTTGGCGTAGGTAAATGGCGTGCCGTCTATATTCGTCACACTTCCACCCGCCGCCTCGACAATGGCTTGCCCAGCTGCAGTGTCCCACTCCATTGTGCGGCCAAAACGAGGATATATATCGGCGCTGCCTTCGGCCACCCAACAAAATTTAATGGCACTGGAGGACGGACGTATTTCTTGCACGTTCAGGTTCGATAAAAATGCGTTGGCCTGCGCTGCCGCTTTGGAGCGGCTACGGGTGATGATGGCGCCTTCAGGGGGAATGACACGGGCAGAAATCGGCTCTGGCTCACCGCCATCCGGCCAGCGGAATGCGCCTATTCCTGCACCACCATAATATAATACGCGGGACACAGGGGCATACAGCACACCAAACGTCGCACGTGATTGTTCTATTAACCCGATATTTACCGTAAACTCCCCATCTCCGCGAACAAAACTTAAAGTGCCGTCCAGGGGATCAACCAAAAAAAATGTGCCCTGCGCATCCGGCGTTGCCATAGCCGCATCTTCTTCGGAAATGATAGGTATGTGCGGCACATCGCGCGTTAACGATTCAAGAATCGCATGGTGCGCAGCAATGTCAGCCTCGGTTAAAGGGGAATGATCTTTTTTGGCTGTAGCTGTACGCGATCCGGCGTAATGCACCATGATACATTTCCCCGCCTGACGGGCAGCTGCCGCGAGGGGCATAATGAGCGTTGCGTAATGCATATTTTTTATGTTAGTTACGTTACTCATGAAGCCGCGTTATTTAGAAAGAGTCAATAGCTGCCTGAAAGATATTATTCAGGCGTTACCGCGTGGTGCAGCAGATATGCTGCGCGTTTTCACGCACCAGTTTTATGCCAAGATGCCATTGGCTGACTTGGAGCGCCTGGATCCGACACTGGCCGCAGCAATTGCTCGTTCGGCATTTGCTTTTTTTGAGCATCGCGAAAAAGGTGCACCGCAGATTCGCTTATTTACACCCACTATGCGCGAGCATGGATATGAAAGCCATCGCCTGGTTGTGGAGCTGCTCAATGACGACATGCCATTTCTGGTGGACTCTTTAACAGCAGATTTGCTGCGTCGCGGGTTTACGCTGCACGAAATGATCCATCCGATTTTGCGGGTGAAACGTGACCGTAAAGGTGCACTGACGGAAGTAGTGCAAGACCCGCATGACGGCCGGGATATTCACAACGAGTCTTTAATTCATTTTGAATTGTCCCCGCTCCCTGCCGGTATGTCCGCAGAATTGCTGAAAGAAGATTTAGAGCGGGTACTTTCTTATATTCGTTCTGCGGTAAATGACTGGCCAACGATGACGAAAATCGTCGTAGAAGCGGCTAACAATTTTAAGCATGTTTCTGATACACATGACGCAAAGACGGTGGAAGAAGCCCGCGACTTTCTGGTATGGCTGCGCGAGAAAAATTTTATTTTCTTAGGCTATGCCGATGACAGTAAAAAACTCGGTATTTGCGCACTTGAGCAAGCGCCGCCTGCACCGCGTAGCGTTGACGGCTTAGTCAGCGTCACCAAGTCCGATGGCCGTTCCATGGTGCACCGGGACGCATTGATGGATGTAGTCCAGCTTTCGCAACCAGGACGCGGTGGTGAACTGAAACCTGGCGGGCAGCTGGTTGGGTTGTTTACTTCATCAGTGTATTACCAAAGCGCAGACCAGATTCCTTTGGTGCGCAATAAAATCGCCCGTGTGCTTGGCCGTTCCGGCTATGATCTGGCAAGTCATGATGGAAAAGCATTGAAAGCCATTTTGGAATTCATGCCACGTGATGAATTATTCCAATATGATGAAGACGAGCTGTTTGAAACAGCACTGGGCATTTTGGCATTGGAAGCACGGCCTGGGGTTCGCTTGTTCATTCGCCGCGATGCGCATGAGCGCTTCGTAAGTTGCTTGGCTTTTGTTCCACGCGAATATTTTACTACCGATTTACGCAAAACTATTATGAACGCGGTAAGTCATGCCTATCAAGGGGCCGTGGAGCATTTTGCAACGCAACTGAGCGACTCACCGCTGGCACGTTTGCATTTTGTATTGCGCACCACGCCTGGATTCTTGCCGGATGTAGATATTGCAGCAGTAGAATCTGATATTGCACGCGCCACCCATTTATGGAGCGACGAGCTACGCACCTCACTCACGCGCCGGTTTGGCGAGCAGCAGGCAGAGAGCTTGTTCCGTACATTCTCTTCATCTTTCCCCAATAGTTACACGGGGCGCTACGGTATTGATGCCACGGTTTATGACATCGCTAAATGCACCGAAGCCCTTGGTGCCAATGGGTTAGTGGTAGATTTGTACCGCTTAAAAGACGAGCCGAATTTGCTGCACTTAAAGACCTATAATCCAAGCGAAGAAATCGCATTATCGGATATTCTTCCCGTGCTGGAAAATATGGGTTTTCGCGTCATTGATGAACATCCTTTCCTTATCACGCCGCAAGCGACGGCGCATGTATGGATTCGTGACTTCAAACTTATGCTGGCGGAACCCGAAGCACTGACGTTGGATCATGTAAAGCCCTTGCTTGAAGACGCATTACTCGCCGTGTGGAAGCGCACGATGGAAAATGACCGTTTCAATGCATTGGTGATTCGCGCTGGATTAAGCTGGCGTCAGGTAACGATGCTACGCGCATATGGCCGCTATTTAAAACAAATCAGTTTCACTTACGGGGAAATGGCGTTGGCATTGGCGTTGGCGGCACATCCGTCTATTACCAAGCTTATCGTTGCACTATTCGTCGCACGCTTTGACCCAGAATGCACGGATGCTGCATCGCGGCAAGCGTATTTGGAATCGCAATTGGATGCCAAACTTGCTGAGGTCAACTCTTTAAGTGATGACCGCATTTTGCGGCAATATATTGCATTACTGCGCGCGACCATGCGCACCAATTATTTTCAGCAAAACAAGATCGGTGAATCACGGCCGGTGCTGTCGTTCAAATTCCTTTCTTCTGCTATTCCCGGCATCCCCGCACCTGTACCATTTATGGAAATTTTTGTGTATGGCGTGCGCGTGGAAGGCATCCATTTACGCGGCGGCAAAGTAGCGCGCGGTGGGTTGCGCTGGTCTGATCGCGCGGAAGATTTCCGCACCGAAGTGCTTGGCTTAATGAAAGCACAGATGGTGAAAAACGCCGTGATTGTTCCGGTGGGCTCCAAAGGCGGATTCATTGTAAAACAACCGCAACCAACACGCGAAGCTTTCCAGGAAGAAGGCGTTGCGTGTTACAAAATGTACCTCTCCGGCTTACTTGATATTACCGACAATATCGTCCGCGGTGCCGTCATGCCACCGGAACGGGTAGTGCGCCATGATGAGGATGATCCCTATTTGGTGGTCGCGGCGGATAAAGGCACAGCTAATTTCTCAGACATCGCCAATGGCGTGGCGCAAGCTTATCATTTCTGGCTGGATGACGCATTTGCTTCCGGTGGTTCTGCTGGATATGACCACAAAAAAATGGCTATCACTGCCCGCGGCGGATGGGTATCCGTTACCCGCCATTTCCGCGAAATGGGTGTGGATATTGCAAACCATGAATTTACCTGTGTTGGCATTGGTGACATGGCCGGCGACGTGTTTGGAAACGGCATGTTGCTGTCTGACACCATGAAGCTGGTTGCAGCATTCAACCATATGCATATTTTTATTGATCCCACCCCGGATCCCAAAAGCAGCTTTGAAGAACGCAAACGCCTGTTTAATTTACCGCGTTCCAGCTGGAAGGATTATGACGTTAAAAAAATCTCCAAGGGCGGCGGTATTTTTGAGCGCAGCAGCAAATCCATTTCGCTCAGCACACAAGCAAAGCTGGCCCTGGGTATTGAACAGGATATGCTGACACCCGATGAATTAATCCGGGCAATCTTGACGGCGCAGGTGGATTTATTATGGAATGGCGGCATCGGCACTTATGTAAAAGCCGAAGATGAAACGCATGATCAAGTAGGTGACCGAGCCAATAACGCCGTGCGTGTCAATGGCCGCGAATTGCGCTGCAAAGTAGTGGGTGAAGGCGGCAATTTGGGATTGACCCAAAAAGGCCGTATTGAATATGCGCGCATGACCGGGGGCCACATTAACACGGACGCCATCGATAATTCAGGCGGCGTCGATTGCTCTGATCATGAAGTAAATATCAAGATCGCCTTCAGCAACGTGTTAAATACCGGGAAATTAAGCCGCGATCGCCGCGATCAATTACTTGTGCGCATGACCGATGAAGTGGCTGGACTGGTACTTAAAGACAATATTTTGCAGACACAAGCTATCTCGCTTGCACATGCTCAAGGTGCAGCAATGCTGGAATCGCATGCCCGTTTGATGCGGCGCTTGGAAAAGCAAGGGCTGCTGAACCGCGCTTTAGAATTCCTGCCCTCCGACCGGCAAATTAGCGAACTACGCACTTCAGGCAATGGCCTGACGCGCCCGGAATTGGCGGTACTGCTGGCTTATGCAAAAATTGCGCTATACCGTGAATTGATCGAATCTTCACTTCCTGATGAATCCTATTTCGCCGCGGATTTAGCACGCTACTTCCCAAAACCGATGCAAAAAGATTATGCCGCAGAAATTGAAGCTCACCCTCTGAAACGCGAAATTATTGGCACGATGGTAACCAACAGCCTGGTGAATCGCGCGGGTATTGCATTTTTCTTTGACATTGCCGATGACAGCAACCGTCCTTCCAGGGAAATTGCTGCAGCCTATACCCTGGCACGTGATGCATTTTCCTTACGCGATTTATGGGCGGATATTGAGGCCCAGCCCAACGTGGACGGCGGCATCCAAGCGGAAATGCTAACTGCGATCAATAACCTGGTGGAACGGGTAACGCTGTGGTGCTTACGCCATTTGCCGGCCCCGATTAGCATTGAATCCACTATTACAGATCTGCGCGCCGGTATTGATGAATTCCGCCGTGCCTTATCCACAATGCATTCCCCCGCCACACGTGAAGCATATGAGCGTATCCGCACACATTTAGTGCAGGCAGGTGTAAGCGAAGCATTGGCGCAGGCGATTGCTAATTTAGACATGCTCGCTTCAGCATGCGATGTGATTGCCGTTGCGCATCAAGCTAACCGCAGCATTGCAAGCGTTGGTAACGCGTATTTTGCATTAGAAGCGCAGTTAGGCTTAGGTTGGTTGCGCGCTAATGCCTTATCCATGCGCCCTCACTCACATTGGGACCGTTTAGCCCTGCGGGCTTTGGTGCAGGATATTTTTGATGAACAGCGCCGCATTACGGCTGCTGCACTGGCATATAATGCTGATTCCGCACATGCGCTGCATCATTGGGCAGATGCACAAACGGATATCTTGTCACGCTATAACCGATTCCTGGAAGATTTGCGTACGCGTGAAACGCAGGAACTTTCAGCACTTTTGGTTGCACTTAAGCATGTAAGAATGCTGTAGCGGAATTAATCTTACACTACCTAATGCCGATAAATTTCTAATGCCTGAAATGGCGTATTCCCGTGAATACCATGCTTATCCCACGAGCATCCGCTTCTTGAATCACTTCTTCGTCCCGGATGGAACCACCCGGCTGGATAACAGCAGAAATACCTGCTTCTGCAGCCATGACCACGTTATCAGCAAAGGGGAAAAAAGCGTCAGAAGCAAGAACAGCACCTTTTATATCCAATCCCGCTTCCTTCGCTTTCCAGCACGCTATGCGGGTGGAGTCAATACGGCTCATTTGACCGGCGCCGATGCCAATAGTCGCACCATCCCGCACCAGCACGATGGCATTGGATTTTACATGCTTAGCAACGGTGAAAGCGAGCTTCATATCATTTAGTTGTGCAGGCGTAGCATGGGTTTTTGTGATAGCTTTTAAGGTGCTCTCATCTAAAACCTGGGCATCATCCTGCTGATATAGAAATCCACCTGCCACACTACGCAGAGTCATGCGCGACCGTTTGGCATCGGGTACTGTGCCGGTAAGCAATAAACGCAATTTTTTGCGAGTTTTTAATGCATCCAACGCGTCCGCTGTAGCAGAGGGCGCAATCAGAACTTCGAGGAATATTTTACCTAATCCTTCTACAAAAGCACGCGTAATAGGCCGGTTCAATGCAATAATACCGCCATACGCCGAGACGGGATCACATGCAAGTGCTCTGCCGTATGCGTCTTCGATAGACGCCGCCACTGCCACGCCGCACGGATTAGCGTGTTTTACGATCACAACAGCGGGTTCAGAAAATTCTGCTACCAATTCCAATGCCGCACTGGCATCGTTTAGATTGTTATAGCTGAGACGCTCACCGTGTGCGAGTTGAGCAGATGCCAAGGATGCGCCTGCCTCGGCCATGCCGTAAAATGCCGCTTGTTGATGCGGGTTTTCACCGTAGTGCAATGGCTGCACACGCCTACCGGTAACGGTTAATACCATCGGGAATAATTCACCGCGTTCGCGGGCGAACCATTGCGAAATAGCGGAATCATAAGCTGCGGTGCGGGCAAAGGCTTTGGCAGCGAGATATTGCTTAGTCCCGGCAGAAAGCAAACCACTTTTTTCTATTTCCTGCCTGATGGCATCGTAATCTGCTGGATCGGTCACAACTCCTACATGCGCATGATTCTTTGCTGCGGAGCGAATCATGGCGGGACCGCCAATATCAATATTTTCTACGCATTCCTCAAAACCTGCCCCACGGGCAACAGTGGCCTCGAACGGGTAAAGATTAATGACCACTAAATCGATTCCCTCAATTCCATGCGCCTGCATAGCCGCAACGTGCGCCGGGTCATCCCGCTTACCCAGCAATCCGCCATGAATACGTGGATGTAAGGTTTTTACCCGCCCATCGAGCATTTCGGGAAAGCCGGTATATTCAGCCACTTCGGTAACGGGCAATCCTGCATCCCGTAATGCAAGCGCCGTTCCGCCGGTAGAAAGCAGCATAACTTTACGATCGGCCAAGAAACGGGCAAATTCGATGAGACCGGTTTTGTCAGAAACGGAAAGCAGGGCACGCTGAATCATAAAATCCTAATACGTAATGTGGTTAAAGACTGCGTAAGCCTCGCACGCTTTGTGCACTGGAAACTGCTTCGTTGGCATCTGGATTTCGTTGAAATTCCGGTACTAACTGCTGCAATACCCCAATAGCTGCAGGGTTTCCGTCTTTACAGTATTTTTCCATCAGCGCAAGCGATTGTTCCAGTGGAGTAAGCACACATTCACGCGGGGCTGCCACCAAAACGCCCCCCAGGGCCGTGCGTTTAATGTGCTCTTCATCGTAAAACAGCTCTTCGAAAAGCTTTTCCCCAGGCCGTAATCCACTGAATTTAATCTCTATATCTTTTCCAGGAATTAACCCGGCCAGGCGTATCATTTGGGTAGCCAGTTCAACAATACGGACCGGTTTTCCCATATCGAGCACGAAAATAGCCTCACGCCGGGCTTCCTGCACGCCCAGTGCGGCAGCATGCATCACCAGTTCAACGGCTTCCCGAATGGTCATGAAATACCGAACCATATCGGGGTGCGTCACCGTTATAGGGCCGCCAGCACGGATTTGGTGCTCAAATAAGGGGACTACCGAGCCATGGCTGCCGAGTACATTCCCGAAACGCACGGTAAAAAACCGCGTTCCCTCTTTTGCTGATTGGCCGAGAGCCTGACACCACGTTTCCGCCAGGCGTTTAGTGGCGCCCATGATATTGGTCGGGCGTACAGCTTTATCGGTAGAAATCATCACCATTGCTTCTGCTCCCACATTTTGTGCCGCGCGCGCCACATTACGGCTTCCGAGCACGTTGGTGGAGATAGCAGCCAGCGGATTGCTTTCTGACAAAGGCACATGCTTGATGGCAGCCGCGTGGAACACTATTTGTGGCTTATATTCTGCAAAAAGCGCACATAAATGTGTATCATCTCTCACATCCGCAATGACAGCACGGCATGAGAGAGTGGGCATGGTTTCAGATAATTCACGGTCAATCAGGTATAGAAAATGCTCACTTAAATCAATGAGCAGTACGCTGGCCGGGGCAAGTGCGGCTACCTGACGCACCAGTTCAGCCCCAATGCTGCCACCTGCCCCGGTAATGGCGACACGTTTGCCACGCACCAACGCATCTAATGCCGCACGGTCATGGGCATATTGCGCGCGGCCAAGTAAATCTTCCAGCACAATAGGCCGTAATTCGGACTTTCCGGGGACGCCTTGCTTGAATTCTTCTAATTGCGGAAGGCGGCCCAACGGTAAACCAAGCGCTTCTGTTTGGAGCAACAACGCTTTTACCTGATCAGACGTCCAATTCGGATCCGTTAAAATAATGCGCTGTGGTTTTAATCCACGGCGCTCCAGACGGCGAATGACCGTGCGCATATTCGCAGTATTGCCATAAATACGTATGCCATGAAGCGCACGGTTTTTGCGTACAGGGTTTTCATCCAGCAGGCCGACAATACGGTAAAGGGAGCGGGTATCCCTCAAGCAATCGCGAATAAAAAGTTCGGCATTACCGGTAGCACCGACCAACAGCAGAGGAATTCGTCGTAATTCCGCCGTGCCAATATCTATTTGCAGACGCCCTTCTTTTAAGGCCCGATACGCCAACCGTGGCCCTGCCAATAACGCGATTAATAGCAACCAATTGATAAAAGGAACAGACCGCGGCAAGCCGTCCAAACGGGTAAGAACGAACATGGCCATAGAAAATAACGCCACGGCAACCGTCACGGCTTTCACAATCGCCACCATATCGGGAAGGGAAGCGTAGCGCCATAACCCCCGATATAAACGCATTGCACTAAAGACAGTGGCACAAATCAGCGTAAATAGCATCATGCCAGGAAGGGCATAAGCTTGCATATGGATAAATGGGTTTACACCCAGCCGTAAATAAAGCGCCAATAAAAAGCTAAGGGCTGCCATAGCAATATCATGGGCAACTGCTACGCCACCACGTGCTTGTGAGGGCAAAAAGTCTATAAAAGACCGCAGTTTTTGCAATAAAATCATTATAATTCGCTTTTTATCAACCACTTGCGTAGAATTGGTTTTCTTGATACCATAAGTATACGTTTTTATAGGATCTATAAATATAATTGTGTATGAAGCAGCGTATGAATACGCATTTACTTGTAAACGCAAAGGTGCTGGACCAGCGCCTTTAAATCGGCATAATACCTATTTTACACTCACATTGCATGGCATTTTATGACTGTACCCTTTGACTCCACGCCTATTTTTTCCGGTAACGCCACTTTTGTAGAAGAGTTGTATGAGCGTTATTTGCAGAATCCGCAAAATGTAGATGCCGCATGGCGTGATTTTTTCCGTGAAACAACGAATGGCTCCGGCAGTTCAGCACGAAGCGCTTCATGGGCCGCCGTAAAAAGCCAGGTTATCGGCGCAAAAGAAGAGGTTTCTGACACCAAGCCGTCCGCTAAGGATAAAGGCAAACCTGTTGCAACCAGCCAAGAAGTAATTGAAGCGGCAACGCATGATTCCATCCGCGCCATGATGATGATTCGCGCGTATCGCGTGCGTGGACATTTGATTGCCAATTTAGACCCGTTAGGTTTAGAAGGCGGCGAGCCGCACCCGGAATTAACACCAGAGCATTACGGCTTTACTGAGGCCGATTATGATAAGGACATTTTTCTCGATGGCGTGCTGGGCCTGAAAAAAGCTAAGCTGCGCGATATTATTTCTGCATTGCGTCAAACGTATTGCGGCACGGTGGGCGTAGAGTTCATGCATATCCAGCACCCCGAGCAAAAAAGCTGGATCCAGCATCGCATTGAAGACACACGCGGCCGCCCACAATTCAGCGCCGAAGACAAGAAGGCGATTTGGAATTCACTTGTAGAAGTAGAAGCGTTTGAGCAATTCCTGCAAGTGAAATATCCCGGCACGAAGCGGTTCTCGGCCCAAGGCGGCGATGCTATGATTCCAGGTTTGGAATCTATTATCAAAACGGCTTCAAGCCTTGGCGTGCAGGAAATTATTTTCGGCATGCCACACCGTGGGCGTATGAATGTGCTCACCACCATTATGGGCAAACCTTATGCGGAATTGCTTTCTATTTTCCAGGGCAATTTAGATTTTCCGGAATGGATTAACTCATCCGGTGACGTAAAATACCATTTGGGCGCAACGACGGACCGTAATGTAAACGGCAAGAATGTGCACATGAGCTTGCTGTCCAACCCATCGCATTTAGAGGCTGTTGATCCCGTAGTCTGCGGTAAGGTGCGTGCAAAGCTTGATATTCGCGGTGATTCCGAAGCGAAAACATCCGTAATGGGTGTATTGATGCATGGTGACGCAGCGTTTTGTGGCCAAGGTAGCGTTGCTGAGACACTGGCACTTTCCGAGCTTCGTGGTTACCGCACAGGCGGCACGATCCATTTGATCGTCAACAATCAGATCGGCTTCACCACCAGCCCCAAATATAGCCGTTTTACCCCCTACCCCTCCGACATTGCCAAAGCCGTGCAAGCACCGATTTTCCATGTGAACGGGGATGACCCGGAAGCTGTGGCATTCGTATGTCGTCTAGCCGCCGAGTTCCGCCAGGAATTCAAGCGCGATGTGGTCGTGGATATGTTCTGCTACCGTAAATACGGGCATAATGAATCCGATGAACCGATGTTTACGCAACCGTTAATGTACAAAGAGATCGCGCGTCATGCCCTACCGGCGCATATTTATTCCGACCGCCTGGTGGCGGAAGGTACGGTTTCAAAGGAAGAGGTTGACCAGCGTTTCGCGGAATTTAAATCCAAATACGAAAAAGATTACGAAACCGCAAAAAACTTTAAGCCGAATAAGGCAGACTGGCTGGAAGGTAACTGGACCGGGTTTGAACCTCCCAAAACAGAGCAGGAAGAACCGGTTACTGGCCTGGAAGAAAACATGCTCAAAGCCATTGGGGAGGCGCTTTCTATGCAACCCCAAGGCGTACATCTCAACTCGAAAATTATTCGTCAGTTGGAAGCAAAACGTAAGATGGTCGAAACCGGCGCTGGCTTTGACTGGGCAACCGCGGAAGCGTTGGCGTTTGGAACATTGCTGGCGGAAGAGCATCCGGTGCGTTTATCGGGCCAGGATTGTGGCCGTGGCACCTTCTCGCAACGGCATGCCGTATTGGTGGACCAGGACAATGAGCAGCGCTATGTGCCGTTAAATCATGTGGCTGAGGTGCAATCGCAATTTGAGGTGATTGACTCTTCTTTGTCTGAATTCGCCATTCTTGGCTTTGAATATGGCTATTCGCTGGGGCAACCACAAGGCCTTACCATGTGGGAAGCGCAATTTGGTGATTTTGCAAACGGCGCTCAGGTAATTATCGATCAATTTATTGCCAGCGGTGAGAGCAAATGGCTGCGTATGTCAGGGCTTACCATGCTGCTACCGCATGGCTATGAGGGCCAGGGACCAGAGCATTCCAGCGCACGATTAGAACGTTATTTGCAGCTCTGCGCTGAAGATAATATGCAGGTGGCCAATTGCACAACACCTGCCAACTATTTCCATATTCTGCGCCGCCAGATTCACCGCAATTATCGCAAACCATTGATTTTGATGACACCTAAATCACTACTGCGCCATAAGCTTGCGGTATCGAAATTGGCAGATATGGGTAAAAATACCCGCTTCCTGCGCTTAATTCCGGAGACAGAAAAACTTATCAAAGAAGACAAGGTAAAACGCGTCGTGCTGACGTCCGGCAAGGTCTATTACGATTTATTCGAAGCCCGTGCAGAAAAAGGCATTGATGATGTAGCCATCATCCGCATTGAGCAATATTATCCCTTCCCGGCACGCGAACTGAAAACCGAGCTTGCGCGTTACAAAAACGCCGAAATCGTCTGGTGCCAGGAAGAGCCACGTAATATGGGCGCCTGGTTCTTTGTCCGCGAACGTATTGAAGCGGTACTGGACAGCTTAGGCCGCCTGAATGAACGCGTGAGCTATGTAGGCCGGATTGAAGCGGCTTCCCCTGCCGCTGGATACCTCAAGATTCATGAGCGCCAGCAGAAAGAATTGGTGGATAATGCACTTGAAGTAAAGGGCGCCAAGCTTAAAGCAGCCAAGGCATAAATACTTACGGTCTTTTGGTAGGTTGAAGGGTGAAACGGCAGGATACGCATTTTTTGCTGGCTTCCCTTGCGTCTGTCCTTTAAATAGGGCCTTCACCCTACTTCAATCCATATAAAGGCCTTATTATGCCCGGTGAAATCGTTGTTCCTAATCTTGGCGAATCTGTTTCGGAAGCCACTGTTTCTAAATGGTTTAAAAAAGTCGGCGATGCCGTGGCGGTCGACGAACCTGTGGCGGAACTCGAAACCGATAAGGTGACGATGGAAGTGAATGCGCCTGCCGCAGGTGCATTGAAAGAAATCAAGGTTAAAGAAGGCCAGACGGTGGAAGTTGGCACATTACTCGGCTTGATTGAGGTCGGCGCCAAAGGCGCTGCCGCTGCCCAGCCTGCCCCTGCCGCGAAACCTGCTGCACCCGCCGCCACTCCTGCCCCTGCAGCACAAAAAACCGGCGTTAACCCTGCCACTGATTCCGGACCGGCCGTGTCTAAAATGCTGGCAGAAACCGGCAAAAATGCAGCCTCCATTCAAGGCACCGGCAAAGATGGCCGCTTAACCAAGGGTGATGTGATGAGTGCTTCTGCTCCGGCTGCAGTATCTACCTCTGCTGGCCCACGCGAGGAACGCGTAAAAATGTCTAAATTGCGCCAGGTTATTGCTAAGCGCCTGAAAGAATCGCAAAATACTGCAGCCATTTTGACCACGTTCAACGAAATTGACATGTCGAACGTAATTAATCTGCGCAATGAGTACAAAGATGCGTTTGAGAAAAAACACGGCATTCGCTTAGGTTTCATGGGCTTTTTTGTGAAAGCTGCCGTGAATGCCTTGAAAGAAGTTGCTGCGGTGAACGCCAGTATTGAGGGCGATGAGGTCATTTATAAAAACCATTATGACATCGGTGTTGCGGTAGGCACGGAGCAAGGCTTAGTGGTGCCGGTAATTCGCAATTGCGACCAGTTGTCCATCATGGAAATCGAGGCGGAAATCGCCCGTATGGCAAAGAAAGCCCGCGACGGCGCGTTGGCGTTGGCAGATTTGCAAGGCGGTACGTTCACTATTTCCAACGGTGGTGTCTATGGCTCTCTGATGAGCACGCCGATCATCAACCCACCGCAATCCGGCATCTTAGGTATGCATAAAACCGAGGAACGCCCTATTGCCGTAAAAGGCCAGGTAGTGATTCGCCCAATGATGTATGTGGCGCTTTCTTATGATCACCGCATTATTGACGGCAAAGAGTCGGTAACGTTCCTGGTGCGCGTGAAGGAAGGCGTGGAAGATCCACGCCGCTTGCTGCTGGGGGTATAATTGTTTATTCCCGTAAAGACGGGAATTCAGCGCTTATTCAACGTAATCCTGCGGCACTCACGCGGGAATGGTAGTGGAGATTATATGACCAATCAATTCGATCTTATCGTCATCGGTGGCGGCCCCGGCGGGTATGTGGCGGCCATTCGCGCAGCACAGCTTGGAATGTCGGTGGCATGCGTGGAAAAACGCGGAACGCTCGGCGGCACGTGCTTGAACGTGGGGTGCATACCCTCTAAAGCATTGCTGAATTCTTCCCATAAATTTGAGGATGCACGCGAACATTTTGCCTCTTACGGTATCAAAGCCAAGGTGGAGCTAGATCTGCCCGGCATGCTGAAGCAAAAGGATGATGCGGTTTCCAGCCTCACCAAAGGCATCGAAGGCTTGTTCAAAAAGAATAAAGTGACGTATGTGCAAGGGGCGGCAGCGTTTAGCGGCAAGAATGAAATCACGGTGAATAGCAAAGATACCTACACCGCTAAAAACTTTATCATTGCCACCGGGTCCGAATCCATGCCTCTGCCCGGCGTAGAGGTAGATGAGAAACGAATTGTAAGCTCCACGGGTGCACTTACGCTTTCTAAAGTGCCTGAGCATATGGTAGTGGTTGGTGGCGGTGTTATCGGCCTCGAGCTTGGCTCAGTATGGCGTAGGCTGGGCGCAAAAGTGACCGTCGTGGAATTCCTGGAGCGCATTGGCGGGGCCATGGATGCAGAAGTAGCAAAGCAGTTCCAGCGCGCATTGGAAAAACAGGGATTTGCTTTCAAGCTTGGCATGAAAGTGACCGGCGCAAAGCAGGATGCAAAATCCATTACCTTGAATTTGGAACCGGCCAAAGGTGGCGCAGCAGAAACTCTAAGCGCTGATGTGGTGCTGGTATCCATCGGCCGCCGTCCGTATACGCAAGGATTGAATTTGGAAGCGGCAGGATTGAAAACCGACGAACGCGGCCGCATTCCTGTCGATGCCCATTTGCGTACGAATGTTTCCCATATCTATGCGATTGGCGATGTAATCGTTGGCCCTATGCTTGCACACAAAGCAGAAGAAGAAGGCGTTGCGGTTGCGGAAACCCTGGCAGGGCAAAAAGGGCATGTGAATTACGATGTCATTCCCGGCGTAGTTTATACACATCCGGAAGTCGCTAATGTTGGCAAAACGGAGGAAGAGCTGAAGGCGGCAGGCGTGGCTTATAAAGTTGGAAAATTTCCGATGATGGCCAATAGCCGTGCCCGTTCTGTGGCGGATGCAGAAGGATTTGTCAAAATTCTGGCCGATGCTACGACAGACCGGGTGCTTGGCGTACATATTCTGGCGGCGGATGCAGGGACAATCATTCACGAGGCCTGTATTGCTATGGAATTCGGCGCATCTTCTGAGGATATTGCCCGTACATGCCATGCCCATCCAACCCTCAATGAAGCGGTGAAAGAAGCGGCGCTTGCAGTGGCAGGACGACCAATTCATATTTAAGGAGCTGCGATTGGACGAAAAAACATGCTGCCAAAACAGGTAATTATTGGGCTCTATTTCACCCCTTGATTCCTGTACTGATTAGTACTATAATCGGGCATCCAAGGAGAATTATCATAATGACTCAAGCAAAAGCTCTGGCATTGACGCCGGCGTTGCCTGCCTCTCTGCCTCTGTTAGCACCTGTTGATGGACTGCGGCGTTATTTGCAGGAAATCAGCCGGTTTCCCCTACTTTCGCCCGCCGATGAGCACGCCCTGTCTGTGAAATGGCGCGCAGATGGTGATGTTGCCGCAGCGCATCGCCTGGTGACGTCGCATTTACGCTTAGTCGCGAAAATTGCCCTGCGTTATCGCGGCTATGGGTTGCCGCTGGCTGAGTTGATCTCGGAAGGCAATATCGGCCTGATGCAGGCGGTGAAACGCTTTGAACCCGAACGAGGCTTCCGTTTGTCTACCTATGCGATGTGGTGGATCAAAGCCGCGATTCAGGAATATGTGCTGCGCTCATGGTCGCTGGTGAAAATCGGCAGCAGCGCTTCGCAAAAACGCTTGTTCTTTAACTTACGCAAATTAAAGCAGAAGATCGGCGTGGAAAGTGCTGAGATGACGCAAGAACAAGTGCGCGATATTGCACTGCGGCTGGAGGTGACGGATCAAGACGTGATCGACATGAACCAGCGTATGACGGCATCGGACGTGTATTTAAACAGCCCGGCCAGCGCCGATGGCGACAGTGAGAAAATGGATTTCCTGGTTGAACCAGAAGCTAATCAGGAAACGCAACTGGCCAACCGCCAGGAGGCAAATGCTCGCACTAGATTGCTGACCCATGCATTGGCGCTGCTCGACGAACGTGAACGCGATATTTTAGAAAAACGCCGCCTTCAAGATGACCCGGTAACACTGGAAGAATTGAGCGGTATCTATAATATTTCCCGCGAACGGGTGCGGCAAATCGAAGTACGCGCGTTTGAAAAGCTGCAAAAGGCAATGCTGGCACAGGCGGCATAAGAGCCGCCTGCTTGCCTGGGTTAAGCCTGCGTGGTATGAGATACATATTCCCTTACCTAATAGGCTTATTTTGCATTTCTTCAGCCAATTTTTTTCTTCTTCTACTAAACACCACGCCCATGATGTGTATGCCGCATTGGTAACACAGGCACGCAAGCCGGTGCTCTATATGACATGCGGCATCCCCGACACTTTAGATGGCCGCTTTGACGCAATTTTGTTGCATTTATTTTTGCTGCAGCGCCGTTTAAAAGAGCTGGCCACTCATGAAGCAGCTACGCTTGGCCGCCACATTCAGGAGGCCTTCATTTCTGACATGGATCGCGGGCTGCGTGAGCTTGGAGTAGGTGATACGGGTGTTTCTCACCGCATTCGCAAAATGGCCAGCGCATTGCTTGGCCGCATTGCCAGCTATGACGCTGCCTGGGGAGATGAGAAAGCGTTTCGGGATGCGCTGACTCGCAACCTATACCGGGGCAATCATCCGACGGGGGCACAGTTAGATGCACTCATGCAACAACTTCGTCAGGTGGCAGACTGCTTGCATAGCTGGAATAGTCAAAACATACCTTTTACCCCTACTCACGCGATCAACAATTCTTTGGCGCCATCCGAAAAAAGTGCTGTAGACGCGCTGTAAGCCTTATTTCCGATACCGCTGGGTAAAATCGGCTTTTTCAACTCGTTGAACGATTTTAACGCCATGCCTGATAAGGGTGTTTGTGCAAGCGTAGTAGTAGCAAAAAATGACGATTCAGATACGGCATCTTCTTGCATAGAGGCAAGCTTTGCGCTTAACGAATTATCGGTTTTACTGGCATGCGCTTGCGTTTCTAAAACGTGGCTAAAAATACTCATGGGATTTGTTTGTTCCGGCGTGACTTGCGGAAGCTTTGGAATATTTTCCGGCTGATAGCTCATTATTAAGCCACTGGCTTGAGGATCTGGGGGTTGCTGGCCTAATATATGAGCCATGAAGAGGGTAGGAAAACTATGGATTACTCCACCTGGAGCAGGCCCCAACAGCCCATTAAATGCACTTGATGCCGCAGCAGGAGTTTCTATCTCCGCTTTTGCAGACGCATATGCAGCGCTATTTTTTGATTCGCTTCCTACCCGCACATCCGCTATGGGTGCCGCCACATGCGTGACAGGTATACGACCAATCACAGGTGTTTCTGAGACAATGGCACTTGCCACCGAGGGAGTCGGCGTGATACTGGATGTAGGTGAAAACGGCGCATTGATAGCGTACATAACCCAACCTTATGATATTATAGCAAAAATGAAGGATAGAGTAAAGGCATGACCATCCGCGCCCTCCTGGTATTTACCTTTCTTTTACTGGCACTTACCGCCACCACGCTGTGGATGACGCAGGGTGATGCCCGTAACACCCCTCCCTCAGTACAAAACCAAGCCCAGATTGGTGGCGCCTTTACGCTCACGGATCAGCGTGGTCAAACGGTAAAAGATATGGATTTTAGAGGCCGATTGATGTTGGTTTACTTTGGTTTCACCAATTGCCCAGACCAATGCCCCTTAGCACTTGGCACGATTACCCAAGCTTTAGAAAAATTGGGCGGGGACTCCGCCCAAGTCGCACCGATTTTTATTACCGTTGATCCAACCCGGGATACACCTGAACGCTTGAAAGAATATTTAGGTAATTTTTCTCCCATGCTGATTGGCTTGACGGGAACGGATGCGCAAATCGCAGCGGCAACTAAAACCTATAAAGCGTATTATTCAGCGCCCGTATTGCAACACGATGAGCATGGGCATGCGGATCATGCCGAACATGCTTATAATGTCGATCATTCAGGCTTTTTCTATTTGATGGGACGCGATGGCGCTTATCTTACGCACTTCTCTGCTGATATCACTGCGGAGCAATTAAGCACCGCGATTAAAACCTACCTCCACTAGTTATGCCCCAGCTGCGACGCGGTTTAATGTTTGTGCTTTCCTCCCCCTCTGGGGCAGGCAAGACAACGCTTTCACGCCGCCTGCTGGCACAGCAACAAGCCATTGATGGCGATTGCCCGACCATGGCAATGTCCGTATCTGTTACTACCCGCCCTATGCGGCCAGGAGAGATTAGTGGACGCGATTATTTTTTCGTCGAACACACGGAATGTGCCCGCATGATTGAAGCAGAAGAATTGCTGGAGCACGCGCAAGTATTTGATCATCACTATGGAACGCCCAAGCATTTTGTTTCTGAGCAGTTAGAACGCGGGATAGATGTTTTATTTGATATTGACTGGCAAGGTACGCGCCAGTTAGCAGCACAAGCACGGGCCGATTTGGTGAGCGTATTTATTTTACCCCCCTCCATGGCTGAACTGGAACGCAGGCTACGCACACGGGCTCAGGATAGCGAGGAAATCGTACAACGCCGCATGAGCAAAGCACGCGATGAAATCAGCCATTGGCAGGAATATGATTACGTCCTGGTCAATGATGATCTGGATGCGACCTTGGCACGTATCAATGCCATTTTAATGGTTGAGCGCACAAAACGAGCACGTCAGTGCTGGCTAGAAGGATTTATCAGCGCATTATAGCTGTTGGACAGGCGACACCATTCCTCGACATTTAATGTCTCTGCCCGGCGCGTGGGATCAATATTCGACCGGGTGAGTAAGCGCTCTGCTTCGGGAAACAATGATTTCAGTGCCGCACGTAACATTTTCCGGCGGTTGCCGAATCCGGCAGCAAGTACTTTTTCCAGCGCTCGCTTATCAGCCGCATAGAGCGGAGTAGGCCTTGGAATTAATGTCAGCACCGTAGAATGTACTTTTGGTGGCGGTGAAAAGGCACCGGGTGGGAGCACAAAGCGGGGCACTACGTCACAAAGCCATTGGGCCATAACCGACAACCGTCCATAGTCTTTCGTATTCGGTGCGGATGCGATGCGATCTGCGACTTCCTGCTGAAACATCAGGGTAAGCGATTGGTAGGCGGTGGGATCAGCATAGATGTCCTCAAGCCAGCGGACTAATAACGCGGTACCCACATTATAGGGCAAATTCGCAACTATTTTGCGCGGGGCATTACACAATGTGGGGAGGGATATTTTCATGGCATCTGCATGCACAACGCGTAATTTATCGCTACTTACCGCCACCAATTCCTGCAGGGCTTCCACGCAACGTGCGTCCATTTCCACAGCAACCAGGCTGGCTGCTTTCGTCGCCAATACCGCACGTGTAAGCCCCCCCGGGCCGGGGCCAATTTCAATGATGTTGCAACCTGCCATATCGCCCGCCTGAGCAGCGATTTTGGCGCAGATATTTTCATCAAGCAGGAAATGCTGACCCAGCGATTTTTTGGTGGCCAGCCCGTATTGGGCGATGGTGGATTTAAGGGAGGAGAGCATGCATTAACAGAGGTAGTGATATGAAAATCTTCATATCGCTTGTACTATTCCTCTTCTGCCTTTTCACCCGGAGGCACTTCTTCCAACGCGTAGCCTGCCGAGCGAACGGTACGAATGAGGTCCTGCTGACGTCCATCAAAATCGAGGCCTTTGCGCAGGCGGCGGATGTGTACGTCTACCGTGCGCAGTTCGACATAAATATCATGGCCCCATACCGCATCAAGCAATTGCTCGCGCGAGAACACGCGGTTTGGGTGCTCCAGCAAATAACGTAGCAGGCTGAACTCGGTAGGGCTTAGGTGAATTTCCGTGCTGTTTCGGAACACTTTATGGGCTGCAACATCCATGGAAATATCGGCAAAGCCGAGCGTTTTTTCAGTTAATGCAGGACGGAAACGCCGAAATACAGCACGAATACGTGCCACTAATTCAGCAGGAGAAAAAGGTTTTACCAGATAATCATCGGCGCCTGCATCGAGGCCACGGATGCGGTCCCCTTCTTCACCGCGGGCGGAGAGCATGATGATAGGAGTTGCCTTGGTTTCAGCATGCCAACGCAACTGCCGGCATACATCGATGCCACTCATGGAGGGCAACATCCAGTCCAGCACAACAATGTCTGGGCGAACTTCTTTGACCAATGCCACCGCTTCTTCGCCGTCGCCGGTCGAGTATACACGGAAGCCTTCACGCTCCAGGTTATAACGCAGCAGCGTAACGATTGCCGCCTCGTCTTCCACAATCAAAACCGATGTCTCCAAGCCGCATTCTCCCTATGGGGAATATAAAAGCGGCTTTACCATAACCTATTTTTTCGCAAAGGAAAAGTCATCCTTGCATATTTTACGCTACATTCGTCTTCCCATGGGGATAAGTTGCAATTCTGGGCTATTATCCCGGGTTTGGGTGAGCTGCGTTAACACATTATAAAGGTTATTGATGACATTGAGCCGGTCTGAATAGTGCTGCCTATCGTCCTCTTTGTCATACCGCATCGTATGCCAGACTTCATGCGCCGCCGCCATCATGCCATGGGCGATCTTGTCCAGGGCTTTGACCAGTGGCCGCTCCGGTGGCAGGTGCGTATCTGCTTGCCGAATTTTTTCGGCAAAGCCTTTTGGGTTACCTAATTTATCCAGCAGGGTATCCAGACCATTTAATTTGCTGCATACTGTTTTTACAAATTCCTGCTGACCGCTTAGCTCACCCATCATACTCGCTACGGCAGGATCATAGTTTTTAATACCGGAGCGCATCACTTCAATGGCACCGCGGAAGAATTTATGGTTTTTCATTTCGGTGAGAAACTTTGCTCCGCTCTCACAGTGAATGCCTAATTTCTGCAAATCTTCCTGGTTCATAGCGCTAAATTTCTCCAACGCTTCGCGGGTTCCAACCAAAAATGCCGGCATGTCTGCCATCTCAAATCCATATTCTTTGGTGATCATGCGGATATCATCATAGGATTTTTCAATGAATTTTTGATGCGCGTCTTGATATGCTTTTTTTTGTTCTGGCGTTGCCCCCTCACCTGGCGGTGTTGGTGGTTGCGGTTTTTCAGAGCGTGCGGTCGGGCGTGACGTATTGGCTTTATTTAATGGCATGGCGGCTAAAAACGTCTGTGCCGCTGGATTTTTGCGTACGGTTTCCTGGAAAATTTCAGATGCCTTATCTGCAAGCCACGTGATGCCTTTTTCATATTCGGCCATTTGCTTTTTTACATCATCATCATTCTCACGCTCTTTTGCCCGTTCACGATTGGTGAGCAAGCCAAGCATGATACTGGCGATATTATATTTCGCATGCGCCGGTGAGGTGCCCATGGCGGTTGGCAGATCAGCCTGGATGGTAGCGTCGTGGATGAGCTGATTGATCTGCAATTCATCGGGCACCATGTCTTCCATCACACCCAGCTCAACTGTGCCGCCACGATCCGTGCCGCGGCCAGGTCCACGCATGAAGCGCACTTCGATACCCGCTTTTTTGTATTTTTCATGCAGCGTTCGCATGGCTTTGAAAATTGCCCAGCGCGAACCGAGCATGCCGCCAGTTGCTGCTGAATCACTGAATCCAACCATGAATTCCGCCACAGGTTTTCCAGCATGCAATTTTTCGCCGCGTGCTTTGTAATAGCTTCCAGCGATTTCTTTATCCGCTATCAGCGCATCGGCAATTTTTTCTGCGTTTTGCAAATCTTCAATCGTCTCCAGTAGCGGCATAATACCAATGTCAGTACGCTTCACTGTGCCAGTATTTTTTTCAATCTCGGCAAGCCCGGTTTCCTGCATCAATTTTAGCATGATGTAGAAATCTTTTGGCGCGCTGAAATTGGCGATCTGATAACGCGTCGCCACTTTATCATTAGGGAATTCATCGATGGAATGTTTCAACACAACCATGCGGCGAATGATGTTCATGAGAATGGCGCGATCCCCTTTTTTATCAATTCCTTTTAATTTTGTACGTAATCCATCCGAATTCAAATAATCCGTTTCCGCTAAATAAGTACTTACGCGATCCTGTTCTTCTGACGGCAATGAAACTCTAAAGCCCATTCGTTCGCTGTAATCATCAAATGTAAATCCCAGTTTGAACGCCTTATTATTGACAGTAAATTCGCTAACTGCTTCCAGAGCATTTTTAAATTGGGTAGCAATCGGGTAGCCACCATTATGCTGAATCTGCTCTAAATGCTCAAATGTCACTTTTGACAAATCTTTTTCATGCTCATCACGTTTTACGTTTGGCTCAATGATGTTCCAATTATTTTTGATGAGAACACTATTTTCTTTAATAATTTGATTCCACGTCTGATGATATTTTCCAACTACTGCTAGGGTGTCGTCTTTAATTTGCTCAGGAATGAGATTGTATCCGCGTTTAATAACTTCTTGGGCGAAATCCGTCTTATCTTGATCGTTTAACTGAAGAAATATCGAGTTAAGCGGATCAACCCAAACTTTACTTTTACGACCGTTTTTTTCACTATTGCCATTGTCTTTAGAATCGTGGCCATTATCCCCATTGTTGTAATTTTCTTTCCGCGCCTGCATAAATTCATCGCAGAAATCATTGAATTTTTGCTTATTTACTTCTTTTCCTTCGTGATTGCCTTTCTTGGCCCAATAATATTTGTTTTGAAACAACGAACTCATCAGCTGTTGATGATCACGCGAATTTTGGCGGAAATCGAGGATAGGACCGGTATATTTTCCGTCCTTCACGTCGTCGTGAATAAAACGGTATAATTCCACTGCGGTGGATGCCGGTCTTCCGTCGGCATCAGCAGTACGCCCCCAGCTGCGCTCTTCATAGAGAGCTTTGTCTTTTACTTTTAGCGTTTCAAGCAGATCATTGTGCTGAGCATATTTGTTTTGCATCGCTTGTACGGCTTCATCCCAGTCATTTTTCACTTCCGCAAAGGCCGCTTTAATTTTAGCAAGATTATCCACTTCCTTTAAATGCTCTTCTTGAATGGTGACCTGGTTGAAAGGCGTCAGTGGATTGTTTTTAGCACTGCTGATTTTGGCGTGTTCCACCCAGCTATTGAGCAATGCTTCTGTATTTTTGAATGTATCAAGTCCTGCGCTTGCTACGGCAAGGGGTGGGATTTCTCCTTCTTTGGAAAGCCATAATTTACTAGAGTTTTCTGATTTAAATTCTTCTGCAATAGCTTGCTGATTCTGCTGCTCTTGAACTTTTCCACCTTCTAACAACTCGGTAAGCTGCTGTACATTTTGCCTTCCCCACGCTGAATGCCAGCCCACAGGGTGTACGGTATGAATGAAGCTGACAAGCATCATGTCCAAAGATTCCCCAAGCGTTTTAAGCTTAGATTCAGCATTATCCTGATTTAGTATGCCTTCTAAATAGCGACTGAAGCGTTCCTTTGGCGAGGGAAAATGCACGGCAGCTTCATAGTGATGCACAGCTTCAAGCACCATGGAATCTAACACCATCAAATTGGTTAAAGCCGTAAGTTCTGAGTTTAGCTTACCCCCTTTTTGGGGATAAAGTGTTGCGAGTGCTTCTTGCTGAATGGTGCCTAATATTTCTACGCGCTTTTCCGTAGTTGCAGCGGCATATGCATCTGTATTTTTTATACATGCATTGAGAAAATCCAACGTTTCTTGTGTGACCAATCCTTTTTCAACGGCAATTTCATGCAACCGATCAATTAATAGATCGCTGTTATGCGAACGCGTGGCGTCTACCTGATTGAGGGGATCTTTTTCTTTAAGTAAATCACGAAGAGTATCCCTTTTTTCGCTCTCATTTTGTTTGGACAATTTTTGTATTAAAGTGTCATTTCTTTTCTTATTGAAAGCAAAACTCATAAAACCCTCAGACTTGGTTATTTAAAGGTTAATGACACTATCTGCATATCAACATCCTGCCAAGCGATTATTTATTATTATTAAGGGATTCACCCCCTAATTTAAGTTCTTCAGGAAGATTTGCACTTTAACAGTCGTGCCCTGGCTAAAGTCGCGGTCACTGGTAAAATCGTGGCCTGCCGTGGTTTGAACAGTAAGACATTCATTTTGAAATACAAAAGATAGTTTTGAAAAATCTCTCCCTAGATAATAATAATTCTGAACTTTATATTGCGACAGAACTTTTGGAATATAAGTCCGGCATTTGTGCCTACAAATGCATTACGTATCAAATCTCGGTTAGCACCAGCACTTAGTGTCCAGTATTTACCCAGTTTCACCCAGGTACCACCTGTAATATTTTCTTCATTACCTAGCACCGGATCATTATTCAAATCCAGATAATTCACACTAAATCCCAAACGCTCCCAACTAAGGCTCGCATTCAACTCGCTTCGGTTAGGGGTAAGCGTATCCTTATCCAAACGAAACCGATAAGACAGATCTATAGGCAAATAGCTTATTCCCAACATGCCAACATAATCGGAGAAATGGCTTTTTAAATCGTTTGATACAGGGAAAAGTGGATCATTATCGATCCGATATGACTGGCCTAACAAACCTCTAATTGCCGTATTTTTTTCTAAGAACCGTTGGCTTCGCATCCCATATTTCATGCGCGGACCACTCTCCACGCGATCATAGCCTGCGAAGCGATTAGCGGAGAACAAATTCACATCGGTAAATTCAGGAATACGGCTGTCTTCGTTTGGAATACGCGAAGAATTGCCACTTCCCGGGCTGGCAATGGCTTGCACGACAGGCTCTAGGGTCAGGTTGCTATGGGCATAGCGGCTAATTAATGGGTAACGCCATTCAAGCATCGTTTGCGGCACTAAACGTCCGGCGTTGCCATCAAAGCTTTTTCCATTCGGCAATGCCTGCTGACTGACGTCATAGGCATCCCCTCGTAAGCTGGTGCTGAATTCAAAAATATGCCCATCAGCGGTTAGATAAGGCACACTCCATTTTCCTTGCATCGACAAGCGCCGGCTATCCGCCCCGACATCACGGGTTAGCGCCATGGCATCTGCGTTGAGGGAAAAACGGGAATTCCATGCCATTGGCACTGTTTCATAATAGGCATCAAGTAACGGCAATACCAACGGACTGGTATGGGGATCAGCATCAATTTGCATCCCTTGAAATGTAAATGCTTGTACGGACGCATAGTTACGGCCTGATTCACCAGCATAATTAAAATCTTCCGCATACAAACGCGATGTCAATACAGGGTCATAATTGATGTCATACCGGCGAAGATAGGTGTCATCTGTAGTGCGGCGAATGCGAAAGCCCCAATCCGAATTATCCGTAATAGAGAAATCCCCATTGCCAAAGAAATGTCCGCGCAAAGAACCACCTTCTTCCGGCACGTTATTTGCACTCTTACTTTGAGGGGCTGTGATGCTGCCGTCCAGCTTCATGGCACCTTCATTAAAACGCTGGCGGTACTCCCCAAACAATATGGGCGAATCAAGCGCTATAATAACTGGCGTGATAGTCAAATCACGGTCTGGAGCAATCGACCAATAAAGTGGTATTCGTATAATACTGCCCAAATTGGAATTACGCTGATAAGTAGGTGTCAGAATACCACTTTTATTATCCGCACCGGGCATAGTCTGCGAAAAATACGGCGTGTAAAGCACCGGGACACCATAGAAATCCATATAGGCATCACGGTAAACAATACGCTGCTCGCCTTTGTCTATTGTGGCTTTATCAGCCTGAATTTGCCAGAGCGGTGTTTTAGGCGTTTTTTTATCGTCGCAAACAACAAAGCATGGCGAATAAACAGCACGGTATAATTTAGTGACCAGTTCATTTTCACGCTTAGCTTTGCTGGCAACCAGCAGCGAATTGTCGGATAAGCGTTCTTTAAATTCCGTTACAACGCCCGTTTTCATGTCGTTGTTGAGTTCCATGTCATCGGCAAAATATACATTGCCGGATGATTCCATTACGCTGACATGGCCTTCGGCAAATACGGTATTATTGCGTTGATCATAGGTCAAGGTATCCGCAAGCAAGACAGTTTCGCCCTGAGACACCTCCACATGCCCTTCAGCAATAAGGAAATCATGGTCTTTATCGTATTCCATTTGATCGGCCGTCAGCAGTACTGGCTCACCAGAGGATACTGCCTTCGAGGAAGGCCCCGACATTTTTGCCGCCGCAGGCATACTGTGGCTTCCCCAACCCAGGATGCCCAACAAAAAAACTATTCTATATAAAACAACAGCTTTATTCATTTTTGCGATACTTACTTTACACAAGGCATACGCCAACTTATCTTTCTTAAAACAGTTGCTATTTAAAGGCTAGGAATTGATTTGACTTCCTGTTAACGAAATATTAATATATTGTTAATTTTAATCAGTGGGATGTATATGTCTATCGCTACTAATCATTTAGCTTCTGATAATTCAAATACGATTACGCCTCCTAGTTCTGTGTTACATGGTAGCGGAACGGGTGATGAAACCCCGGCATTACAACCTATGAAGCTTGCATTCCGGCTTGCCGGTGTCCAAGAGGATAAGATAAATCACGGTAGGTTTACTGTAGAAGATTTGGTGGCTGCAGCACCATTGCTTGATCCTCTAGTAGCTATCCGCAATGCAGTTAAGGCTAAGGTAAAAGCAGCTGTTGGTGTAAAACCTGCCGTTAAAGGAAAAGAAAATTTTGTACAAATTGAATTTCCGTTTCCTTATGCTAAACGTGCTTTAGTTCCTCTTGAAGAGCGTGATAAATACCCCCTTACCGAGCAAGAAAAAACCAATGATGCCATTGCACGTGAAATAAAAAACTTATTAGAAAATGCGAAAGAAGATAATGATAACATTAAGGTTTCAAATTGCACCTCAACTGATAAGAAAGGCAATAAATATATGGCCTTTAAAATTTCAGCTGGTGACGTACTAAAATTAGATGTTGAGAAATTAAATAGCTATGCTTTAGCACAAGAAAAACCCGGCTCAAAAATTACAGAACACTCTTCTTTGCCTTTCAGCTTGCCTCACAACCATGTACTGGCTTAAGCGTCATTAATGATGGCCTTTTTATAGCCTCTTCCCTGAGAAGATCGGGCAATTAATGCCCGATCTTTTTCCAGATACGCTTTTTAGCTACATACATCAGCGCGGTAAACACCACTAAGTAAAAGAGCGCTTTCAGACCCATCTGCTTGCGCATTTCCATTTCCGGTTCAGCGGCCCATTGCAGGAAGTTGACCACATCGCGTGCTTCCTGATCCAACGAGGCTTGCGTTCCATCGGCATATTCCACGCGTCCATCGGACAGTGGGGGTGGCATAGCGATTTGGCCGCCGGGATAATAATGGTTGTAATATTTTCCTTCGGCCATTTTTACGTCAGCAGGCGCATCCCCGTAGCCCGTAAGCAGCGAATAGACATAATTCGCGCCATCATGGCGGGCTTTGACGATGAGGCTTAAATCAGGCGGATAAGCACCGCTGTTGGCTGCACGCGCGGCCTGTTCATTGGCAAAAGGTGCAGGGAAATGGTCGGAGGGCTTGCCAGGGCGATCAAACATATCGCCTGCGTCGTTCGGACCATCTTTTATGCTATAACTGCTGGCCAGTGCCTTGATTTCAGCTTCACTGAAACCCAGATCGCCCAGATTGCGCACAGCCACATGCGACAGCGCATGGCAGGAAGAGCACACTTCTTTATAGACCTGAAATCCACGCTGTGCTGCTTGCTTATCTACCTTCCCAGTGATGCCTGAAAACGGCCAGGACATATGCTTTGGCGCAAATTCTTCATTAGCCAAAACAGGGTTTGCTAAAGCGCACAACGCAACGCCAGCCAGTAGCGCGATTTTATGGTAATTACGCATGTGCATGTTCCTCCCCGTGCGAGCCGTTTAACACGGATTTACTGATACTTTCCGGCAAGGGCAGTGGCTTCTCAATGCCATAGCGTGTAATTGCCCAGAGCAATACATAATGCAGGAAGTAATACGCCGTAGCCAAACGGCCAATGATGATGAAACTGCCTTCCGGCGGCTTTGCGCCAATATACCCAAGCACAATGCAATCCACCAGAAATACCCAGAACATCCATTTATAGATAGGACGGAATGTTGCGGCACGCACCCGTGAGCGGTCAATCCATGGAAGGAAGAACAGCACCAGAATGGCCGAGAACATAGCGATTACACCGCCAAGCTTATCCGGAATCGCCCGCAAAATAGCGTAGAATGGCAGGAAGTACCATTCTGGCACAATGTGCGCAGGCGTCACCATGGGGTTGGCAGGAATGTAGTTGTCCGGATGACCCAAGGAATTCGGGGCATAAAACAGGAAAAGTGCGAACAGGATGAAGAATACGCCCAGACCGAAGCAATCCTTTACCGTGTAATAGGGATGGAAAGGAATGGTGTCTTGCGGCCCCTTCACATCAATGCCGGTTGGATTATTGGAACCATGCTGATGCAGCGCGATCAGGTGCAGGGCGACAATGGCAACCAGCACGAACGGCAGCAAATAATGCAAGGCAAAAAAGCGGTTGAGCGTCGGGTTGTCTACGGCGAAACCACCCCACAGCCAATGCACAATCCCCTCGCCCACTAATGGGACAGCGGAGAACAGGTTGGTAATTACGGTTGCACCCCAGAAACTCATTTGGCCCCATGGCAGTACGTAACCCATAAATGCAGTCGCCATCATGAGCAATAAGATGATGATGCCAAGCCACCACAATACTTCGCGCGGTGATTTGTAGGAACCGTAATATAATGTGCGGAAGATATGGATATAGGTCACCACAAAGAACATCGAAGCACCGATGGCATGGGTATAACGAATTAGCCAACCATAATTCACATCACGCATGATGCGCTCAACGCTGTCAAATGCCAGATTCACGTTAGGCACGTAATGCATGGCAAGAAACAAACCGGTGAGGATCTGGATCAGCAGGCAGATGCCGGCGATAGAACCGAAATTCCACCAATAGTTTAAATTGCGCGGCGTCTGGTATTCCACCAGCGCATGCTTGGCAAAGGAGAATACCGGCAGACGGTAATCCAGCCAGCCAATGACGCCACCCGTTGCTTTAGAAGAAGAATTATCACCGTATTGCATGGTTATCCAATCTTGATTTTGGTATCAGACAAAAACGTATATTGCGGCACGACTAAGTTTTGTGGAGCCGGACCGCCACGAATGCGGCCAGCGGTGTCATATTGCGAGCCGTGGCACGGGCAAAACCAGCCACCACCATCCGTGCCACCGAAATCGCCAGCGCCAGAGATAGGAATGCAGCCCAGATGCGTGCACACACCCACCATCACGAGCCATTGCTCTTTGCCTTTTTGCACACGCGCTTCGTCTGCCTCTGGATCGCGCAGCGATTTCACGTCTACTTTGCGGGCGAGCTCAATGTCTTCGGGGGTACGGTGCCGAATAAACACTGGCACACCACGCCATTTTACTTTGATGGTCTGGCCTGGTTGCACGGCGGACAAATCTACTTCCACAGATGACAAGGCCAGCGTATCCGCTGCCGGGTTCATGCTATCTACAAAAGGCCAGGCAGTGAGTGCCGCACCCAAAGCGCCGACGGCTCCGCCGGCTAATACCAAAAAGTCGCGGCGCGTAGAGCCATCATCATGCTTGTTAGCGGCGGGGGAATGAAAATCGGTCATGTAAAATCCAGCTGCGGTGAAGAACTCACTCGCATGTATAACAAACGTTTCTCGGTTTGCAAGAAGGGTTTTTACAACACCGCTATTATGTGTATTAACCCCAATGAAATCCGCCGCTGCGACGCGCCACTTCTTTTACTACGGCAACAAACCAGGCGATCATATGGTCGCCTGTCGATTGCAAAACTTTTTCCATTTTTTCGGCATAGTCCACGCATTGCGGCACTTTACTTAAATCAAATAAGCAAACAGAAAAACCAGCGGCGAAGGCAAAAAAAGTCAGGCCCGTCAATCCGTAAAATACCCGGAAAGGGTCAATTGGGGGACGAAAATTAAATCCGCCTGGATCAGTAGGTCCAAATGGCACGTATGCCTCCATTGCATAATTCATTAAAGTTTGCCAGAAATACCCACCCGAATAAACTGGTTTCTGCTTTTTTGCGTTAAATTTCATGAAACCGTAACATCTTTTCTTTTTTAGGCATATAATTGAGCATTATGGAAAATATTGAGCAACGCAAGCAGCACGCCAGCACGTGGTTTCGCACCTTAAGAGACCACATTTGCGCTTCTTTTGAAGCCTTGGAAACTGAAGCAACTTTATTAACCGATATGGCCGCGGGCCAGTTTGTCCGCACTGCCTGGCAGCGTGACGGCGGCGGTGGCGGCGAGATGTCGGTTATGAAGGGCCGGGTATTTGAGAAGGTGGGAGTTAACATTTCCACTGTGCACGGCGAGTTTTCCGAAGCATTTCGTAAGGAAATCCCCGGAGCTGAAGCAGATCCACACTTCTGGGCCAGCGGTATCTCCTTAGTAGCCCATATGCGCTCACCCTTAGTACCAGCCGTGCATATGAATACCCGGATGGTGGTGGTAGGCGGGCAAGCTGGAGAGCCTACCGTATGGTTTGGCGGCGGCAGCGATATCAATGCATCACACCCGTTTGATCAGGATATCGCGGATTTTCATGCGGCATTTGCAGCAGCATGCGACCATTTTGATCCAGGGTATTATCCTAAATTCAAACAATGGTGTGATGATTACTTTTATATCAAGCACCGCCATGAGCCACGCGGGCAAGGCGGCATTTTTTATGATTATTTAAAAGAAAACTGGAAGCAGGAATTTGCCTTTACCCAAGCCGTTGGCAACGCTTTCGCTACTATTTACCCTAACCTGGTTCGCAAGCATATGCACACGCACTGGACACAAGAACAACGCCATACGCAGCTTGTTAAGCGGGGACGCTATGCCGAATTCAATTTACTGTATGATCGCGGCACGCGTTTTGGGCTTATGACTGGCGGAAATGTAGATGCTATTCTTATGAGCCTTCCCCCGGAAGCGATCTGGGAATAAAACAACGGAAAGCCAGCGATTAAACCAGCTTCCCGTGACAATGCTTATATTTTCGCCCAGACCCGCAAGGGCATACATCATTCCGCCCGATTTTATGATTAATCGTCGGTGACTGAACATTCGATTGCGCTTGAAAACCCGTATCCTGCCCATCTTCGCTCATACCGACAATAGCGGGGTCCTGACGTGTTTCCACCATGCGCTGCGGCATAACGGCTTTTTCCCAGCCTGGCGGCGGCTCCATGGTGATTTCCAGATGCGACGTACGCTGCGTTACCTGCTCACGCAGCTCATGAAGCATCTGCTCAAATAGCGAAAAGGCTTCCTGCTTGTATTCATTTAATGGATCGCGCTGGCCGTAAGCACGTAAATTAATACCGTGACGCAAATGGTCCAGCGTATGCAGATGGTCTTTCCACAAATAATCCAGTGTCTGCAGCAAAATGCGCTTTTCAGCGATACGCAGCAACTCACCGTATTGATCGAATTTGGTAGCAATTAATTCATCGGTACTTTTGCGGACGCGGGCGACGATTTCTTCATCGGCGATGCCTTCTTCCTTAGCCCAGCCGACAATGGGCAAATGCAGGCCGAATATGCGAAACACATCCTGCGCCAGCTCCTCCGTTTCCCATTCATGGGCATAGGCTTTAGGCGGCAGACGGAGCGATACCATTTCCTCAATCACTTCATCGCGCATACCTGAAACGGTTTCGCTTACATCGGTCGCTTCCATTAATTCAATCCGCTGCTCATAAATGACTTTACGTTGATCGTTCATCACGTCGTCATATTTCAGCAGGTTTTTACGTATGTCATAGTTGCGGGATTCCACTTTGGTTTGAGCGCGTTGCATGGCACGCGTCATCCAGGGATGCAATAACGGCTCCCCTTCCTTGAAACCCTTGCTCATCATGCGCGACATCATTTCAGCGGCTTCGCCGAAAATACGCATTAGATCATCTTCCAATGAGATGAAAAATTTAGAAGCCCCGGGATCACCTTGGCGGCCTGAACGCCCACGCAGCTGGTTATCGATACGCCGCGATTCGTGTCGTTCCGTGCCGATCACATAAAGACCGCCAGCCTCAATTACTTCCTGTTTGCCACGTGCCACTTCATTGCGAACCGTGGCCGCATAATCCGGGTCTGGCGTATCGCCCAGGTGGTGCTGAATCAGCATTTCGGCATTACCACCGAGCTTAATATCCGTACCACGACCGGCCATGTTGGTGGCAATAGTTACTGCGCCGG
>CAZGVV010000009.1:0-8492 GCA_964529155.1 uncultured Rickettsiales bacterium
CACTCCCATATTGCTATGAGCGTTCGACTTGCATGTGTTAGGCCTGCCGCCAGCGTTCGTTCTGAGCCAGAATCAAACTCTCAAGTTATGATTTTGGCGTTTTTGTTTTTGCAAACAAAAACTCAAATTGTGTCCATTTAAGGACGTTTTCGGAAACTCACACAACGTCACCTATATACGCTATAAAGCAATATATAGTGTGAACCTATATTAAATAAGTATCGCTTGTGACATTGTGTTCGTTAAATTTCACACAACGCCACTTGCGCTTAAATGCTCTTCACGTTTTCAAACAACAGGGAAAGAAACTTTCCCGTCCTGCCTGGCCGCTTGGGCCGTTACGGATGATTTTTTTAAACCACCTCGCTGCAGGGGAGGGGATATATGGCAAAGAAAGAGGGGGGTGTCAAGCAGGGAAATGAAAAAAATATTATTTATGCGCAGAACCGCAGATTTCCAATGGTTTTTAGCAGTTCTTCGCGTGAGGGGGGCATGGTTGGGAAGGATGATTTAGCGTTCACTCGGTTTGTTGAAAATCTTTGTCTGTGTGAGATGAATATGCCTGTGGTTGGCGTTCTGGCAGGTTTGAGCAGAGACTTAAGGTGGGTGTGCTGCAAAATCAGCGGTTCTTCATGTGTGGTCGGAATGGCGAGTTCAGAAAGCTATGTGTTTTTCATGATATTTAAGGCAAGGCTATAGAAGGGGGCGAAGTGATTGGTGTTTGATGTGGCTGTATTATTAGAGTAATTAAAAAAAGCCATTCCATACGGTTTATTTGTACCGGCTTATTTTTGCAGGGACATTTATCTCAAATGCCGTCAACACTTAATTAACTTTTAAGACATTGTATTTATTGTATATATTATGAACGCATTTATACCGAATCGCGCATTGGCGGAAACTGGCATCGAGCGGCGTATTTCTACGCGTTTGGTGGCGTATTGGGAAAGTATCCGCAAAGGACGGGCGCTGCCTGCTGAGGCGGATTTTGACCCCAAAGCACTGGCTGATATTTGGGATAATTGTTTTTATGTACAAGTGCTTGGTGAGGTAATGCAAGAATATAAATATCGTCATTTAGGGCCACATCTGGCGGAAGCTTATTCAAGTGGCCTTGGCGAAAAAGCCCCTGGTGAAAAAGCGGCGCTTATTGCCTTCAGTGGAGCAAAACTGGCCGCCAGCTATGCCCGCGTAATCGCCAGCCGTAAACCGGTGCTGGAAGAAGATGAATTTACCAATGGCCGTGGCGAGGTGGTAAAATATCGCCAATGCTTGCTTCCACTTGGACATGGGGAAATTGTAACGGCTATTTTGGGCGGGGTGCGTTTTAAGGCATTTGGAGATAAGAAGTAACGAAGGTTTATTTGTATTATACATTGTTTCATTATATGAATGTATACTTGAATGTCACCATTAGTTGGCGCTTATGATAGACCGTAAAGAGCAGAAATCCTTTATAGACTGGCTTGAAAAGATTCTTTGTGCATGTGAAGAAGTATCACTGGATATGCAAATTCGTAACGTGGATAGGCGTAAATTTCCAGGTATTGCTTTGTGTAATGAAGTAAAGGGATATAGGGATATATTGCAACAAAAACTACGTGAAGGATTTTGTGTTAAGAACTTTTCGCAACAACAGTTAAGCAAGTTTTTTCAGGCATTGGTTAAAATAGAGGTTGATTTTGCGCAGGTTCTGGAAAATTCGAGCCATTATAATAGCGATGCTGTTAGATTGGTCAAATCAGCGGGCGAGCCAATGAAAAACGTGCTGAATCAGCTGCAGAAAAGCATACAATGGGTCGATAATAAGTGCCCAGTGCCCCCTGATTATATGCCGGATGAAAAAGTTGGCAGCATTTCGCTGCCTGGTTTATCGGCTCCGCGATTATTTCGATAATAACGTAAATTTACATTGTTACTGAAAATGAATTTCCGCACCCGCAATTTGCCGTTGCGTTCGGATTCTTAATGGCAAAACCGGCGCTCATGAGGTCTTGTTCATAATCCAGGATGCTATTTTTCAGCAGCTCCAGGGAGGCGCTGTCAATGGCGACGCGTGCAGTTCCAGATTCAATGAGGTGGTCATCTTCCGCCAAAGGCGGAGGAGAAAACTCAAAGTGATATTGGAAGCCACTGCACCCGCCACCGTCTACGCGAACGCGAAACACGGCGCCTGCAGGCTCGTCGCTGAGCAAGTGGGCGATGCGGGCAATAGCTGCCGGGGTGAGGGTGAAGGGCGTTTGTAGGTTGCTTGATTCCATAGTTCTAATATAGTGCTTATTCATTTTTTTGCAAAGTTTTATGGATTTATCTCCTTACGCTTGTCACCCAGACGCCAGCCATGGCCGTTTTTACGCCGAAGAAGAACCGGTAGGCCGCACCTGTTTTCAGCGCGACCGCGACCGAATTGTGCACAGCGCCGCGTTCCGGCGGTTGGAGTATAAAACGCAAGTGTTTGTGAACCATGAAGGCGATCATTATCGTACGCGGCTGACCCATAGCCTGGAAGTGGCGCAAATCGCCCGCTCTCTGGCGCGGTCGTTACGGTTAAATGAGGATTTGGCGGAGGCGCTGGCGCTGGCGCATGATTTGGGCCACACACCGTTCGGGCACGCCGGAGAAGACGGCTTGGCCGACGCCATGCGCGAGTTTGGCGGGTTTGACCACAATGCCCAGACGCTTCGGATTATCACCAAGCTGGAACACCGCTATGCGGCATTTGATGGGTTGAATTTGACGTGGGAAACGTTGGAGGGCATTGCCAAGCATAATGGGCCGATAATGCGTGATGAGCGGAGCGTGAAGCGTGATGAACGTGCAAAGCCATCACTCATCACCCATCACCCATCACTCCCGCGTGCATTGGCAGAATATAATGCGCTGCATGACCTGGAATTAGGAACCTATGCAAGCCTGGAGGCGCAGGTGGCAGCGCTTTCAGATGATATTGCTTACCATAACCATGACATTGATGACGGGCTGCGCGCGGGATTGTTTACGGTGGAGGATTTACAGGATGTGCCGCAGGTCTATGCAGTGTTTCAGGAGGTGCGGGCGTTGTGGCCGGATCTGGCGCAGTCGCGGTTAATTCATGAGGCGGTGCGGCGGCTGATTAACCGAATGTGTGCGGATTTGCTGCGCTCTACGCAGGCGGCATTAACCCAAAGCGGAGTGAAATCGGTGGAAGAGGTGCGGGCGTATGGCGCGCCGCTGGTAGAGTTTTCGCAAGAAATGCAAGCACTGAATCTGCAATTAAAGGCGTTTTTAATGCGCCGGATGTATCGGCATTATAAAGTAAACCGGATGTCGGCCAAGGCGCGGCGAGTGTTGAAAGAGCTGTTTGCTTTCTTTCACGCCGAGCCGGATTGCTTACCGACCGAATGGCGCGCCATGGCCGAAGGCCTCGATGAGCGCGGGCAAGCGGCGGTGGTGTGTGACTATATCGCCGGGATGACCGACCGGTATGCCTTGGAGCAGCATGAGCAGTTGGTTTAATATCCAAGTGAGAATTGAGGTTTTTTAGGGAATGTTTCTTTATAACTCTCCAAAATATCTCTGCTCGCTAAGTTACTAAGACGCAGGCTTTGGCTTAATGCCAATTCAGTTTGCATAGCCGCAGATCTATATAGGTCACGATCTTCCCTGGGCTTTCTATTCTTTTCAGCAAAATTAGTGCGTTCCTCATCTTCTTGGCATTCTGCATATCTTAATAATGCAAGGGCTAATCCTGCCGCTTTGCAATGGGGGGTAACTTCGGTGCCAGGCGGTATGCTTTTATTAAAAGCGGCTTGTGATTTTTCAATAAATTTGTTGAGTTCAATCATACTATTCCCTCATCAGAAATTGATATCATCCTCATTTACTGTTACTACAAAATGGTAACAGGTTCCATGCACAAAAAGTAAAATCAGAGTTGACGGTGTAAATAATGAATATATACAGTAATATAGAGTTAAAAATTAAAGCAATAGTGGAATCGCTTGCGGCCGCCGGCACATTTCCTTCGGCGGTTGAGACTGCCCGTATTGAGGCCACATCCCCTAAAGACTCAGGTCATGGCGATATTGCCACGAATGCGGCCATGGTGCTGGCGGCGCAGCTTAAAGCGAAGCCTCAGGAATTGGCTGCTATCTTATTGGATAAAATAGCATTAATGCCGGAGGTGTTGTCCGCTAATATCGCCGGTGCGGGATTCATCAACATCACACTGAAGCCTGAAATGTGGCAAGCGCTTATTCCTGCCATTTTGGAGGAAGGCCGGGATTATGGCAATTCCACTATGGGTAATGGGATTAAGGTAAACGTGGAATATGTCTCCGCCAACCCGACTGGTCCGATGCATGTGGGGCATGGCCGCGGCGCGGTAATTGGTGATGCGTTGGCGACGTTGTTGCTCAAGGCGGGATACTCGGTAACAAAAGAATATTATATTAATGATAATGGCGGCCAGATTGACAAGCTCGCCGAGACGGGTTTTTTGCGGTACCGCGAAGCGCTGGGCGAACCTATTGGCGAGATACCGGAGGGGTTATATCCCGGGGAATATATGAAAGCCGTGGGCGAAGGCCTGGCACATGCACATGGCCGGGCATTGATGAATATGCAGCGCGAACAATGGCTGCCGATTGTCCGTCAGTTCGCGGTGGACGTCAATATGGCGACCATCAAGGAAGATTTGGCGGCGCTGGGTATTCAGCATGAAATGTTTTCCTCCGAGCGGGCGATTGTGGAGGCGGGGCTGGTGCAGCAGGCGCTGGACGCGCTGGATAAGCAGGGATTGATTTATGTCGGCACGCTTGAGCCGCCCAAAGGCAAAGCACCAGAGGATTGGGAGCCACGGCCGCAGACCTTATTTCGTTCAACGCAATTTGGCGATGATGCGGACCGGCCTGTGAAAAAATCCGATGGCAGCTGGACCTATTTCGCGCCGGATATTGCCTATCATTGGGACAAGATTCGCCGTGGGCATACGCGCTTGATTAATGTTCTGGGGGCAGATCACGGCGGTTATGCCAAGCGGATTCAGGCGGCCGTGACGGCGCTTTCTGGTGGGAAGGCGGTGTGTGAAGTGAAACTGTGCCAGCTGGTAAAATTTATGCGCGGCGGTGAGCCGATGAAAATGTCGAAGCGCGCAGGAACCTTTGTTACGGTGCGTGAAGTGGTGGATGAGGTAGGGCGTGATGTATTCCGTTTTATCATGCTCACACGCAAAAACGACCAGCCGCTGGATTTTGATTTCGCCAAAGTCATGGAGCAAAGCAAAGATAACCCGGTCTTTTATGTGCAATACGCCCATGCACGGGTAAAGTCCGTATTGCGGCTGGCGGCGGCGGATATGCCGGAGGCGGTGGCGCTGGCACAAAAACCAAGTGCAAAACTGCTGGCATTATTAACCGCACCGGAGGAGCTTGCCTTGATTAAGGTGATGGCGTTATGGCCGCGCCTGGTTGAGCAGGCGGCGCGTGCCGGTGAGGCGCACCGCGTGGCATTTTATTTGCAGGAACTGGCGGCGGCGTTTCATGGATTATGGAATCGGGGTAACGAACAGAATACGCTTCGCTTTATCCAAAAAGATGCTATAGAATTGACAGCAGCGCGGTTAGCGTTGATACATGCATTAACCGCCGTCATCGCCTCCGGGTTGATGGTGCTTGGAGTGGAACCTGTAGAGGAATTACGCGCATGAACGAGAATCCTTTTGACGACGAAGACGGTGGCTTGTTACCTGAGTTGGAAGAGCACAGGCGCGTACTACCCCGCTGGGCTTCGAGCGGCGTGGTGGCCATGGCATTTGTCGGATTTGTCGGCCTTGCCTGGTATGCGTATCACGCCAGCGCTCCGAAGATGATTGAAGGCGACGTGCTGCTCGTAGAAGCAGACAAAACCCCGATGAAAGTAAAGCCGCTGGATCCAGGCGGCATGCAATTCCCTAATCAGGACAAAACCGTATTCAGCGCCCTTTCTGGCGAGACTGATAAGGCGGTGGAGCGTGTAGTTCCCATGACCGAAGAGCCGGTGAAGCGCGGTGAAGTGAATGCTAACTGGGTGCATGAAAAATTGCGTCAGGCGGAAGCCAATGCCGCAACGACGGATGCTAAGGAAGCCATTGTTGCAACTAATAACGCAAAGCTGATTCCGTCTGCCGGTGGTGAAGTGTTGCCTGCACCGGCTAACGTGAACGCAGCGAACACTACTTCTCCCACTACAATTACTTCGCAAGATGCGCCTGTAACAGCGTCTGCTCCGGCTACGGCATCTGTTCCGGCGGCGAATGCTGCACCTGCCGTGTTGCCCTCTGTGGAATCAGTGAATGTGCCAACAGTGCCTGTTGCAACGACTTCCAGTGCGGCGCCTGTGGAATTGAAGCCTGCAAATAAAGAAGTGCATAAAGAGGTAGTGAAAGAAGCGGCCAAGCAAGCTGAAGCACCTGCAGCTAAAACTGTGAGTGAAGCAGTAAAAACAACGGCGAAAACGACGGCAAAGGAAAAGCCTTCTAAGCAAAAATCAGTGGTGCTCACACAACCGAAAACCAAAAAAGGTTCATCTGCTCCTGCAGCTTCGGGTGGGGCGTCCATTCAGTTGGGGGCATATAAAACGGATGAGGAAGCGAAAGCTTCATGGAAGCATATCAGCACAGCGCATGCGGCATTATTGTCCGGGTTGACACCTTCCGTGCAGCGCGCTGCCGTGCCAGGTAAGGGAGTGTTTTATCGCCTGCGCGTAGCGGTGAAGGATGCTAAAGCTACCTGCGATAAGCTCACGGCCGAACATCAAGCCTGCATTGTGACGAAGTAAGCCTGTGACGAATCCGCGTGCGATTATTTTGGATTGTGAAGGGGCTAAGCTTTCGGCAGATGAACGCCGTTTTTTTGCGGAAGTAAATCCATATGGCTATATTTTGTTTGGCCGCAATTGCGTTGATCCTGCCCAGATAAAGGCATTAACGGCGGAATTGAAAGCCATTTCAGGCCGCGATGATGTGCCGATTCTGATTGATCAGGAAGGTGGTCGTGTGGCGCGATTGCGTCCTCCGCATTGGCGAGCCAGTTACCCGGCAGCGCAATTAGCGGCACTGGGCGAGAACGCGCACGCCGCGGTGCGATTAAACGCGCGGTTGATTGCTGAGGAACTGCGCGATCTGGGTATTAACGTGGATTGCGCGCCAGTGGCCGACCTGCCAGTGCCGGGCGCACATGATATTATCGGGGATCGGGCATATGGTGCCACCCCCCAACAGGTTATCGAATTCGCTGCTGAAATGGCGGCCGGTCTTTTGGAGCGCGGCGTAATTCCTGTGGTCAAACACATTCCCGGCCATGGCCGCGCCCAAGCTGACAGTCATCATGCATTACCGGTGGTGGATGCGTCACTTGAAACACTGCGTGCAACAGATTTTGCGCCATTTCGTGCCTTGACGCATATTCCCATGGCGATGACAGCGCATGTACTCTACACCGCGCTTGACGCGGAGCGTCCGGCCACGCTTTCGCCAGCCGTAATTACCGAGATTCGTGATGAGATTGACTATGACGGTTTATTGATGTCCGATGACCTCACCATGAAAGCGTTAAGCGGTACGATTGAAAGCCGTATCACCGGCGCATTGCAGGCGGGGTGTGATGTCGTATTGTATTGCAACGGCATCACCACGCTCACATTGGAAGAAAAGCGCGCGGCGCTCGACGTGACGCCGCCTATGACCAAATCTGCATATACTCGCCATGTGCGGGCGTTTGCCGCAGCGCGGGAAGCGTTTTTAGCGGCGCCTCCACTGGATGTGGCGGCGACAGAAGCACATTTGACGGCGTTTATTCGCCGCGCGGCGTGAGTATTTACCACACGTTATATGACAGTTCGGCATGGGTATTGCCGGTATTGCTGGCCATTACCTTGCATGAAGCCGCCCATGGCTTTGCCGCCTGGCTATTTGGTGACGATACCGCCAAGCGTGCGGGCCGGTTGAGTTTGAATCCCATTAAACATATTGATCGTTTTGGTACGGTGGTGTTGCCAGGGCTGTTGTTTTTGCTGCATTCCCCGGTTTTATTTGGTTACGCCAAACCGGTGCCGGTGCATTTTAAAGCCTTGCGGCCTGAGCGGGTGGGTATGCTGCTGGTTGCCGCAGCCGGGCCGGGAATGAATATTGCGCTGGCCATTGCTTCTGCATTGCTTATGCATATAAATACATTGCATTGGGTGGGCCTGGTGCTTGAGCGCATGATTGTGCTGAATGTAGTGATCGCCCTATTCAATATGATCCCCATCTTGCCGCTGGACGGTGGACGGATGGTGGCGGCATTGCTGCCAAAGCGGTTATTTTCCCTCTTCCAGCGTACTGAAAGCTATGGCATGGTAGTGCTGTTCGCATTATTGTTGGTGTTGCCTATGCTGGGCGTGGATGTGATCCAACAGGGTATCGGGAAGGCAGCGCAGGTGGTAGTGAACGAGATTCAAGACATAACCGGTAACGCGATTACCGATGATTTGGAATA
>CAZGVV010000009.1:8502-16527 GCA_964529155.1 uncultured Rickettsiales bacterium
AGGAGATTGTTATGCTGAGCTTGCCGCATCTACTCGTATTGCTCATGATTGTGTTGTTGGTGTTCGGCGCAGGCCGCCTGCCGCGCGTGATGGGTGACATCGGCAAAGGTATCCGCTCACTGCGTGAGGGGTTGAAAGATGAAAGCGAAGGCGTGCCCCCGGTAGTGCCTTCAGCACAAACGCCGCCGATCATTGACCAGCAACGTGATTCCAGCCGTACATAATACGGAATTTTGGCGTGCTGGATTTTTCATTTTCGGAATTGCTGTTAGTGGTCGTGGTGGCCGTAGTATTTCTGCGGCCGAAAGATGTGCCGGTGGTAGTGCGTGCCTGCGCAAAAATAATGGCGCAATTTAAAGCGCTCACGGCGGAGCTGCGTGGTGCGTTTGATGATCTGGCGCGCGAGTCCGGCGTGGAGCAAGTAAAAAAAGAGATGCGCGTGATTACCGGTGATGACGGAAAACCTTATGAAGCCTATGACCTCGACGATTTCATCAAGCCAGCCGATGGAACCCACCCCCGAAAATCCTGACAAGCAGCCGCTTATGGCGCATCTGGTGGAGCTGCGTCAGCGCCTCACCGTGGCGCTGGCTGCGTTTTTTATCGCAACGGGCGTGGCGTATGCGTTTTCCAATGAAATTTACGGGTTTTTAGTGCGACCACTGGCGGCCTCGATGACGGACGATGGCGGACGGCATATGATTTATACCGGGCTTGCCGAAGCGTTTTTCACCTATATTCGCTTAAGCATGTTCGCCGGGTTTTTCATAGCGTTTCCGGTGATTGCAGCGCAGGTCTATTATTTTGTGGCGCCGGGTTTGTACGCGCGTGAGCGGCGCATGCTGGTGCCGTATTTCGTGGCGGCGCCGGCGTTGTTTTTGCTGGGCGCGGCGCTGTGTTATTATGTGATTTTGCCGGTGGCATGGGGTTTTTTCCTGTCCTTTGAAAGCGGTGGTTCCGCCGGTGGCTTGCCGATTCGCTTAGAGGCGCGGGTGAGCGAATATTTAAGTTTGGTCACGCACATGGTGCTGGCGTTTGGCGTGTCGTTCCAATTGCCGGTAGTGCTTGCGCTAATGACGCAAGCCGGAATGGTGCAAGCGGAAACGCTTGCGCGCGGGCGGCGTTATGCGATTGTGATTATTGTGGCGGTGGCTGCGGTGATTACACCGCCGGACGTGTTCAGCCAGGTGGCGCTTGCCGCGCCGCTCTATGTGCTTTATGAAGCCTCGGTATGGATCTGCCGGGTGATTGAAAAAGGGAAGAAAAACAATGCATGATATGAAATGGATTCGCGCCAATGCGGCGGAGTTTGATGCTGGACTTGCGCGGCGCGGATTAGCGGCACAGGCAGCGGAAATTTTGCAGCTGGATGAAGAAAAGCGCAAAGCGCAAACGGAATTGCAGGAATTGCAAGGCAAGCGCAATCAACTGGCTAAAGCGGTCGGTCAAGCCAAGGCCAAGGGTGAAGATGCGGCTGCGATTATGGCGGAAGCCAAGCAGGTGAATGAAACCATGGCGGCGCTTGAGAAAACGTTAGGTGAGGGCGGGGCGTTGGAAGCCGTGCTCTCCAGCATCCCGAATATTCCGGCCAGCGATGTGCCGGAAGGTAAGGATGAGCACGGCAATAAAGAAGTGCGCAATTGGGGCCAGAAGCCTGCGATAGACGCGCCGAAGCAGCATTTTGAAATCGGCGAGGCGTTAGGGCTGATGGACTTTGAAGGCGCGGCCAAGATGTCCGGCGCGCGGTTTGTGGTGCTCAAGGGCGCATTGGCGCGGCTGGAGCGGGCGCTGGCGCAGTTTTTCCTCGATCATAATACGGCGAAGTTTGGCTATACCGAAGTGTCGCCACCGCTGATGGTGCGCGACAATGCCGTGTATGGCACGGGGCAATTGCCGAAATTTTCAGAGGATTTATTCGTAACGGGTTCAACGCATAGATATTTCGAAATTCAATTAGAGCAATGGTTAGAGCAATTTCCAGATAGTATACCTACAAAGAATGTCCGACATCTTATAAAAACTTCTGACGATGATACTCGTAACACTAGAAAGTGGTTGATTCCTACTTCCGAAGTGCCCCTAACTAATTTGGTTGCAGATTCTATTATCGAGGAAGACAAGCTGCCCCTGCGCTATACTGCCAACACCCCATGTTTCCGCTCGGAAGCGGGTGCGGCGGGGCGGGATACGCGGGGGATGATTCGTCAGCATCAATTTTGGAAAGTGGAGATGGTGTCGATCACCACGCCGGAGCAATCGCACGCGGAGCATGAGCGCATGACGTCGTGCGCGGAGAGCCTATTACAGAAGCTGGGGCTGCCATACCGCGTGATGTTGCTATGCACCGGCGATATGGGGTTTTGCTCGGAAAAAACCTATGATCTGGAAGTGTGGCTCCCCGGACAAAACGCTTACCGCGAAATTTCCAGCTGCTCCAATTGCGGCGCGTTTCAGGCCCGGCGCATGAAGGCGCGCTATAAGCCGAAAGCAGGAAAAGGCAATGAATTCGTCCACACGCTCAACGGCTCCGGCCTGCCACTGGGCCGCACGCTGGTGGCGATTTTAGAGAATTACCAGCAGGCGGACGGCAGTGTGGTCGTACCGGAGGTGTTGCGGGCGTATATGGGGGGGATTTCTGTCATTTCCGTATAGGCAGGATAGACAATTACGCCAAGGCCTGCTTCAAATCCCCAATCAAATCGCCGACATCTTCAATCCCGACTGACAGCCGTACCAGCGTGTCTACCACGCCGATTTTTTGGCGGATTTCGGCGGGGATACTGGCGTGGGTCATGCGAGCGGGTTGGGAGATGAGGCTTTCGATACCACCCAGACTTTGGGCGAGGATGAAGACCTGGCAGCGCTTCAGGAAGCGCACAGTTTCTTCTTCACTGCCTTTTAACACCGCAGACACCATGCCGCCAGGGCTGTGCATTTGCTTTTGCGCAAGCTTATACTGCGGGTGATTGGATAGGCCGGGGTAAATAACGCGTTCTACTTTAGGGTGAGTGCTTAAAAATTCCGCTACTTTTGCTGCGTTTTCGCAGTGGCGTTGCATGCGCAGGCCTAAGGTTTTGACGCCGCGATGGGCAAGGAAGCAATCAAATGGACCGGATATGGCGCCAACGGCATTTTGCAGGAATTTCATGCGGTCGCGCAATTCTGTGTTGTCACCCACTGCCACCACGCCGCCGATAATGTCGGAATGGCCGTTGATGTATTTGGTGGAGGAGTGCAGCGACAAATCCCAACCCAATTCTAGCGGCCGCTGGAGGTAGGGCGTGGCGAATGTGTTGTCGGCTACCGTGATGAGGTTATGCTTGCGGGCGAGGGTTGCCACGGCTTCTAAATCCACCAGCTTGAGCAACGGATTGGTAGGCGTTTCCACCCAAAGCATGCGTGTGTTGGGGCGAATGTGAGCGCTTAAATCGCGGACGTCGCTGATGTAGCTGACGTCAATGTCACGGGCGGGTTTGGCGACGCGCTCAAACAAGCGGTAAGTACCGCCATACAGGTCATCAATGGAGATGATATGGGAGCCGTGCGGCAGTAAATCCAACACCGTGGACGTAGCGGCAAGGCCGGAGGAAAACGCAAATGCGGCGCTACCGCCTTCTAAATTAGCGACGGCGCGTTCATAGGCAAAGCGCGTGGGGTTTTGGCTGCGGGCGTAGTCAAAGCCTTTGTGCACGCCCGGCGCTTCGTTGGCGTAGGTGGATGTAGCATAAATGGGCGTAATGATGGATTCGGTGGTGGGATCGAATTCCTGGTCAGCGTGAATGGCGCGGGTGTCAAAACGCCAGGAGGGATCATTACGGCGGGTCATGGGATGTACACCAATTGTCGAGGGGTTATGTCAGGAATGTGGGATAGTGCCGTAAATGTGGGCTAATAATCAAGCCTTAATCCCATGGCTGGCTAGCCATTCATCATTATAAAGCTTGGAAAAATACTTGTTCCCGCTGTCGCAGACAAAGGTAACGACGCGTTTTGCGGTGGTTTGCTCGCGGCAATAGCGCAGGGATGCTGCAAGCAATGTGCCGGAGGAAGAACCGGCGAGGATGCCTTCACATTTCAGTAATTCACGGGCGCACAACATGCTTTCGCTGTCGGAAACCGAATAGGCGTTGCTTACCAATGTGAGATCGCAATTTTTAGGCACAAAATCTTCGCCAATGCCCTCCACCAGCCAGCTTCCGGCCTGGCCCAAAACGCCGGTATTTACATAGGGTGCCAGTACGGAGCCGCGTGGATCGGCGAGGATCATTTCCACGCCAGGGTTTTTCTCACGCAAGAAATGACCAACGCCACTCAGCGTGCCGCCGCTGCCGACGCCACACACCACGGCGTCCACGCGGCCTTCGGTTTGTTCCCAGATTTCGGGGCCGGTGGTACGGTAATGGGCGCGGGGATTGGCGAGGTTTTCAAACTGGTTGACGTAAAACCCGTCCCGTTCTTTGGCGATGCGCTGGGCCATGTCTTGATAATATTCCGGGTGGCCAATGCCAACATCCGAACGCGTCATCACGATTTCCACACCCATGGCGCGTAAATGCGCGATTTTCTCATGGCTCATTTTGTCAGGAATGACGAGGAGGAGTTTGTAGTTTTTTTGGCTGGCGACTAAGGCAAGGCCAAGGCCGGTGTTGCCTGCGGTTGCCTCCACCAATGTGCCGCCCGGTTTAAGCTTGCCTTCGGCTTCGGCCGATGCAATCATAGATAGCGCGATGCGATCTTTTATCGAGCCGCCGGGATTGGTGTTTTCCAATTTCAAAAAAAGCTCGCACAGGCCCGTGTCCAAATGGCGTGTGCGCACCAGCGGAGTGTGGCCGATAAGGGAGAGAATGCTGTCTGAGGCGTGGATCATGCCATGAGTGTAAAGGTGAATTGTTAAGGAAATTTTAAGGCATATGACGCTATGACCGAAAACGTGCATATTATTGAGCATATTAAGCAAAACGAGCGGGCTGAAAGTGACCACACCAGGCGCATTCGCCTGGTAATGCAGCTGCGGCGCTCCGGCATCCGCGATACGCGGGTATTGTCGGCTATTGAGAGCATTCCGCGTGAAGAATTTGTTGAAGAAGCGTTTCATGACCAGGCCTACGTGGACACGGCGCTGCCGATTGCCTGTGGCCAGACCATCAGCCAGCCGACCATTGTGGCGTGGATGACGTCCATGCTGGAAGTGCAGGCGCGCCACACCGTATTAGAAATCGGCACGGGGTGTGGGTACCAAACGGCGATTTTGGCGCAATTGGCGCGGCGTGTATACACCATTGAGCGCCACCGGCCCTTAATGGCGATGGCGGAGCCGCGCTTGCAGGCGCTGGGCTTTACTAACGTGGTGACACGGGTGGGAAATGGCTGGAAAGGCTGGAAGGAATCCGCGCCGTTCGACCGTATTTTAGTGGCCGCCGCCCCGCCGGAAGTGCCGGAGGCATTGATCGAGCAGTTGCGCCCTGGCGGAGTGATGGTGATTCCGGTGGGCGAGGAAACCGGCGAGCAGCAATTGCTGCGTTTGCGCAAAGCTATGGATGGGGTGGTGGAAACAGAAGCATTGATGCCCGTGCGGTTTGTGCCGCTGGTGCGGGCGTGATTAGCGGTATTTTTTTTCGGGATCTAAGCTTACATTGCAGGTGGAAGGCGTAACCTTTGTTGCGGGTTTGGGGCCTAGCTCATATTCAGTTGTTTCAATTTCTGGCAAGCCTTGTTTATGTAAAGTACCGTTTGCCTGAATGTCTTCTGCATTAATAACAGTTTTAGGTTTGTCTGATAAAGGATTGAGTGTAGCGAAAGCTTTCTCGTGAATATAACGGATGCGATCTTCTGCATTTGCTATATGCGGAAGATCTGATGCTTTAATGAGGTCTAAATTTGGATTAGCTTAAGCAAAAGAACTATTATGCCCATAAGTATCCTCTAAGCGCTTCCATGCATCATTAGGCGTATGAACAGATGGCTCACGTAAAATTTGCCTGAGTTCATCTTGAAGTAGTGTTACAGGATTATCTCGGTCCCGCGTTGGGTAATCTTTATGGGTTGTGTTGTTGTCATAATAGGTTGCGGCATGCCCAGCTTCATGCATGAATAAATCGATGAAATCGCGGCCGCGATAGTTGTTTCCTTCAAGTTCTACCCTTAGTAGGCTGCGTTCTTGCCACTCTTCAGCGGGCTGGAAACTGCTATTACTATCAACGTCGGAGATAGCAATACCTAGAAGATTTTGCTCAACAGCATTATATACTTCGTAAATAGCGTGCTTTTGAATAGGGGAAAGATCTAACGTCGATAATCTGGAAAATTGTGCATCAAGTTTTTGACGTTGTAGCATATATTTTTTATTTTTTACTTTCGCGATAGGCTCACTTCTCCCATGCTCATCTGTTGCCGTATAAAGCCATGTGCGGGGTTTTTGATATTCTTCTTCGAAATAAAGCGCAGCACGATCAGCGATAAGCTTTAGCATATGCTTGATCTCACTCTTTGACAAAGCAGCAATGTCAGGAGTTATGGTGCCATGATAAAGCTCTTCTAGCTTTACTAAGCCGGGATCACGTTGATTTTCGAGACTCATACAACTTATACATCTGATCTTTAGTACTCACTAATTTTAGAGTGCCGGACGTTTGGGCTGGGTAAGGATTGTTTTTTTAAATTGCTTATCTAATTAACGCTTTGGATATAATAAAGATAATATATCTCATATTTATTAATAAAATTCAATAATAATACATCTTGTGACTGCGCCCATCTATTGATACAACAGTCTAATTAATATGTCTTTTTATGCATTTTAACAGCTTACGCGATTTTATGGCCCGCCTCGAAGAGCGTGGGCGGTTGGTGCGGGTGAAGGCGCCGGTGTCGCCTGTGCTTGAGATGACGGAAATTGGCTGCCGATTGCTTCGTAATCAAGGACCGGCGGCATTATTTGAAAATGTTACCGGGTATCACATGCCGGCGCTTACCAATTTATTCGGCACGGTGGAACGCGTGGCGTGGGGCATGGGTCGTGAGCCGCATGAGTTGCGGCAGATTGGCGAGACGCTGGCCTTTCTGCGTCAACCTGAGCCGCCGGGTGGCTGGCGTGAGGCATGGGAGATGATGCCGTTGCTCAAAACCGTGATGAACATGAAGCCGAAAATGGTGAGCAACGCGCCATGTCAGGAAGTGGTGTTGCGTGGAAATGAGATTGATCTCTCATTACTGCCGATCCAAACCTGCTGGCCGGACGATGTGGGGCCGCTGATTACCTGGCCGCTCGTGGTGACGAAGGGGCCTTCCGAAACGGCAGAGGATAATTATAACCTCGGTATTTACCGTATGCAGGTGATTGGCAGAAACCAAACCTTGATGCGCTGGTTAAAGCACCGTGGTGGGGCGCAGCATTATGCGCGGTGGAAAGAAAAAAATCCTGAACCGTTGCCTGCCGCTGTGGTGTTGGGGTGTGACCCCGGAACCATTCTGGCGGCGGTGACGCCGGTGCCGGATACGCTTTCAGAATATCAATTCGCCGGATTATTGCGTGGGCGGAAAGTGGAATTGGTGGATTGCAAAACCGTGCCTCTTAAAGTACCTGCCAATGCGGAGATCGTGTTGGAGGGGCATATCTCGCTCAGCGATTATCGGGATGAGGGGCCGTTTGGCGATCATACCGGGTATTATAACAGCGTGGAGCAGTTTCCGGTGTTTACGATCAGCGCGATCACCATGCGCGCGAATCCGATTTATTTGACGACCTATACCGGCAAGCCGCCAGATGAGCCAAGTGTGCTGGGCGAGGCGCTTAATGAAGTGTTTATTCCGCTGCTGCAACAACAGTTCCCGGAGATCGTTGATTTTTATTTGCCGCCGGAAGGATGTTCCTACCGCATCGCCGTGGTGTCGATTCGCAAAGCCTATGCTGGGCATGCCAAGCGGGTGATGATGGGCGTGTGGTCGTACTTACGGCAATTCTTATATACCAAATGGGTGATCGTGGTGGACGCTGATATTGATTGCCGGGATTGGAAAGAAGTGATG
>CAZGVV010000009.1:16537-35486 GCA_964529155.1 uncultured Rickettsiales bacterium
ATTGAAAATACGCCAATTGATTATCTGGATTTTGCTTCACCGGAGGATGGATTGGGGGGAAAAATTGGTTTAGATGCTACCAATAAATATCCGTCTGAAAGCCGACGGGAATGGGGAAAATTAATTAAAATGCCCGATGATATTAGCGAATTGGTAACCAAAAAATGGCCGAGCTACGGGTTTTGAGGCAAATTTGTATAAGAAGGTTTCTGCGGGCATACTTAACATTTTCTTAGCGAACACAGGGTATGCTTAACTACATGTCTCCTACTGGTTCTTAAAATTTCATGGCTATATCTGCACAAAAAACACCGGAAGCTGCTGCGCCTAAATTGGCGCCTGGCATGCCTGTAATGGATGCTGCCACCGCACAAAAATATGCTGAGCGGACTATCGCCTTTATGCAAGAGCATCAGATTTTGCCGTTGCCAGAAAATTATACGATATTTTTTCATTACGTGCTGAGCTTGAATCCTGGCTTGGTCAAAGAAGTAGATCAGGCGATTGTGCAGCGCATGCCATTTAGCTCGCACATGCTGCGTAATTTGTATCACAAATACGTAATTGCCAATGCTAATGAGCAGGTGCTGAATGATGTGACACAAGGTGCAAGTAAAATGCTTGGTGAAGTGGTGCGTATTGTCGGTGAATTCAGCCGAGAAACCAATGCATATAACGAGGACATTGATGGCTATTTGCATAAAATGGAAATTCAGATTGATGACCCTAACTTGCAAGGCATGGTCAAGCAGCTGATTTCTTCCACCGCCGCGATGAAAGAGCGAGGTGAGTCGTTAAATAGCAAGCTTGATGCGTCGCGGAGTGAAGTGGATGCATTGAAACATAATCTGGAGCGTTTACGCGAAGAATCGCAGCAAGACTTCCTAACCGGCGTTCTCAACCGCAAAGCGCTGGAGCAAGTACTGGAAGAGCAATTAGCGTATCATGCAGACGGGAAGCATGATTTAACGCTGCTGATGATCGACGTGGATCACTTTAAGAATTTCAATGATAAATACGGCCACTTATTAGGTGATGAAGTGCTGAAAATTGTGGCGCGTGCATTGACGTATAGCGTGCGTGGTAAAGATCAGGTCGGGCGTTATGGCGGTGAAGAATTTTGCGTCATGTTGCCCGAAACACCCTTGACGGGTGCATTGAAGGTGGCCGAAACCATTCGCAATACCATTGCTAATCGTGATTTAAAGCGCAAGGATACGGGCGAATCCTATGGTCAGGTGACTGTATCTATCGGTGTATCACAATTCCGCCCACGGACGGATACGCTGGAAACATTAATCCGCCGCGCGGATGATGCGCTTTATAAATCCAAACATAACGGACGCAACCGGGTAACGCAGGAAGAATAGGGCGTTTTACTCTTCCGTATCCGCTACGTCTTCGCCTTCAAACGACAGGCCGGCGTCTTCGGCTTCTTCGTCGCTGGTGGTGATGTGTTTGGCAGCTTCCTGGAATACCTGTTCCACTTCCATGTGCATTTCGTCTTCTGCCACGGCTTTGGCGTCTGCAATATCAACGGCTTGGCGTTTGCAGAAGGCGTTGATGGTGTCTTCGCGTAATTGCTCCAGCGGAATGGTTTCGCCGCCGATTTCGCGCAGGGCAACAACGCCGTCTTTGTCATTATCACGCTCAACGGTGAGCGGGTTGCCGGATGAGATCTGCTTGGCGCGCTGAGCGGCGACCAGAACCAGGTCAAAACGGTTAGGAATGTTCTCGATGCAATCTTCGACGGTAACGCGGGCCATGGAACCTCTTTTGCTTGCGTAAATGGTAAAGAGGTGCTTACATAAAGGAAACCGGGAACCTTTTCAAGCAATTTCATGGCCGATTTACATAATCTACGCGAAGACAAGCAAAAACTGCCGAAACCAGAGTGGATACGCGTTAAAGCGCCAGTTTCCACCGAATATCGGGCAACGCGTGATGTGATTCACAAGCTGAAGCTCAACACCGTGTGTGAGGAAGCGGCATGCCCCAATATTGGTGAGTGTTGGGCCAAGGCGCATGCAACGGTGATGATTATGGGCGATACCTGCACCCGGGCATGCGCATTTTGTAATGTAAAAACCGGAACCCCGGGCGCTCTTAATCCCCATGAGCCTGAAAATCTGGCCCAAGCTATTGCCGAGTTGAATTTATCGCATGTGGTGGTGACTTCAGTTGATAGGGATGATTTGGAGGATGGCGGGGCAGCGCATTTTGCTGAATGTATTACTGCCATGCGTCGGCGTGCACCGAATACAACTATTGAGGTGCTTACCCCTGATTTCTTGAGAAAAGAAAAGGGGATAGGCGTTATTGTTAAGGCAAAACCTGATGTGTATAACCACAATATTGAGACGGTTCCAAGGCTCTATAAAACCATTCGTCCGGGTGCGCGTTATTTCAATTCCCTGCATTTGCTGAAAACCGTAAAAGAGCTGGACCCCACCATGTTTACCAAATCCGGCATCATGGTCGGCCTTGGCGAGGAAAAAGAAGAAGTCTTGCAGGTGATGGACGATCTGCGCGCCGCAGATGTGGATTTTATGACGATTGGTCAATACCTTCAGCCAACGCCGGCCCATGCCCCACTGGCGCGTTACGTCACGCCGGATGAATTTGACTATTATGGCCGCCAAGCCCGCGCTAAGGGCTTTTTAATGGTGGCATCCAGTCCGCTGACCCGATCATCGTATCACGCGGGTGAAGATTTTGAGAAGATGCGGGCGGCAAGGCAGGCGCAGCTTTCCTAAGACTCAGCTGTCACAATAGTTTCATAAAATAACCATTTATCTTTGTGTTGCATGCAGATAGCATGAACAGATGGATACATATGACATCACCCATCGCGTCACGTGGGCCCGCCGTACCGCCGGTATGTTGGGGGCTGGGACGCTAGGCGCAGTATATGGGGCGGCAGTAGGCGCCGTAGCGGCTTTTTTGCCCGCAATTTTTGGCCAATTAGGTGTTGAGGGTGCAAGTGCCGCCACCGGTTTTCCGGCTATATCGGCAATTGCGAGCAGCGCCAGTTTATTTGCCGGCGTGGTGTCGGTGATCGGCATGACGCTGGGGGCAGATGTGGGAGCTAATGCGGCATCTGCGTCCACGGCGCTAACGGCGCAAGAAGCACGAAAAACCGGACGCGTGGTTTCTGAGGTGCAAAAAGATCAGGAAATTTTGGAAGGGAAGAAGCCCCAGCTCTATACGTGGAAAGCTGCAGCTATATTAGTTCCCTTGTTTGCAGCGTTTGGTGCATTAATAGCATTAAATCCCGTTACGGCTTCGGCGACGGCGGCACTTGGATTTCAAGGGGCAACGGCGACCGCCGGGGCAAGTCATGCGGCGATTGCGGCGACATCGGCGGTATTTGGCATGTTTGGCGGTTTTATGGCATTTAGCAACTCCGCTTTCACCAACACGCTCAGCAATTTTTACATGAAGGTTTTTAACGGCACGGCCTTTGATAAAGCGCCTGAGCAGCCGATGCCGCTTGCAGCAGCAGTTCAGCAGGAAAAAGTAAATGAGGTGCCGGAAGCGCAAATTACAGGGCTGGTGCGAGAAGAAGCCCCACGTGTTTCGTTTCAGGCGATGCTGGCGGAGCGTGCCGAGCGCGCAGATGTTGCGCAGACGATATGAATCAGTTAATTCATCAGGCTATGCCTGCACATTCTGATCGCCAGATTTCGCCATATACACCCGAGCAACTCTATGCATTGGTGGCAGACGTAGAACGTTACCCGGAATTTCTCCCCTGGTGCCGTGCAGCGCGCATTCTCGAACGCGCGGAGGGTGAATTTCTGGCTGAATTGGCGATTCATTTTAAAGGGCTAACCGAGCGTTATACTTCCCGTGTAGTGCTTTCGCCGCCATATAAGGTGGAAGCAACATTGGTGCGGGGGCCGTTTTCGCATTTAACGAATCGCTGGCAATTTACTGCCTTGCCGCAAGGGGGCACGGAGATTGATTTTTTCCTGGATTTTGCGTTTCGCTCAAAGTTATTGGAAGCAATGCTTGGCGGCATGTTCGCGCGTGCGCAAAGCAAAATGATTGAAGCGTTTCGCGCCCGGGCCGATGCGCTTTATGCGCGGGAACAGGTCTGAAGCTGCGGGAAGAGGCGCTGTAAGAGCCAATATCCACCGAAAAGCAATGCACTGTAGCCCACGTCACCCAATAAGGAATTGCGGAAAAAGGGCAATGCGGCGGTGTAGCATTCCATCATGCCGTTCCAGTTTTGCGCATAAAGCCCATGGCCGCCATGCAACCATACGGAATTGGTAAGCAGGAAAAAGAGGATAGAGCTAATCAGGGTGGTGGAAGCAATGGTTACACTGTTCGGATTGCGGCGAATGCAGGTGCCAAGCAAGACAGTAAATAAAAATGCCCCGTACACTACGCCCATGCCAGCATAAAAGCCGATCATAACATCGCTTAGCACCAGTGCCGCTAGTGGAATAATAAATGCCAGTGCGCGGTTACCTAAATACACCCCACCCAATAATGCCATTGCAGCAAGGGGTGTGGCGTTTGGCACATGAGGAAGTAAGCGAGATAACGCAGCGGCTATGATGATAGCGCTGATAGAATAGATTTGAATTTTTTTTATATTCATAAAGATGATGTATTGCTTGTTGGAAAGATAAAGGAATTCATAATAATTTAATCTACATATAAGAAAAGCCACTAATATGATATGATAATCTAAAATTATGTCAAACTCCCGGCTAACCACTGTTGTTTCTTGATATTTTTGTGCGTTTTTAAATCTGATGCTTCGATGTTCGCTCTTTTAGAGAGAAAATACTGATGTAACAGGAGTGGTGCCGTTGATGCCTAATACTTTTAGGTTTTTCCCACCAGCACTTGCTATTAGCGCTAGACGTGTAGTGCTATTAGCTATGGGGGGTGTGAACCAGGAAAAGTCTTGGATGCAATGAAAGTTCTGAGCACATTGCATGCGCATATGGCTATCACGTGAACGCGGCATCCACCCGTATCCCATGCCATTGAGCGAGGATTCAAAGTGATTGGTTGCACTAATACATTGCGCATTGCCAAGGTCACGAATAGCTACCTGATCCTCTAATCGTTCGATAATGCATCCCTCATTCGGCTTTATGCCACTCAGAACATAAATGCATGGTAGTGCAATGGGCGTATGACAAAGGAGCTGTTTAGCATGTGAATAGTCGAGCGCGGTTTCGAATACCTGCCGTAATAAATGAGTAGGGGGAAGCGCGTGCTGTCGGGATAGAAATGCGCGATTACGGGCCCAGTCCAACAGGATGCCCGTTTTGTGACGGCGCATAGGAGCCTGATTAATCGCGGCAGCAAATCTGCCGGGTGCCATGCCGTTTACCATGCCGCTGACTGCAGGCCAGGTGATATTGTAAAATTCACCTGCGGGACCGTTTTGATGCGCGATGACTGTATTTTCGCCCAGGCGTGGCAATCCCCAATCCAATGCCCGTAAAAGTGTTGGCCCGTTTTCGCTAGTATAAACGCTACTGGTGCAAGCCCATTCGTAGCATAAATTTAGTGCGTAAACGCCAGGTGTGCGAAGTAGCTTTGCATAAGCCGCAATTTCATTATGGTAGGGATTGTTATTTTTTTTAGCCAATATTTTGCAGCGATATCCCCTATTGGGTATGCGATGGGGCAACTTAACCGCGACATCCAGCCTAACATGGAATGGCTAGCATGCAAGATATCATAAGCTTTGTCGGTGTAAGTACGCAATACCTCCAATAGGCTGCTGGTGCGAATGTCAATTAGTGGGATGGAGTCCAAGGACTAATCCTCAAATGGATCACGCATGAGAATTGTATCTTCCCGCTCGGGGCTGGTGGAGAGCAGAGCAACCTGGCATTCGATTAATTCTTCAATGCGGCGAATGTATTTAATGGCTGCGGCAGGAAGGTTCGCCCAACTCCGCGCGCCGCGGGTGCTTTGTGCCCAGCCTTCGATGGTTTCATATACCGGCTCAATTTCCGCCTGAATTTTTGAAGAAGCGGGGAGGTAGTCGTAATGCGTGCCTTTGTGGGTGTAGCCGACGCATATTTTTAGTTCTTCAAATCCGTCCAGCACATCAAGCTTGGTGAGCGCAATGCCGGTAATGCCGCAAATTTTTACGGTCTGGCGAACCAGTACTGCGTCAAACCAGCCACAGCGCCGGGCGCGGCCGGTAACGGTGCCCACTTCGCGGCCAATTTCGCCGATTTTGCGACCGATGTCATCATGGAGTTCGGTGGGGAATGGCCCGGCACCCACGCGGGTGGTATAGGCTTTGGTGATGCCAAGCACGTAGCCGATGCCGGACATGCCCATGCCTGAGCCAACGCTGGCCGTGCCCGTGGCGGTATTGGATGAGGTGACGAATGGGTAGGTGCCGTGGTCTACATCCAGCAGTGCCCCTTGCGCGCCTTCAAATAATATGCGTGTGCCGCGTTTGCGTTCTGCGTCCAACAAGCGCCAGACGGGAGATGCAAACGGTAGTATGCGTGGAGCGATTTCGAGCAAAGGAATGAGGATTTCATCCGTTGTCATCAATTCAACGCCAGCCGCAGCAAAAAGGGCGTTGTGGTAAACGAGCATATTGTCGATTTTCTCGCGCAAGGATTCCGGGTCTGCCAGGTCACACACGCGCACGGCGCGGCGGGCGACTTTGTCCTCATAAGCTGGGCCGATGCCACGGCCTGTGGTGCCGATTTTGCCTTTGCCGCGTAAGGATTCTGCGGCTTGGTCTACCCGGCGATGAACAGATAAAATAAGCGGTGCGTTTTCCGCAATGCGTAAGGATTCCGGCGTTACGCGCACACCTTGTTTGCTCACGGATTCAATTTCTGCAAGCAACGCCCACGGGTCGATGACAACACCATTTCCGATGACAGAGAGTTTGTTTGGGCGCACCACGCCGGATGGCAGAAGTGAAAGTTTATGGACCACACCGTCAATGACCAGCGTATGGCCTGCATTGTGCCCACCTTGAAAGCGCACGACAACACCGGCGCGTTCACTGAGCCAGTCAACGACCTTTCCTTTACCCTCATCTCCCCATTGGGAGCCAATTACTGCGACGTTTGTCATGGAATGTTTATAGCGGTTTTTTTCTGTAGAGGTAGAAATTTATGCAAGCGCAGCAAAAGCAATCCAGTATACTCAGTGAGATACTGGATTGCTTTATATTATAGTGACTTACCAACTAAACGCTGTAATACAGCTCAAACTCGCCCGGTGTTGGGGTGTGTTCCCATTTATAGATGTCTTGCATCTTCAGCTCAATGTAGCTGTCGATCAGGTCATCGGTGAACACATCGCCTTTTTTCAGGAAGTCGCGGTTTGCGTCCAGCGCGGCCAGGGCTTCGCGCAAGCTACCGCAGACGGTGGGCACTTCTTTAAGTTCTTCCGGTGGGAGGTCATAAAGATTTTTATCCATCGCGTCGCCAGGATGAATTTTTTTCTCAATACCGTCCAGGCCCGCCATTAACATAGCGGAGAACGCCAAATAGGGGTTGGCGGTCGGGTCTGGGAAGCGAACTTCAATGCGCTTGCCTTTGGGCGACACCACATACGGGATGCGGATGGACGCCGAGCGGTTACGCGCGGAGTACGCCAGCAATACCGGCGCTTCAAAGCCGGGAATCAGCCGTTTATAGCTGTTCGTGGATGGGTTGGTGAAAGCATTGAGTGTTTTTGCATGTTTGATGATGCCGCCGATGTAATATAAGCACATTTCCGACAAATCAGCATAACCATTGCCAGCAAACAGCGGTTTGCCTGCTTTCCAGATCGACTGGTGGCAATGCATGCCGGAGCCATTGTCACCTGCAATAGGCTTTGGCATGAAAGTGGCAGATTTGCCGTAAGAATGGGCTACGTTGTGCACCACGTATTTATATTTCTGAACAATGTCAGCGGTGGCGGTGAGGGTAGAGAATTCCACGCCAAGCTCGCATTGCGCTGGGGCTACTTCGTGATGGTGCAGCACAGGAACAACGCCTACGGTTTTCAGCACGGAGAGCATTTCAGCGCGCAGATCAGCCAGGGAATCAATCGGGGCGACCGGGAAATAACCGCCTTTGGTCGGTGGGCGGTGGCCCATGTTCGCTTTGCAGTTCGTGGAAGCTGCTGTTGCCTGAGGTTTTGAAGCGCACATCATCAAACACGAAAAATTCAAGTTCCGGGCCGAAATAGGCGGTGTCACCAAGGCCGCTATACTGCAAATATGCCTCGGCGCGTTTGGCGACGGAACGGGGATCGCGGCCATACGGCTGGCCAGTGGCGGGCTCGATCACATCGCAGAAAATGACCAATGTAGGTTGTGCGGCGAAAGGATCCAGAAATGCGCTTTTAGCGTCTGGCATCAAAATCATGTCAGATTCGTTGATGCTTTTCCAACCGGCGATGGAAGAACCGTCAAACATGATGCCGTCTTCAAAGCTGGCTTCATCTACCTTGTCAGCGATGTAGCAGGTGTGCTGCCATTTACCTTTTGGGTCAGTGAAACGAAAATCCACGAACTGCACGTCGTGTTCTTTGATCATTTTGAAAACTTCATTAGAAGACATAATGTTAGCTCCATCCCGGGGTTATTGTGGCTTTATTAGCGCCGGGATAGCGGATTTACCGGGTGAATGCCAGCGGTTTTTTAGGTGTTTTTTATAGAGGTTAAACTGAGCTTTTTTTCACGCCATACGATTATACTATTCTGGGTTGAATTTTGCTGGATAGCACAACTAAAAATAGCAAAAATTGCCCATGATCACCAGAAATTAGATCTAAAAACACCTCCTGCTATGGCGGATGCGGTGAAATAGGTATGAATTAGGAAGCCGTAGCAGCAAGTGGCAGAAAATTAAAGTGTATTAGCTGATCCACCAATTCCTCATAACCTTTCAGGCTTTGCGGTTTGGAAAGGAATGCATCTGCCCCAAGCGTGGTGCATTGTTTACGGTCTAATGGATTGCGAGACGTAGTAAGCACAATAGTTGGGATACTCGAATATTGTGCATTTTCTTTGAGCTGTTTTAGGACTTCATAGCCGCTGATGCGCGGCATGCCGAGGTCCAGAATAATCATATCCGGCCGTTTTGCTTGTTTGTAGGCATCACGTTGATAGACGTAATCCAGGGCTTCGTACCCGTCGGTCACCCATTGAATAGACGCATCACTGCCTTTTTCTATAAAAAATTCAGTCAGCAAATGCGCATCGGCGCGATTGTCCTCAACGAGTAAAATATCCAATGTTGCGTCCTTTGTCATATTATTCTTCCATGGGCACGATGGGTAAGGTGAAGTAGAATATACTGCCGCCGCCATGGGCTGCTTCAGTCCATATGCGGCCATGGTGAAGGTCAATCACTTTTTTGCACGTTGCAAGACCTATGCCAGATCCAGCGTAGCGTTCCTGGCCTTGTAAGCGCTGAAAAAAGCCAAAAACAGACTGCCGATATTCAGGTAAAATTCCTATACCATTGTCCTCAACTGAAAAGACCCATTCATTCGATCCCTGATGTGCAGAAATACGAATTTTCGGTGTAATACCTTCGCGGCGGAATTTAATGGCGTTTGTTAACAGGTTTTGAAATACCAAAGAAAGTAATGGCTCTTCACTGGTTACGGTGGGGAGTTTATCATATGTTATTACTGCGTTGGTTTCGTGAATGGTTTGAGCCAGGCTAATAAGCACATGCCGTACTGTTTCATTGACGTCCACATCTGTAAATTGTGCGGCTTTCTCTACGCGCGCATGTACGAGCAAGGCCTGAATTAAATTTTGTAAACGGCGCGCGCCTTCTGAGGCCATGCGTAAATTATTGCGTGTGGATTCATTTAGCATTGGATCCAGGCGGCGTTCCAGCATTTCTATTTGCAGGGCAATGGTGCGGAGTGGTTCTTGCAAATCATGCGATGCAACCCAGGCAAAGCGGCCCAACTCATAATTTGAGCTTTCCAACGCCAGTAATTTTTCTTCCAGTTGAGTATAAAGCTGCGCGTTTTCGATGGCCAGTGAAGTGCTATCAGCTAATGCTTGTAAGATGGCGATTTCTTCTGGGCTGGTTTTATGGTGCGTAGCCCAGTAATTGCCAATGGCGCCAATCGGGGCGCTTTGACGAATAGGCACCATCGCCATGCTTTTTACAAAGGTAGGGCGATACGCTTCAGTGGGCACCCGGGGATCAGCATAGATGTCATCAATCGTTACTGACTGCGCATTGAGCATGACCCAGCCACTTACACACATGTGTAAAGGAAAGCGTTTACCTTTCCACAAAGGCGCGATGGCATCTTCGTCAGCGTAATAACATTGCTCCCCATCGCGAAGCACAAAGCTTGCGCCGTCTGCTCCTGTCAGGCTACGGGCGGCTTTTCGGACAATAGCAGTGATGGAGTCAATGTCACGAACATGGGATAATTCCTGAATTACGCCCACTAAACGCTCCATCGCCCCGATATACCAGTCCGAGCTACCGTGCCGGATAGTAAGTATATTGCGTTCAATAAGATTGAGTGGCATAAGCGGACCCCGCGACAAGGGTTATTTTATATAATTATACAACCCACACTATTAATTGCCATCACTTTTTTCGCGCAATCTATCATTCGCAAGTTAAGGAATAAAGGCTGTCAGGAAGTAAATGGCATTATTTTTTTGACGGTGAGCGAAGGTTTGAAGAGTTTGGGGCGTATAATATATGAGGGATGAATCACTAACATGACCGAGGATGCTATGAAGTCTTTTACCCGCAATGGTTTACTGATGGCAGCAGTAACCATCCTGAGCTTTTTGGCGTTGCCAGTAACGGCGCATGCACGCGATTGGCATGGGCGTCAAGGAGGCGGGTGGCATCATGGCACTGGATTTAGCCTATCTTTTTATCAATCAGGGCCAGCGTATTACCGGCCTTATTATTATGTGCCACAGCCAGTGTATTATGTGCCACAGCCAGTATATTATTCCGCTCCGCAGCCGGTATATTATATGCCGCAGCCGGTGTATTACGCGCCAGCGCCCATGAGCTATGTACCCGTGAGCTATGTAGGGGTGGGATTTAGTGGCCGTTAAAAGATTGCCATGCCGATGGCTGCCCCAAACATAATCAATGTGGCAAGTGCCACGACAATCTGATTGAAAATGCCGCTTTGCTGCCCGTGCATGATGGTTTTGTCGCGTGCCACCAGCAAAATCCCTACCATTAAAAATGGCGCCAATAAGCCGTTGATTATCGCCGTCCAGAAGAGGGCCTTGATAGGATTTATGCCCAGGGCATTGAACGCGATGCCGCAGAGGAGTGACAACAGGATAACGGCATAAAACGGCCGCGCCTGGTGGAGTTTTTTATCCAGGCCTTGCTTCCAGCCAAATGTATCAGCAAATGCATAGGCAGATGAACCAGCGAGTGTGGGAATCGCCAGAAGACCGGCGGCGATAATGCCCACTGTATAAAGTAATGTGGCAAGATTGCCGGCAAGCGGCCTAAGCGCTTCAGCGGCTTCTTTGGATGAGGTAACGCTGGTCATGCCGTGGGCATGAAGTGTAAGAGCCGTGGTAAGGATGATAAAAAACATGACAATGTTAGAAAGCAATGTGCCGGCGGTGACGTCCACCGCCCGATCAAACAGCGAATCCCGCAACAGATCATCGGGGTGTTCATTTTTTTGCTCTACTTCTTGCGAGGTTTGCCAGAAGAACAGATAGGGGCTGATGGTCGTACCTAAAATAGCTACTAACGTTTGCCATGCAAGAGTGGAATGTGGCATGGAAAAAGAAAAGGTTGCTTCCCCCACTTTGCCCCAATCAGGATGTAGGATGCAGGCGGTAAAAATATAGGCAATAAGTGACATGGCCAGCCATTTCAACACGCTTGCGATTTGTTCGTAGCGGTCGCGTACCATGATATAGCCAATAACTGCGCCGAATAAGATAATATAATACCAGGCGTGCCAGCCGCTGAGCAATTCGGCAGCATCGGCCATGCCAGCTAAATCGGCGCCGATATTGATAATATTGGCTGCAAGTAAGGCGATGGAGAAGGTCACTATAACAGATTGTGGGAATTTGTGACGCAGCGATTGCGCCAGACCTTGCCCTGTCACCATGCCAATGCGGGCGCACATCATTTGTATTGCCGTCATCAGCGGCCAGGTAATCCAGGCGGCCCAGAGCATGGTCATGCCTAGCTGTGCACCAGCGACTGAATAGGTGGCAATGCCGGATGGGTCGTCATCCGCAGCACCGGTAACAACGCCAGGCCCGAGCGCTTTGAAAATACGTTTAATGGTGATTGCGCGGCGCGGCGTGGCGGTGTTATCCATAAGCGGGAGGGAGGCTAGGGTAATAGCGGGACTGTCAGTCATGCATGAGCCTTGGTTGTATCATGGAACCATTTTTTATAAACGAATATAAAGAAACAATATGCGTGCAGGGTGAATGCAATGAATAACGCGCTTTCTTTCGTATGGTTGCGCCGGGACTTGCGGTTACATGATCATGCCGCATTAAGCCATGGCTTATGCGCAACGTCGGGATTGATTCAGCCTGTTTTTATATTTGATACCAGTATATTAACGCGATTTCCTGGGCGGGATGACCGGCGCTTATCTTTTATTGCCAGCGTGATCTGCGCGCTTGACCAGCAACTGCGCGCCAAAGGTGGGGGACTTTTAGTGCTGCTGGGTGATCCGCGCGAAGTGTTGCCGAAATTGGTGCTGCATGCGCACGCAGCGCACATTATCGCGGCGGAAGATTATGAGCCGCAAACCCGGGCGCGTGATGCGGCAGTGGCGAAAGTTGCGTCGTTAGTATTGGTGAAAGATCAGGTGATTTTTTCTCCCACCGAATTGCTGCGCGATAAAGGTGAGGCGTATAAAGTATTTACTCCCTATAGCCGTTTGTGGCGCGCGCAACTAACACCGCTGGCTTATGCGCCCTACCGCGAGCAAGATAAGGGACGATATGCAATTATAGAAGAAAGCCAGAAACGGGCAGGTGAGGCCGGGCTGCGCGTGTTGAATCCGCAAGACGGGCCGCACGCATTATTGCAGGCAGTGGGGTATCGTTACCAGCCGGATGCACTCTGGCCGGTGGATGCAGGGCAGGCGCGGCTTCAGCAGTTTATGGCGCACCACGCGGCGGAATATGATGAGGCGCGCAATAGTATGGCTGCCCCCGGCACGAGCCGGCTATCGCCCTATATTCGGTTTGGTTTGGTATCAGCGCGTGAGTGTGTGGCTGCGGCGATGGCGGCGGGGGCGCAGAAATGGTTGTCCGAGCTGATCTGGCGGGAATTTTATGCAATGATTTTATACCATTTCCCCGAATCCGCCACCACCGAATGGAACCCTAAATACCGCAAGCAGTTGCAATGGGAAGATAACCCGACGCATTTTGCGGCGTGGCAAGAGGGTAAAACCGGCTATCCGCTGGTGGATGCGGCGATGCGTCAATTACTGACTGAAGGCTGGATGCACAACCGCGCGCGCATGGTGGTGGCGAGTTTTTTGACCAAGCATTTGCGGCTGGATTGGCGCAAAGGTGAGGAGCATTTCGCGCAGTATTTAATGGATTATGATCTGGCGTCGAATGTCGGTGGGTGGCAATGGGCGGCATCTACCGGCACCGACGCGCAACCCTATTTCCGTGTGTTTAATCCCACGCTGCAAAGCGAGAAATTTGACCCGGATGGCGAGTATATTCGCCGTTACGTGCCTGAACTGCGCGATGCGGAGGCAAAAACCATTCACCTACCCATACAAGGCGGCCGCCCGCGTGCGCATTATCCAGGGCCGATCGTCGACCATGCGCAGGCGAGGGCAGCAGCGATTGCGATGTTTAAGCGGGTGGCGGAGTAACCGCTATTCTTCGCGTTTATTGTTCGCAGGGGTATAGGCATTTAACCACATAGACAGCATGTTTTGGGCAAATTCCATTTGCAGGGAAAATAATTGCTGGATGGGGTCTGTGAGGAAATCATTGGCCTGCGGATTAGCGCGCTCAGAGGTTGCCCCACAACCTTGCTGGCCGCTGCGAGCATAGGATTTTTGCTTGCTGCGCGTATCCTTTGGCTCATCGACTACTTCATCCTCTTCTTCGTCTTCATCAAGCTCTTCTTCCTCATCAAATGCTTCGTCTTCATCCTCATCTTCTGACGCAATAGGGTTGGCAGCTTGCTGCGCGGCGCGTTTCAATTCCGCCGCCTGCTTTTTCTCCGCCGCTTGTTTTTCTTCAGCGGCCTGTTTAAGCGAAGCGTTCAATTGCTCGGCCAGTTTCCGCTTCTTTTCCAACTCGGCCTCATGCTGCTCCTGAAGCGCTTCCAAATCCGCCGCAGTGGAATTAATATCCCGCTTTTGCTCATGCTTATGCTTACTCATAATGATCTCCTGGTAGGGTTAGGGAGCCATTGTGGAGCAGGGGGTATAAATTATCTATTTGGTGTGTATGTATCTATCGTATGAGCAGCGTGTTACTATTGCAAAATGACATAACCAGAGGTTGCAATGAGAAAAGAATTCGGACACTTGGATAATAAGTTAGCTAGGCAGATAAAAGGAGCTGACGGCAGAGTGAAAACACCTCAGGAACTAGACCCAGCGGTGTTAAAAATGCTGAGACAAACTTTCTATACGGCTGAAACTGGCGCCGCCTCTTCTCAGGTAGAAGGTTTTACAAAAGCCTATGGCAGTTTGGCAAGACACTGCGATGTTATGCCTGAAAAGAAATTTCAGGCCTTCTGTGCAGCCCTGGCCAAAGGAATGCAATTTACTATCGATAAGTGGGGAAAAGAGGCCCATTTGGATGAAGTTAGCTTCACGGTAATGGAGGCGCTTCCTCAAGACAGAATACTGCAATGTTCAACAAGCACAAAGATCGATGAACGGAATAAGCGGCATTATGCAAGCGATATCCAGCTTTCACGCTCTCAACTGCTTTCCCATGCGAATATGGAAAATGCGGGGATACTATTCGGTTCGGGCCACACGATGGCTGTTGATCTTAATCTTATGGAGCTTGGGTGTGTTTTAGGAATAGAGGAAATGGATCATGCTGTTCGTGCTCAAAAATTATGTAGAACTGCAACGGCTGCCGGTCAAGCCCAAGCTACCGACCAAGAATTAAAGGAAATGGAAGCCGGTGCACGCAGCATGGTTTTAAAAGGAGTAGAGGCGTACCAGCTTGGTAATTCGAGAAGAGGACAAAATAAATAAGAAGAAGTAGGGCACAGTAATACACATGGAATTGCTAAATAACACTGTACATATTTGTGTGTTCAAGCACTTTCTGACGGCCCCTGATTGAAGGATGGTGTGCAATAGTTAATGGATACCATAGTCCAATGACTTATTCAGGCTATGGAAAATATGAGGGCTGTTTTGAGAACGGCGATATGCTTGAAAACAGTAACGGAGCGGCGCTGCGTTGAGAATGGTGACCCTACGGGAAAGGTAGAGTTATAACAGTTGCTTAATATAGCAAAATAATTTGCATTTTCAGTGCAGAGAATGCCCCAAAAGATGCTCTTTTACCCTTTGGATGTGGTTGGACGGCTATGGACAGGACACGCCATGGTACTGCTTTGTTCTAGCTAAGCTATACAGATGGCAGCCTAAAGATTACGGAAATCAATCAGCAAGCGAATCAGGCAATCGCCTACGATGTAATGTAAAGTTTTACCTGATCTTCCGGCAAAAATAGACGTGAAAATTCAGAATATCTTTGTTTGCTTTCGACTAATCTCGATACTCACTCCATATAATCGTATCGAGTTCAGCAAGATTTCTTGCGGGGTAATCTGGATTTTGAAGTAACGAAAATCGTAGCTTTTTTGCTATATCGATATAGTAAACACCATCACTTGCTCCCCGTGGAGCTTTACACCCAATATCTGCAAGGTAAGCCCGCACAGGATTGTTGAGCACCGGATATTCATTGGGAAATCTTAAGCAGAGCATTTCTGAGAGAAAAGCCTTTCGCGTTGTAACGTTTTTTTCAGCGAGCGCGTCAATTTCTTCAACAACAACATCATCCCGATCTTCATCAGTAGCATCTATAATTTTTAAGAAGCTTTGAGATAAAAGTTTGAAGTTGCTGTTTCTACCTTGGCGTTCCCAAGCCGCGTCTGTTGGGCTGGTTGTTTCCGCAGCCCTAATGCTGGTGGCCTTCTTCCGGCATGTCGTAACCGCCAATTCATCGGTAGCCCATGAATTTATCCATGGATCGGCCCGCTGGGCGGGTAAAAGCGATATAACTGCGGCGGCATTGCTGGGCCATGAAGGCGTCTATATTGGTGCATGGCGGGATAAGGATAATCGTATCCATTACCTGCGCCATAATGGCCCGGAGCATATCTTATGCTATGCGCCGACTCGCAGTGGCAAGGGCGTCGGGCTGGTCATCCCGACATTACTTAGCTGGAAACACAGCGCCGTTATCCTCGATCTCAAAGGGGAGCTATGGGAAATGACCGCCGGATGGCTGGGGAACAGGAAGCCACCATAGCTATCGCCTGTGATTTTCTGTATTTCTCTCAAAATTGCCAGGCTTTGCTTTGAAAGCGGCACAATATGCGCCTCTTTCATTTTCATGCGCTCAGCGGGTATCTTCCATTGCTCCTTATCCCAATCAATCTCTTTCCATTGAGCGCCGCGAATTTCACCGCTGCGCACGAAGGTCAGCAACAGCAGCTTAAAAGCAAGCTTAGTGATGGGATAGCCGTTGTAATGCGAGGTATAACGTTCGAGTTTTTCCATGAAGCCTGGCAACTCCTCTTCAGCCAGATAAGCGTAATTCTCACTTATTACCGGCTTTAATGCACCGCGAAGATCAACGGTAAGGTCACGCTCAACCCTGCCCGTGGCAACCGCATAGCGAAACACCTGACTACAGGTCTGCATGGTGCGGTGTGCAAGGTCATGTGCGCCGCGCTCCTCAACCCCTCTAATGGCGGCCAGAATCTCAATAGGCTTTATCGCTTTAATAGGTCGCGCCCCTAAAGAGGGGAAAACGTCCTTTTCCAGCCTCGTTAAAATACGCTCAGCATGCCCTGGCTTCCATGTAGGATATTTTTCTTTATGCCACTCGCGGGCGATATTCTCGAAATTATTTTCGTAGCTGATTTTTCGTTCAAGTTTTTCGACGCGCTTTTCTTCATTGGGATTTTTGCCTTCTTCCAGCATCTTTTTGGCAAGACGGCGTTTTTCCCGGGCTTCTGCCAGTGACACATGGGGATAAACGCCAAAGGAAAGGCGGCTCTCTTTGCCGTTGAAGCTGTACTTCATACGCCAGTATTTACTGCCATTAGGCGCTATCTCCAGATACAGGCCATTGCCGTCAGCAAGTTTTCTAGGTTTTTCAGATGGTTTGGCGTTTTTGCAGGCTATGTTTGAGAGCTTCATGGTGGGGGCATCTCCTTTTGGCTGTTTTTAAGTCATGCCCCCTTTGGTGTCTCAATCCTGTCTGGATTTTGCAAAATATCCTCGGAAGGCCATGGACTGAATATAGCCTAAAACCAATGAAAAATATAGTGTTTTGGATGATTTTGAACCTTCTCGGAAGAAGGAATGGTGACCCCTACGGGAATCGAACCCGTGCACCCACCGTGAAAGGGTGGTGTCCTAACCGCTAGACGAAGGGGCCACATGTGCCGGGGGCGTGGTGCCCCCATGGCGGAAGAAGCGGCAATTCAGCAGGAAGCCGCCCCCAAGTCAACTGAAATTAAGAAAAAACGTAGTTTTCAGGTGATTTCAGGGGCATACAGGCGTTGAGCGGCCTTAGGCAGCTTCCATTTCCGATTCTTCATCATAGGCCGGGGCCATGCCCAGGGCGCGGAGGTAGGTGTCCAGAATGGCTTCCTGCTCATCACGCTCTGCGGCGTCCTGTTTGCGCAGGGAAAGAATCTTGCGCAGCGCCTTCACGTCAAAACCATTGCCCTTGGCTTCTGAAAACACATCGCGGATGTCTGCGGCGATGCCGGATTTTTCTTCTTCCAGGCGTTCGATGCGGTCAATGATGCTGCGTAATTGATCAACGGCGATGCCGCCGACTTTGGCTTTGGACATAATGATTCTCCCTCTGATGATTGGATAATCGGATTATCAGATTATCCGTGAAGGTAGCAATAGGCTTTTCACGAATAATTGGATCATCGCCCCTTCTTCAACACCTCTGCAATCAAAAACGCCAATTCCAATGCCTGATTCGCATTCAAGCGCGGGTCGCAGTGTGTATGGTAGCGGTCGGACAAATTCAGTTCCGAAATCGCCTGCGCGCCGCCTAAGCATTCGGTGACGTCTTGCCCGGTCATTTCAAAATGCACGCCGCCGGCATAGGTGCCCTCAGCTTTATGAATGGCGGCGAAGTTACGGACTTCGGCGAGGATGTCGGTGAATTTGCGGGTTTTGTAGCCGTTGGGGGATTTAATGGTGTTGCCGTGCATCGGGTCGCATGACCATACCACGTTGTGCCCGGACGCCTTTACTGCGCGCACCAGCGGTGGCAGCAATTCGCCGATTTTGGCATGGCCCATGCGCGAGATTAGCGTCAGGCGTCCTGCTTCATTTTCGGGATTGAGCGTGTCCAGCAAGCGCAGCATGGTGTCGGGTTCCATGCTCGGGCCGATTTTAAAGGCGATGGGGTTGGCGACGCCGCGCATATATTCGACATGCGCTTCGTCCGGTGCGCGGGTGCGGTCGCCGATCCATAACATATGGGCGGAGCAATCATACCATTTGCCGTCTGTCTCATCGAAGCGGGTGAGGGACTCTTCGTAACCGAGCAAAAGCGCTTCATGTGACGTGTAAAACCGGGCTTCGGAAAACGCTTCCACATCATCCAGCGGCAAGCCGCAGGCTTCAATGAACCCGATGGCTTCGTTAATATGATTCGCCAATTCCTGGAAGCGTTGGCCCTGGGCTGAAGTTTGCACAAACTCACGGTTCCAGCGGCTGATCTGGC
>CAZGVV010000009.1:35496-38817 GCA_964529155.1 uncultured Rickettsiales bacterium
GGCGCAAAGACGCATAGCCGCCGCGCGCCAGTGAGCGCAGGAAATTAAGGGTGATAGCGCTTTGGTGGTAGACTTTAAGCAAGCGTTCAGGGTCCGGCATGCGGCCATTGGCTTCGAATTCCATGCTATTGACCATATCGCCACGATAGCTGGGCAATTCCTGGCCATCGAGTTTTTCGGTGGCATCGGAGCGCGGCTTGGAGAATTGACCGGCGATGCGGCCCACCTTGACCACGGGGCAGCTGGCGCCATACATCAATGCCATCGTCATTTGCAGCATCACTCGGAAATAGCTGCGTAAATTTTGCTCGCTGAATTCAGCAAAACTTTCGGCGCAGTCACCGCCTTGCAGCAGAAATGCGTTGCCTTTGGCTACATGCGCCAGCTCGGCTTTCAACTGCCGTGCTTCATCCGGTGTGGTGAGGGGCGGAAGCTGTGTGAGAGCGGATTCGATGCGGCTTACCGCGCCAGCGTCAGGGTAAGCGGGTTGCTGGCGGATGGGCTTTTGCCGCCATGAGTCTTTGGTCCAGGGTTGCATAATGCTAAGAGATATGGTTGTTATAAGGCCAACAATTTTAAAGGTTTTTGATTGCTATGTCCAGCGTAACCACCAATGATTCTGAAAACACCATCGCATTCATGGGGGTGGCCGGGGCCAATGCTGATCTGGCCTGCCGCCAAGCGCGGCCTTATATGCACACCCTGCCGTGCCCCTCGTTTGAGGATGTGTTTGAAGCGGTAACCAGCGGCAAAGCGGCGCTGGGCATGATTCCTGTTGAGAATTCACAAGCAGGACGCGTGGCTGAGATTCATAATTTATTGCCGCGCTCACAATTGCATATCGTGGGGGAATATTTCCAGCCGATTGAGCATGTATTAATGGGGCCTAAAGGTGCAACGCTGGAGGGGGGGAAGGACGTGTACAGCCACCCGCAGGGGGTGTTGCAATGCCGCGAGCAGATTCGCGCGTTACAATTGAGGCAGCATCCGTATTCCAATACCGCCGCCGCTGCGGCTGATGTGGCAAAGTGGAATGATGTTACCAAAGCCGCCATTGCCTCGCCATTAGCGGCGGAGCTCTATGGGTTGCAGCCGCTTAAACCGCATATGCAGGACGCCGATGATAATTTGACCGTATTCATCCTGCTTTCGCGCGAGCCAGCAGATCCTGAGCCTAAAGCTGGTGGCACACCCATCTTGACGACCTTGCTGTTCACCATCCGCAATATTCCTGCCGCGCTCTATAAAGCGCTAGGTGGATTTGCCACCAACGGGGTGAACATTGTGAAGCTCGAAAGTTATATTCCCGGCGGCGCGCGGCGTGAGGCCGCGCAGTTTTATTTAAGTTTCGAGGGCCACCCCCGCCAGCGCAATGTGCAGCTGGCGCTGGAGGAGCTTGGATTCTTTTGTAAAAAAGTGCAGGTGCTTGGGGTATATCCGGCGGATGGGAAGCGGTTTGGATAATAAATTAATTTATGATTTGATATGAAATATTTTGTGTTTCTCTCGTTTTTGCAAGTCGTAAAAAGCGTCCAAATGCGTAGATAATAGCAAGAGAGAATCCCGGTATCCCGCGGAATACATAAAGACGCAGAAAATAGCATTTAAAAAAGGCTACAGGAAACTCAATAATAAGACGTAATAAACTTACATGCTTGCCGTGCTGTAACATATCTGCTGCTTGAGCAGTGCTATAGCTATTAATTTTCTCAACTGCATGCATGAGTGAACGAAAAGAGCGATGAATAGCAACATGTTGTAAATTGCCCGTTTCACCCTGATGGATTATTACTGAGTCATGCACAGTACTTTTTGAAAATCTGCCTTTGTGTTTATTGTAAAGGCGTAAGCAAGTATTGATATGTGCAAAACGAGAAAGATGTCTTTCTCCAGGCAATACATCTAGTAAGCGAAAATAATAGCCAGCCATATGAGGACTTCCTTGAGCAAATAAAGCCTGAATTTCCTGGGCTAATTGCGGTGTTAATTCTTCGTCAGCATCGATATTTAATAGCCAATCATTACGGCACTGGGATTCAGCAAAACGTTTTTGTGGGCCATAACCGGGCCACTTATTCACAATTACACGTGCTCCTAACTGCTCTGCTACTTTGCAGGTAGTATCCGTGCTTTGTGAATCGACTACAATGATTTCATCTACCCAGTCACGAACGCTTTCAATGGCGCGATGAATACGATCAGCTTCATTATATGTGATAATAAAAACAGAAATAGGTAATTTTATCATAACGCTGCAAATGCTAATGTGATCGAGTGCCACAATAATATCGCAGGCCAATTTGAAAAAGTGCTTTGTGAGGCAATAAAAGGAAAATAGTTTACAAGAATAGTAGCAAAGGCAAAAATAGGAAGTAGCTTGGTGGCTTCAGTTGCAGTTTTCATTGCAGACCAAGCACGTGCAATAAGAAAGCCGATAAGCAAGCATAAGCTTAATAAGCCAGGAATGCCCATTTCAGCAAACCATTCAAGATAGGGATTATGTGGATGTATGTTGCAATCTGTTAGTATGCCTTGTTCAGCAAGAGATGGGCATGCAATGCGAAAGCCACGTAGTCCCACGCCTGTAAGTGGATGTGTTTCCCCCATAACCCAGCCTGCTGTAAATAATTGTCCATAAGGACTTTCTTGGAAATGTGATAAATTATCTTTTAATAGATGTACTCGTGCCCGTACTCCGGGTGCTGCAAAATAGCTGCCTAAAAGGACAATTATCAATAATGTCGTTACACCTAGCATTGGTAGTCGTAACGTGCGATGAAACCACACAAGGTGTAAAATGATAAAAAACAATCCCAATAAAAAAGTAAAAAAAGCAGTGCGCTCACCGGATAAAAGAATGGTCGCAAAGCTTAAAAAAAGAAAGCCTACATAAATAATTTTAACTCTGCTTGATTTTGCTATAGCAATGAGCGGAGCGAAAGTCGGTAATGTTAGTTTTGCTAGAAAAATACCAACGACTGGCATGCCAAATGTGCTTGTAAGGCGTGTAATGGTAAGCTTTCCTTCTATTTCTGACATCGACGCAGGGTTGCCGCTAAGAGATGTGCCAGTGAAATATTGCCATAAAGCATCTGTAATGACCAGCAACAGGCATATGGCCAGCGCTTTGCATGTAAGTAGCCAATGCGCTTTATCTTTTAATATCCAGTGAGTGACTGCAAAAAAATAAAGTGGATATCGAATCCAGGGCAATGCGCGGCCAAATGAAGCGGCTGGGCTAATTGCAAGGGGTGATACTACTACTATCATCCAAAGCCATATAATCCCTATGCAAATTGTAAATGGCGAAAGTACCCAGGA
>CAZGVV010000010.1:0-484 GCA_964529155.1 uncultured Rickettsiales bacterium
CGTGGTGGAAAAAGATTGCGGTACGCAGCGCGGCATCATCGCCAAGCCGATGATCGAAGGCGGTAACGTGGTCGTGCAACTCTCCGACATCATCCTGGGCCGCGTATCGGCAAAAGATGTGCATCACCCGGTAAGCGACGAAGTCATCGTCTCCGCCGGCGAGATGATCGAAGAGAAAACCGTTGAGAAGATCGACGAAGCCGGTATCGAATCGCTGATGGTGCGTTCGGTGCTGACCTGCGAAACCAAAGGCGGCATCTGCGCCGATTGCTATGGCCGTGATCTGGCCCGTGGCACGTCGGTCAACGCCGGTGAAGCTGTCGGTGTTATCGCCGCCCAGTCCATCGGTGAACCTGGCACGCAGCTGACCATGCGTACCTTCCACATCGGTGGTGCGGCGCAGCGTGGTTCCGAGCAGTCGAGCATTGAAGCAACGCATGACGCCATTCTCACCCTCACCAACCGTAACGTGGTGACGGACTCG
>CAZGVV010000010.1:494-20753 GCA_964529155.1 uncultured Rickettsiales bacterium
AAGGCCGCGCTGTGGTCATGAGCCGTACCTGCGAATTGGTGCTGAAGGATGAAAATGGCCGCGAACGCGCACGCCACAAAATCCCTTACGGCGCACGCTTGCTTTCGAAAGAAGACCAGAAAGTCAAAAAAGGCGCGAAGCTTGCTGAGTGGGATCCATACACCTTGCCGATCATCACTGAGCGCAGCGGTGTGGCCCATTACCGTGACTTGGTAGAAGGTGTTTCGCTCCATGAAGTGATGGACGAATCCACTGGTATCACCAACCGCGTGGTCACTGACTGGCGTCAGCAAACGCGTGGTGCGGATTTGAAACCGCGTGTGGCGCTGCGTGATAAAAAAGGCGAGATCATCACCTTGGCAAACGGCTTGGAAGCCCGTTACTTCCTGCCTGTGGGCGCCATTCTTTCGGTGGAAGACGGCAACGAAGTCCATTCCGGCGACGTGCTGGCCCGTATCCCCCGCGAGTCGAGCAAAACCCACGACATCACCGGCGGTCTGCCGCGTGTGGCTGAATTGTTTGAAGCCCGCAAACCAAAAGATCACGCCATCATCAGCGAGATCGAAGGTACGGTGGAATTCGGCAAAGATTACAAAAACAAGCGCCGCGTGGTCATTCGCCCGAAAGACGAAGCTGCCGATACGGTGGAATACCTCATTCCAAAGGGCAAGCACATCACCGTGCAGGAAGGCGACTATGTGCAGAAGGGTGATCTGTTGATGGACGGCAATCCCGTGCCGCATGACATCCTGAAAGTCATGGGTGTGGAAGCGCTGGCCCGTTACATGGTGAACGAAGTGCAGCAAGTGTACCGTTTGCAGGGTGTGACCATCAACGACAAGCATATCGAAGTCATCGTGCGTCAGATGTTGCAGAAGGTGGAAATCGACAACCCGGGCGAAACCACGTTCCTCACCGGGGAGCAGGTGGACCGCGAAGAGTTCGAGGCCATCAACGCCAAAGCCGCAACCGAAGGATACAAAGGTGCAACGGCCACGCCAGTGCTCCAGGGTATCACCAAGGCAAGCTTGCAGACGCATTCGTTCATCTCCGCCGCGTCGTTCCAGGAAACGACCCGCGTACTGACCGAAGCCGCTGTGCAAGGCAAGGTGGATCAACTCTCCGGCTTGAAAGAAAACGTGATCGTAGGCCGCCTGATTCCGGCCGGTACCGGTGCAACGGTGATGCGCTTGCGCAAAATCGCCGCTGAGCGTGACCGCCAATCCATGCTGGAAGAACAAGGCCCCGCCAATGATGACAGCGACGACAACGCGCCGCGTCAGGCTATTGGTGGTAATTAAAGACGACATCCCCGCCCTGGTTCGCCAGGGTGGGGATTTATTTTTCGGTAACCCGCTATGAGCGCTATTCTTATCGACGGCAAAGCCATTGCCGCACAACTCCGGGCGGATATCGCCCACGATGTTTCCACCTTTGCCGCCACCCATGGAGTTGCTCCAGGTCTTGCCGTCATATTGGTTGGCGAAGACCCCGCCAGCCGCGTGTACGTCGCCAGTAAACACAAAGCCTGCGTGGAAGCTGGCATGCGCTCCTTTGAGCACCGCTTGAACGCCGATGTTACCGAGTCAGAGCTGCTTGCCCTCATTGCGCAATTAAACGCAGATGCCACGGTGCATGGCATATTGGTGCAATTGCCACTGCCTAAACATATCCATGAACAAACCGTGCTGCTCGCCATTGCGCCGGAAAAAGACGTAGACGGCTTTCACCCGGTGAATATCGGCAAGCTGTGGAGTGGGCAACAGGACGCGCTGGTGCCCTGCACGCCGCTGGGCTGCGTGCTATTACTGAAACAAACCCTTGGCACTCTCAGCGGCAAACATGCCGTGGTGATTGGCCGCTCCAATATTGTCGGCAAGCCGATCAGCGCGCTGTTGCTGCGCGAGGATTGCACCGTCACCATCGCCCATTCACGCACCGCGCAGCTGGCTGAACTGGTGCGCACCGCCGACATCGTCATCGCCGCGGTCGGCAAGCCGGAAATGGTGCGCGCAAATTGGATCAAACCCGGTGCTACGGTGATTGATGTCGGCATCAACCGCATTGCCTTACCCGATGGAAAAACACAATTAGTCGGAGACGTCGCCTACACCGAATGCGCCGCCATCGCCGCCGCCATCACCCCCGTGCCGGGTGGCGTGGGACCCATGACAATCGCCTGCTTACTCAAAAATACGCTAAGTGCGGCAAATGGTATTTTAACGAGGAAAAGATAGGATTTTAGCTCGGGAATCTTTCGAAGGTTTTGGCAGCTTCTCCTGAATTCTATTAATATTTCCTATAAACGTTAGAATAGTCTCTGCCAGAGGCGTAGTACTTGGATCCTGCAAGTCACTTATGCATGAATCCCGCAAATCCTCTAGTGCATTAGCTAAATTAAAGATTCCGCTGTGATATTTATCATTTCGGTTAGAAGAATGCGGTGTACTGCTCTGTAACTGTTTTTTACAAGCAGTCTCGATAACAGTGATTTTATTAAGTGTAGATGCGAATATTTCTTTGATATTTATCGTGAGAGGAATTTCTGGAACGGATAATGCTTTTTTGAAATCTACTAAAATTTGCATTAATTCTTTAAGTGTCTCTTGATAAGAAGTAAAGACAACAGAAGTTTTAGGAAGTTCTGAATTAGTAGCATCTGACATAAACACTCTTTTTTGTTTTTATTAGTAAGGTTTTTTATTGCGCTTTTTTCAGTACCGCCCGGTACGCTGCTACATTACTATTATGCTCCGCCAATGTCTCGCTAAAATGGTGCCCGCCGTGGCCGGTGGCGACGAAATACAGCTCCTTCGTCACCGCAGGGTGTAATACCGCCTCCAGCGCCGCCCGCCCAGGGTTGCAAATGGGGGTGGGGGGTAGTCCCGGTATCATGTAGGTATTATGCGGCGTAGCTGCCTCTAAATCGGCTATAGTAAGGCTGCGGGCGAGGGGGGCGCCTGCCGCTTGTTCTAGGTCGTAGGCTGCGGTGGGATCAGACTGCAGGCGCATGCCGATCTTTAAGCGGTTTTCAAACACCGCTGCCACGCGCGACCGCTCATCATTGGCGCCGGTTTCTTTTTCCACGACGGAAGCCAGCACCAGCGCATCATCCGGCGTTACCAGGGGCAATCCTTCTGCGCGTTTTTCCCAGGCACTGGCTAGGTATTCCTGCATGGATCTTTGCATGCGGCGCAGTAAATCCGCCCGTGAGTCATTGAGAATAAAATGGTATGTCTCCGGTAACAGCGAACCTTCCGGCGGTGCGGCCGGAACATCGCCTTTGAGCGCTGGCTCCTGGGCAAGCAACGCCAGCACCGCATGCACGGTAAATCCCTCTGGCACGGTGAATTTATGCACAACCACACGCCCTTCGGCGATCATCTCCACTGCGTCATGCAGCGAAATATTTGCCGGGAAATCATATTCCCCCGCTTTAAACTGCCGCGCTTTTCCCGTAGCAATCGCAGCGGCGATGACATAGGCGCTGTTGGAAACCACGCCTTCATTTTCCAGCGTTTTAGCAATCCCTCGTAAGCCTTCCCCGCGGGGCAGCACCACCACTTTTTCTGTCGCCAGGGGGCCGGGCGTTTCATAATGCTGAACCAGCCACATGCCGCCGAGTGCGGTTGCCAGAATAGACAGCAAAAAAAGACGCCACGCATGCCTCATAACCAGTCCCATTTGCTGAAGGTAGATGCTTGACCGATGCATGCGCCGCCTGCATCCAGTACATTCCAAAGATAGGCATCACGTATCAAAAAACGCCGTCCCCGGCGCGATAAGCGCACGGCCTGGTAGTGGTCAACGTGCCCGTTATTATATGCATCTTGGATTAACCGCTTACGCTCTTCTACTACTTCTGGTTCCGACGCCAGGCGTGACGGCATGGCGGTAAATTCTTTCCAGGAAAAGCCCCACAATAATTGTGCGGCCAGATTGCCGTAATTCAGTACGGGATCGGGATTGCTGTCGTGAGAAGCCATGACAAAGGAAGCGTGATACAGATCATGTGCCAGTGCTTCGTCTGAGCGCGTTCCTTCCAGTAATTGTTTCCCCGTCCAGTGCGTAAAGCTGTCGGCCATATGGCGGCTGAAGGTAATGACCTCCGGCTGCTCATACGGCAGCATTTAGACCTGCTTAAAGATAAGGCTGGCGTTGGTGCCGCCAAAGCCGAAGGAATTGGAAAGCGCGGTGCGGATGGTGCGCTTCTTCGGCTGGTGCGGAACCAGATCAATGTCGCATCCGTCAGACGGCGTGGTTAAATTGAGTGTTGGCGGTGCTACCTGATCGCGGATAGCCAGCAGGGAGAAAATCGCTTCCACTGCCCCTGCCGCGCCCAGCAAATGGCCGATGGCCGATTTGGTGGAGGACATGGAGAGCTTATATGCATGTTCACCGAATAACCGCTTCACTGCACCCAATTCAATTTCGTCGCCCAGCGGCGTGGAGGTACCGTGTGCGTTGATGTAGTCAATGTCGGTGGTGTTGAGGCCGGCGCGGGCCAGGGCATTTTGCATGGCGCGGAAACCGCCGCGGCCTTCCGGGTGTGGCGCGGTGATGTGGAACGCATCACCGGACAGGCCATAGCCGACCACTTCCGCATATATTTTCGCGCCGCGTTTTTTGGCATGTTCGTATTCTTCCAGTACCACGACACCGGCGCCTTCACCCATCACAAACCCGTCCCGGCCCTTATCCCACGGGCGGGAGGCTTGTTCAGGCGTATCGTTATAGCTGGTGGAAAGTGCGCGCGCCGCCGCGAAACCGGCCAGACCCATGCGGCAAATGGTGGCTTCCGCTCCGCCGGCAACCATGACTTCGGCATCCCCGAATTGAATCAAACGGGCTGCGTCGCCAATGGCATGTGCGCCGGTGGAGCAGGCGGTAACTACCGAATGGTTCGGGCCTTTGAACCCGTATTTAATCGAGATCTGACCCGACGCCAAATTAATGAGCGAAGCGGGAATGAAAAACGGGCTGATACGTTTCGGCCCTTTTTCATGCAGGGCAAGGACTGCTTCTTCAATGCAGGGCAGTCCGCCGATGCCCGAGCCGATCATAATGCCGGTGCGTTCCAGATCCGCCTCATCGGTTGGCTTCCAGTTCGCATCGGTAATGGCTTCTTCCGCTGCACCAAAAGCAAAATGGATGAAATCGTCCATTTTCTTCTGGTCTTTTACCGGGATGTAATTGTCCGGGTTGAATTCGCCAACGCCGGTGCCGCGCGGCACTTGGCCGGCGATGCGTGCGGGCAAATCCGCCACGTTGATACGCGTGATGGCGGAGACGCCGGATTTACCAGCGAGCATCCGCTCCCACGTAGGCGCAACACCACATGCCAGTGGTGTAACCAGCCCGATACCCGTAACTACAACGCGGCGCATGTGCGGATTTAAGCGGCTTTTTGTGCGTGCTGATCGATGTAATTGATCGCGTCCTGAATGGTCAGGATTTTTTCAGCGGCGTCATCAGGGATTTCGCAGTTGAATTCTTCTTCAAATGCCATCACCAATTCCACGGTGTCCAGGCTGTCGGCGCCAAGATCGTCAATGAAACTTGCTTCAGGCACGGCCTTTGCGGCATCTACGCCTAAGTGTTCGACAACGATTTTCTTTACGCGTTCTGCTGTATCGCTCATGAGACTATCCTTTACCAAAGTTGATGAAACACTAGGAAACCTGCACTCTACTACACGATTTTAGGCGTGCGTAAACTATAAAACAACCGCTAGGGCCTAAAGCGCCCTGCCGATATTCGCAGCGGCTTGATGCTGGGCCGCTCTGTTTTCCCGCACAAGGGGATCAGAGGTAATGGCTTTGCGGATCTCAGCTTCTTTTTGCTCACGTATTGCCGGAATATCCCAGCCATAATTGTGCAATATTTGTGTTTTTATTTTCGCCACTTCTTCCTTCTGATATTTGGGGTTTTTGTTTTTATCCAGCCACCCTGACGCCTCGTTGGTGCGTTTCTCGCCATAGGCTTCGAATACGCCGTTTGCTAACAGGAAGCACAGGCAATCGGGGTCTACCGTGTCGGGGGTGATCAGTGGTTTTTCATCTGCACCTATGCGCACCTTATTGAAAAGGTCCTTCGGGTTATCAGCGCGTCCCACCGTGCCTAATTGCCGAATCGCTTCATGCATCGGCTTATCCACCCGCCCGGTGATGCTTTCGGCCACGTCCGCCACCCGCAGCAGCTTGGTTAGTGGTGGCAGGCGGTTGGGAGCGATGTCTGGTCCGGTCATCACCGTAAAATCCGAGGCGCTGACGCCAAGGTGCATTTTTTGATAATCCGCGGTTATTTTTTTCTGCTCTTCCTCACCATAGCGCGCAAGCCCATGGTGATGCGCCGCCGCATCCAGCGCTTCGGGATACAGCGAAAGCATTACGGCCGTGAAATAGGGATGGCTGCCGTTACGGCTGGTCATAATCAGGTTATCCAACCCGGAATTCTGTGGTGGCCGCTTGGCCATGCCTTGCGAAGGTACTTGCGTTTTGCCGACGTCATGCAGCAGCGCCGCCAGCGTGCCCATCTCGATCTGGTCGGCGTTCATCACGGCATGATGGGGGTTGCCGTTTACTGCCTTGTTCATGGCGAATTCAAACAGCTCAGTCACGCCCAGCACGTGCGAATATTGGTCTGAGTCCGATGCCACGCCTGCTACGGCGCGTAAGGCGGTTTTCAATTCCTGTGTATTACGTGCCGCTTGCACTGGCCGGTGCGTAAGCGGTCCATGCCCGGGGTTCAATTCGGTGAAGGTAGAAAACATATCCTTGATGAGCGTCAGGAAAAATTGTTTTTTCTGTTCCAGCGAGCAATGCGCCTGTTGGCGCCTCTGCAGAATCTCCCCGCTCACGCCAAATAAATCGCTATGCTCGGCTATAATGTCACGTGCCATTTTAAGTTTCGCCGTGCGGCACGACGCCGGCTCGGCTTGGTCTACGCTGACAAGGGAGGGATGCAGAACAATAACGCCTTTAATCTGCCCATCGGCTTTTACCGGGATATGATAGGGCGTGTTCTGGGCCGGTGGGTACACCAGCGTCGGCGCGAAAGGAATGTCGTGATAAATGCCGATATGCTTATTCAAGGTAAATTCGTTGCCATTTGCCCCGGGTGTATAATATCCCCCGGCATCACAGCCTGAAGCAAGTGTGGCCGCCAGCAACACTTTTTGTTCCGGCGATAAGGCTAAAACCGCATCGAAATGATCGGGAATCCGCGTAATGGGGTTTTCGCGTTGGGCGGACGGTGCATTCGCGGCAGCGCGCGCAGTAAACGGCCCCAGAGGGAAAAGGCCCGCACCCAGGATATTTCCTAAAAAATTTCTACGCGTATCCATCAACAATCCCTCTATTTCGTTCTGGCCAGTATAAATTAACGAGTGGGGAAAGCAACCACATTAGTTAAAGCTGGTCAATTAATCATAAGGCCCATGGTATGGCCATCCATCACGCAATAAACATCCCGCCATTCACATGGAGGGTCTGGCCCGTCACATACCCCGCCTCATTGCTTGCCAAAAATAAGGCAGCGGCGGCGATTTCGGCGGGGGTGCCCATGCGGTTCATGGGGATGCGCTCCAGGATGCGGGTTTTTTGGTCGGGGTTCAGCACGTCGGTCATCGGCGTTTCAATAAAGCCCGGGGCGATGCAATTGACCGTAATGCCCCGTGCCGCCGATTCCAGCGCCAGTGATTTCGCCATGCCGGTAAGCCCCGCCTTCGCCGCGCAGTAATTGGCCTGCCCGGGATTGCCTGAATGGCCGACGATGGACGTAATAATAATAATGCGGCCCGAACGACGCTTAATCATGCCCTTCAACGCCGCCCGCACCAGGCGGAAGGTTGCCGTCAAATTGATGTCAATCACCTGCTGCCACTGCTCATCCGACATGCGAATGGAAAGCGTATCGCGGGTGATACCGGCATTGGCGACCAGAATATCCAATCCCCCGAGCGTTTCCTCTACGGTTTTGGCAAATGCCTCAATGCCATCCAGCTGCGAAAGATCGCAGGCGAGGGGGTGCGCGCGTTCGCCCAACGTACTCCGAAGTGGTTCCAGCTTTTCCAGCCTGCTGCCTGAAATAGCCACGTTCGCCCCCGCACCATGCAGCGCGGTTGCAATTGCCCCGCCAATGCCACCAGAAGCACCGGTGATGAGGGCGGATTTTTGCGAGAGAGAGAACATAGCTACATCCTTAAATAATGACTAAACGCCAGTGTATAGACCGAGTTCAGGTTGTTTTGAAAATTCTTTAACAACCGGCGCTGTTTGGGGGATATGCGAAAGACCGGCTTCACATGAGCGTGAAAAAGTATCGGCGCTAACATTATTGATATTTAGGAGCGCACGTTGAATGTCCGCTTTAACCAATGAAACGAGAGTTTTATAGGCGTCTGGGTTTTCTTCAATATCAACCATACCCAAGCCCGCCTTTTCTTGCTTTTCCAAAGCGGTTTGCATAGCAGTCTGAATCAGCGGTCGCCATGATGCAATGGTATCGGGATGTTTTGCAAATAACGAACTCCCATCACGATGCTCCTTGTCCCATGCTTCAAGGACAGGGGAGTGATGTTGTGTCGCGGCAACTACGGTTTCGGCAAAAATACGTGCAGTACGCTCAATTGCAGAGTCACCTACAAGCTGTAGATCGGGATGGTCTGGCGTATCGTATAAATGGGCAATACTCATGATAACACTCCCTGCTGTTTTTTAGCATTACACTGGCAACGGCTTGCACAGCGTAACCAGCATTACTGATTTAGAAACCAATTGGCTTATGAATTTTTTGTGACAATCAAAAATTCATGTTACTCACGCCGCTTTCGCGGGCTTACCGAGAAAAAAACCAATATCCTCCGGCATGCCGATATGGGCGGCCTCCATGCTTGGGGCGATGCGTTTGATGAGGCCGGAGAGCACCTTGCCGGTGCCGATTTCCACAATACGCGTGATGCCTTGCGCCTGCAGATATTCAATCGATTCACGCCAGCGCACCTGGCCGGTGACCTGCTCCACCAGTAAGCGACGGAGGGTGGCGGGGTCTACCAACGCGCGTGCCGTGCCGTTGGCAACCAGTGGCACGCAGGGAATTTTTAATTGTGCGGCAGACAGCGCTTCTTCCATCACCCCGGCGGCGGGCGCCATCAATGGGCAATGAAACGGGGCGCTGACTTGCAGCATCATGGCGCGCTTGGCGCCTTTGGTTTTTGCAATTTCCGAGGCGCGCTCCACCGCGTGTTTCGCGCCGCTGATCACTACCTGGCCGGGTGCGTTATCATTGGCTACGGTGCAGATTTCATCATCAGCGGCGGCGGCCACAGCTTCGCAGGCGGCATCATAATCAATACCAATCAGCGCGGCCATCGCGCCGAGGCCTTCTGGCACAGCGCGTTGCATGGCCATGCCGCGAACACGCAGTAAACGTGCGGTTTCGGAAAGATTCAAGCTTCCGGCGGCGCACAGTGCGCTGTATTCGCCGAGGGAATGGCCAGCCACAAAGGCGGCGTCACGCGCGACATTTAAACCGGCCTCGGTTTCCAGCACGCGCAGCGCGGCGATGGAGGCGGCCATAATAGCGGGTTGAGCGTTTTCGGTGCGGGTAAGTTCTTCCGCAGGGCCTTCAAACATGAGGCGGGAGAGGGGCTGGTGGAGGGCGTCATCGACTTCGGCGAAGACGTCACGGGCGGCGGCGAATTGGTCGGCGAGGGCTTTGCCCATACCCACTATTTGCGAGCCTTGTCCAGGGAATACAAAAGCTTGTAACGATAATGATGTCATGCGTTATCCTTTGTGTTATTTTCAAAGCGCCCGCTACCATAGCTGCGCTGTTGCTTATTGGCAACGCAAATTAACCGTTTGATATTGCAGCAGAAGGCGATATGCGAAAAACGCTTGCATTTGCCGCGTGCCGAGCTATATTGCACCCCCTTAAATTCCGAATCCCAAGGAGCAGTACATGCCGTTATACGAAAGCACATTTATCGCCCGTCAAGAGCTGTCACGCCAAGACGTGACCAAGCTGGCCGAGCAGTTGACCACCATCATTGAAGCCGGTGGCGGTAAAGTCGTGAAAAATGAATATTGGGGTTTGCGCCCACTGGCATATCGCATTCGTAAGCACCGTAAAGGCCACTATACCATGCTTGGCTTGGACGCGCCGTATGCAGCCGTAAAAGAAATGCAGCGCAACGTCGGCATCAACGAAGACGTGCTTCGCCACCTGACCATTCGTGTGGATGAAATCGAAGAAGCGCCATCTGCCATGATGAACGCACGCTTTGGCCGTGACGATGAAAACGAGGGCGACATTGCCCCGGTTCTCGGCTCTGCAGCAGATGACATCGAAACCATTCAATAGTTAAGCAATAGGAATCCCCATGGAATATAACAACAACGCAGGTGCCGCAGGTGCAGGACGCCGGGTATTTTTCCGCCGCAAAAAAAGCTGCCCGCTTTCCGGCCCGAACGCGCCGAAAGTAGACTACAAAGATATTAAATTGCTTCAGCGCTTCGTTTCCGAGCGTGGCAAAATCATGCCAAGCCGCATTACATCGGTGTCGCATAAAAAGCAGCGCGAGCTGGCCAGCGCCATTAAGCAGGCGCGTAATCTGGCCCTGCTGCCGTTCGTTCTTCAATAAATCCTTGCCCTCCCGCAACCTAGCCATTCCGGTGGCCTACGGTGCGGGGGCGGTAGCCTTGTTTTTATTGGTGCTCGTCTCCGGGTTGGGCGCGCCGTTTATTCTTCTTTCTTCCTTCCCCTTTTTACTACTCGGGTTACGCAAGGGCATGCATGCCGTGCTTCCGGCGTGCCTTGCTGCGGGCGTAATTTCCGTGGTGCTCAGCGGTATTTATGGCGCGCTTTTTTTCCTGGGCTTTATTGCGCTGCCTGCCGTGCTATTTCTTGGTGCTGTACTAAAGCGTGTGCAGGGTGAATGGCAGCCTGTTGGCCTTGCGCTGGCAGACCTTACTATTTATAGCGCGCTATGCATCACCGGGTTGGTGTTGCATTACAGCGGCACGGAGGGTGGCCTGCAGGGGCTTATTGCCAGTACCGTGCGTCAGGGATTCGCCGATGCAAGCCCGAATGTGCAGGCGGCAGTCGAGCTGGCGGCGGGCCGCCTTCAATTTTTAGTCGTGGCGGTTAGTGCCTGGTGGTGGATTCTCCTGCTCTATGCCCATGCCTGGCTTGCCCACTGGGCCTTGGCCCGTGGAAGGCAAAACGTGAGGCCCAGCCTCGTTCTTGCGCCGTTTCACCTGCCTATTTTCTGGTTGGGGGCCTTGGTTTTGGCGGCCCTTTTATCGCTGGTTCCCTCAGAAACAGGGGCTTTTTTGGGTCGTATATTATTCATTACTTTTCTTTTGCCTTATTTCCTTCTTGGTATTAGTATCCTGCACTCGCATGTGAAGGCGTGGCCGGGTGGCGGGGTGCTACTCGTGCTGTTTTATCTGATTATCTTCAGCCAATTCTGGCCCGCGCTCGCTGTCGCAGGTTTGGGCATCTGGCGGCAAATCAGGACCGTGCGCGTAGAATAATTTTTTTGGAAGAGGACGTTATGGAAGTCATTTTATTAGAACGCATCAACCGCCTGGGAGCCATGGGCGACACGGTGCGCGTAAAAAACGGATACGCACGCAATTTCTTGCTGCCCCGTAAAAAAGCGTTGCGTGCAACCGAAGACAACAAGCAGTTGTTTGATGCTCGCCGCTCGGAAATCGAAGCGAAAAATAACGAGTCACGCAAAGCCGCCGAAGTGCAGGCCAAAGCGCTTGAAGGCTTGAACGTAACGCTCGTGCGCCAGTCCAGCGAAGAAGGCAAATTGTTCGGTGCCATCACCGTGCGTGACATTGCCGAAGCATTGGAAGCACAAGGTCATCCGCTGCCAAAAAGCCAGATCGTGGTGATGGGCAACATCAAAAACACCGGCGTATATCCTGTGAAATTGTTGTTACACGCAGACGTAACGGTGACGCTTGACGTAACCGTGGCCAAGAGCGAACAAGTTTAAGCGAGGACGCGCGCATGGAAGCGCACGTCCAAGACAAACCGCTGGATGTCAGCGCCGAAGCCAAAGCGGCGTATCGCCAGGCTCCGGCCAATATCGAAGCGGAACAGGCATTGCTCGGCGCGCTGCTGGTCAATAACGAGACCATGGCGCGCCTCGGCGACCGCTTGAAATCCGATTGTTTTTACGAACCTCTCCACCAGCGCATATACGAAGCAATCCGCAAATTTCATGATCGCGGCTTAACCGCCAATCCCGTCACCCTCCGCCATTATTTTGAAAAAGACGAAGCCCTCGCCGACATTGGCGGTGGGCAATATTTGGTGAAACTTGCCGCTGCCGCCGTGCACGTCATCGACATTGTGGATTTCGCGGAATTGCTGGCTGACCTTGCGCTCAAGCGCCAGCTTATCACCATCGGTGAGGAAATCGTCAACACGGCCTATGATCATGACATCGATGTCGCCGCCACCGCTCAGCTTGAAGACGCCGAGCAAAAATTATTTCACATGGCGGCGGACGGTATCGGCGATAAAAGCTTTCGCTTGCTGCGCCATTCGGTAGCCGAAGCCATCAGCCGCACGCAAGCCGCATTTAAGAATGCAGGCCGCATCGTCGGCGTGGATACAGGACTTGCTGATTTAAATGCGTTGCTGGGTGGTTTGCAGCGTTCGGATCTATTGATACTCGCCGCCCGTCCTTCCATGGGTAAAACCGCGCTTGCTACCAACATTGCTTACAGCGCTGCCCTCTCTTTCGCCGCCGAAGCCGAAGCGGCCGGGCATACGCCCAAGGAAGGCAAAAGCGTCGGATTTTTCTCGCTCGAAATGTCGGCGGAGCAGTTAGCCACGCGCTTACTGGCATCCGCCTGCAAATTTTCTTCCCAAAAATTGACGCATGGCAATCTCACTCAGGAAGAATTCAACACGCTGGTTGCCACTAGCGCGGAAATGGCGCAATTGCCGTTTCATATTGATGACACGCCGGCACTGTCCATTTCCGGTTTGCGTTCCCGGGCGCGCCGCTTGAAGCGTACGCATAATCTGGGATTGCTGGTGGTGGATTACCTGCAATTGGTGCGTCCGCATTCATCCAAGGGTGAAGCGAACCGCGTGCAGGAAATTTCCGAAATTACCCAGGGCCTCAAAGCCATCGCCAAAGAATTAGACATCCCCGTGATGGCCTTGTCGCAATTATCGCGTGCGGTGGAGCAGCGCGAGGACAAGCGCCCCTTGCTTTCCGACTTGCGCGAATCCGGTTCTATCGAGCAGGATGCCGACGTGGTAATGTTTATCTTCCGCGAGGAATATTACGAAGCGCGGCGTATGCCGTCGCAGGATGACCACGAAAAAATGTCAAGCTGGCAGGCGCGGATGGAGCAAATCATGCACGTGGCGGAAATCATTGTCGCCAAGCACCGTAACGGTCCGGTGGACACCGTGCGCCTGCATTTCAATTCATCCATTACGCAATTTAGCAACCTGGCCAAAGAGCGCGCCATGGGTTTTGAGGACGCGTAACCGATGCTGGCCGGACCTACGCTTACCGTTGATTTGGCTGCACTCACCACCAATTACCGCATCCTCGCGGAGCGTTTCACTGGCGGCGAATGCGCAAGCGTGGTCAAAGCAGATGCCTACGGTCTTGGCGTTGCCCATAGTGCTCCCGCGTTGTTACGCGCCGGCTGCCGCAGTTTTTTTGTCGCCACACTGGAAGAGGGGATAGCGCTTCGCCGCGTGCTGCCGGAGGCGACGCTGTATGTCTTTCACGGGCCGTATGCCGGTGAAGAAAAAGAATACGCCGCCCACGCGCTGATTCCTGTCATCAATTCCCCGGAACAACTTATGCGCTGGTTGCCGCAGGGTGGTGCATACGCATTGCATGTGGATAGCGGTATCAACCGCCTCGGTTTTTCCGACAGCCAATTCGCGGCGCATCGCTCGCATGTCGCAGCGCAGCCGCCTGTGTTGGTGATGAGCCATTTCGCCTGCGCCAATGAACCGCAAGACCCTAAAAACAGGGAGCAGCTTGTGCGCTTCCACGCCTTCCAGTCGCAATTGCCCGGTGTAGCGGCGAGCCTGTGCAATTCCTCCGGTATTTTCCTGAAGCCGGAGTTTCATTTTCAACTGGCGCGGCCCGGTTGTGCGCTTTACGGCATCAACCCTACCGAATCTTCCAACCCCATGCGCCATGTGGCCACCCTCAGCACGCCGATCATGCAAATCCGCACGGCCGAGCGTGCCGATACGGTGGGCTACAGCGCCACCTACCGCATCCCTTCCGGCGCACGCCTGGCCATTGCCCAGCTCGGCTATGCTGACGGTTATTTACGCGCGCTCAGCAATGTCGGTCACGCCGTGGTGTGCGGTGCCCGCGTGCCGATCGCCGGGCGCGTGTCGATGGATATGATTGTACTGGATATCTCCAGCCTGTCCGAACGCGCGCTTGCCCACGCCACCTGCGCTGACTTCATTAGCGCTGAATTACCAGTCGATGCCGTCGCCGCCGCTGCCCACACCATCGGCTACGAAGTCTTCACCCGCATCGGCGCGCGGGTAAAACGTGTGTATGTAAACGGCTAGGCCCTTTACTTAGCGCGCGTAATTCATTACAAAAGCCGCATGGATTTTCTTGCACTTATTGGCCGGTTGTTTCTGGCATTTGTCGCCTCGGTGGGGCGTGTATCCTTATTTGCCGGAAACGCAGTAAGCGGCGTGGTGCAGCGCCCGTGGTATTGGCGGCAGATTTACCGGCAGTTAGTGGAGATCGGGTTTTATTCCCTGCCGGTGATCGGCCTTACCACCATCTTTACGGGTGCGGTGCTGGCGCTGCAAAGCTATTCCGGGTTTTCCCGCTTTTCGGCCGAAAGCTCCATCCCCATCGTGGTTGTGCTCTCCATCACCCGCGAACTTGGCCCTGTGATGGCCGGCCTGATGGTCGCCGGGCGCATCGGCGCGGCCTACGCCGCAGAAATCGGTACCATGCGCGTTACCGAACAGATCGACGCGCTCACTACGCTCGCCACCGATCCTTACAAATACTTAGTCTTCCCGCGTGTGCTCGCCGGGTTGCTCATGTTGCCCTTGCTGGTGTTGATCGGCGACATCATCGGCGTGCTTGGCGGGTATTTGGTCAGTGTGCATGAGCTGGGCTTCAATCCGCACACCTATCTGCGCAACACGCTGCAATATCTGGAAGTGCGCGACGTGGTGTCGGGTCTGGTAAAAGCCTCGGCCTTTGGGTTTATCGTGACATTGATGGGCTCTTATCACGGGTTTAATTCCAAAGGCGGCGCGCAGGGCGTCGGTGCGGCGACTACGCAGGCGGTGGTGTCGTCCTCGGTGTTGATCCTACTGGCCAATTATTGCTTAACCTCGGTATTTTTCTCGAAATGATCATGAACGCTGTCCCTAAAATCGCGCTGCGCGACGTGCATAAATCCTTCGGCAAAAAAGTGGTGCTGGCCGGGATTGATCTGGACGTCATAAAAGGCGAGTCGCTGGTGGTGATCGGCGGCTCCGGCACCGGCAAATCCGTGCTGATCAAATCCATTCTGGGATTGGTGCGCCCGGACAAAGGTTCAATCAAAGTAGACGGCCAGGAAGTCACCACGCTGTCACGCATTGAGCGCCAGGAAAGCCTAAAAAAATTCGGCATGCTGTTTCAGGGGGGCGCGTTGTTTGATTCGCTGACTGTATGGGAAAACATTGCCTTCGCTGTGCTGCAAAACAAGGAAGTGACCAAAGCCCAGGCGCGTGAGCTCGCCGTGGAAAAACTCGCCGCCGTTGGTCTTGGGCCAGATGTGGCGGCTTTGTCGCCTGCCGAGCTTTCCGGCGGTATGCAAAAACGCGTCGCACTCGCCCGCGCCATCGCCCACAGCCCGGAAATCATTTTCTTTGACGAACCGACCACCGGCCTTGACCCCATCATGGCCGATGTCATCAACGACCTCATCGCCGAATGCACGCGCAGCCTCGGCCTTACCACGCTCTCCATCACCCACGACATGGCCAGCGTTCGCAAAATCGCCAGCAAAGTGGCGATGCTCTATCAAGGCAAACTCATCTGGCAAGGCCCGGCCGAAGCCATCGACCGCAGCGGCAACCCCTACGTAGACCAATTCGTCCACGGCCGCGCCCACGGGCCGATTACCGTAGAAACAAAAGCCGCTTAAAATTTCAGCTGAATTATTTCATACAAATACAGCGGTCTATTTATACAATAATATTTAGTATATTAATTTTATTTGTAAAATTGAATTTATACGGTATGATGAGTGTATATTAAATAAATACGCGAAAAATTAGTAAAATATGACGCCAACTACTATGACTGATAACATTATTATAACTCCTGGTAGGGGTGAAGGCATTTTTGTGTCTGAACCATCCCTCTCCCATCAGCTCAAGACCCATCTTTCCCATAAAGATTTGGCGATTGCTGGTGAGCCAGCCCAGCCGCAGCTAATCGATGCATTCGCAGAATACGCTGCCCATCGCTATGCGTATGAAAAAGATCCAGTAAAAGGCGAAAAAGGTTTGGCCTCAGCGAGAGATGCATTAGTAAAAGAATTGAAGCAAACTCTTAAAGAAACGGATGATTTAATCAGGTTTGGCCAGGCAGTGACCGTGGCCATAGTGCCTTTTTTTGAAAAGAAACATATTGATACGGACTTCCTGCCTGATTTTGGCGCGGTGGTAAAACGCGCCTTAAAATATAATGCCAGCGATATGGTGCAAGCCGGAAATGATTGGCGGGCTGCGCAAAAAAGCCGGTGGGATGCAGAAGGCCGTAGCCGCTAAAGCGTATTCAATTCCCGCAATTTAGTCCCCGACAACCCACTCCGCCGAATCGGCAAATACACCCATGCCGGCGGGGTTTTTTCTTTCAGCAGAAGTGCTTGCCCGGCCAGCACCCGTGCGCTCCATCCACGTAACGCCGCCGGACTGCGTAGGGCATTGTGCGAAAAAGGCGCGCGGTCGAACACTGCGATGCGGTAATGCTGCATCACCCATTGCCAGCGTTGCCAACGGTGAAATCCGGCCAAATTATCAGCGCCCATCAGCCAAATGAACGTGATGTGCGGAAATAATCGGCTGAGGGCGGCCAAAGTATCCGCCGTATAGCGCGTGCCCAAATGCTGCTCCATATCCGTCACGCGAATCCGCGGCTCTTTGGCGGTCATGGCCTGCGCTCCGGCCAATCGCTCGGAATAATCCGCCAGATCCGCCTTATTCTTGAGCGGATTATGCGGCGACACCAGCCACCATACCTCATCCACCCCCAGGCGCTTCAGCGCCTCACGGCTGATATGCACATGCCCGGCATGGGCTGGATTAAACGAGCCCCCCAATAACCCAATGGTCCGGTGAATATGCGGACGTGCGCGCAGCAGGCGTTTTGTCATAAGCTATCCATTACCCGCACCGTCCTTTACGGACGAACCTGGCCCGCGCCGTGCACAACGTATTTATACGTCGTCAATTGCTCCGCGCCCACCGGCCCGCGTGCATGCAAGCGGCCTGTGGCGATGCCAATCTCCGTACCAAAGCCGAATTCGCCGCCATCAGCAAATTGCGTGGAGGTGTTGTGCATCACAATCGCGCTGTCTACGCGGCGTAAAAACGCCCGCGCCGCTGGAATGTCTTCTGCGATAATGGCGTCGGTGTGGTGCGAACCATAGCGATTAATATGGGCAATCGCTTCCTCCACCCCATCAACAATTTTCACCGACAACACCGGCGCTAAATATTCCGTTCCCCAATCCGCGTCACTTGCCAGCGTAATACGCTTATCCATACGCACACTCGCCGCGTCTCCACGCAGCTCGCAACCTTTGGCAAGCAACGCTGTGGTCAGCGTCGGTAAAAACGATGCGGCAATCGCTTCATCCACCACCAGCGATTCCGTTGCCCCGCAAATGCCGACACGCCGCAATTTTGCATTTAAAATGACCGCGCGCGCCATGTTGGCGTCGGCGCTGGCATGTACGTAAGTGTGGCAATTGCCTTCCAGGTGCAACAGTGTAGGCACGCGGCTTTCCGCCTGCACGCGTTGATTCAGCGACTTTCCGCCGCGCGGTACAATGGCGTCAATGACTCCGGTCATGCCGAGCATAATCCCCACCGCCTCGCGGTCTTGCGTGGGAATCAACTGCACTGCGTCTTCCGGCAAATCGGCTTCGCGCAAACCGGTGCGGATGCAATCGACAATCGCCTGCGCCGTGCGTAAGGCTTCCGAGCCGCAGCGTAAAATACACGCATTGCCTGATTTAATGCAAAGACCCGCCGCATCTGCTGTTACGTTGGGACGCGCTTCATAAATAATGCCGATCACACCAAGCGGGATAGATACGCGTTGTAACAGCAACCCATTGGGCCGCTCCCATTCCTCGATCAGCTTATTGACCGGGTCCGGCAGCGTCGCCACGGTTTCCAAACCGGCCGCCATCGCTTCCACGCGCTCAGGCGTCAGTAGCAGGCGATCAAGCGTTGCGTCGGTGGCATTATTTTTTTTCGCCCCGTCCATATCCTGCGTATTCGCTGCCAGAATAGCCGCCTCGTGCTGGCGCAACGCCATTGCACCGGCAGCAAGCGCCATATCTTTCTGCTCGTTGCGCGCTTCGGCCATAATGCCGTAAGCCGCGCGCGCGTGCGCGCCGAGTGTGTGCATCAGTGCATCTAATGTCTGTTCAACCGGTTTAGCGGATCGCATGATCTACTCCATCACCAGGTCATCACGGTGCACGACAGCCGCACGTCCACGAAAACCCAAAATATGTTCAATGTCTTTACTGTTCCGGCCCATAATCCGCGCAGCATCGGCTGAGCCGTAGGCCGTTAAGCCCTTACCAATAATAACCCCCTGGGCGTCCAGGATCAAGACCGCGTCACCGCGCTCAAAAGTGCCGGAAATCGCTGTAATTCCAGCAGGTAACAGGCTTTTTTCGCCGCGCAAGGCCGTTGCCGCCCCGGCATCCACGGTAAAACTTCCCATCGGATGCAATGACCCGGCAATCCAGGTTTTCCGCGCCGAAAGCGGGCTTTGCGCCGCCACAAACCACGTGGCCCGGCCTCCTGCCTGTAGTGCCGCGAGGGGATGTGGGGTGTCACCACGGGCAATTACCATGTGACATCCCGCCGCCAGCGCAATTTTCGCCGCCGCCAATTTCGTGACCATGCCGCCGGTTCCCACGCCGTCGGTGCCACCGGCCATGGCTTCGATGGCGGGTGTTACCCCGCCGCGAATTTCTGGAATAAACGCTGCGCCGGGATGTTTGCGCGGGTCTGCTTCATACAGCCCGTCCACATCGGACAACAGCACCAGGCAATCCGCCCCCGCCATCTGCGCCACCCGCGCCGAAAGCCGGTCATTGTCGCCGATGCGAAGCTCCGCCGTTGCCACTGTGTCATTTTCATTGATGATCGGGATGGCATTGAGGCTCAGCAGGGTGTCCAGCGTATTGCGCGCATTCAGATAACGCCGGCGTTCACTGCTATCATCTGCCGTGAGCAGGATCTGCCCCACCGTAATGCCATGCGGTGCAAACGCTTCGGCCCACGCCGCCATTAAGCGTTGCTGTCCGCATGCTGCCGCCGCTTGTTTTTCTTCCAGCGTCAATACCTTTGCCGACAGTTTTAGCGCCCCGCGCCCCAGCGCCACCGCACCGGAAGTGACGATGATAATCTGCTTGCCGCTTGCCCGGAGTTTCGCAATATCCGTCGCCATTGATGCCAGCCACGCCGTGCGCGCTGCTCCATGCGCATCCGTTACGAGTGAGGAACCGGTTTTAATAATAAGACGCTTAGCGGAATGTAACATGGTAATTCAGGTGTACCGAATGCAGGATAATAACTTATTAACGCACACATTATTACGGCGTTGGCGGCTCGTTTATTTCGCGTTTTGCATCCACCGCCTTCATCATCTCCCGCAGCAACGCCTGCACCCCAAGCCCGGACACGCCGGAGAGCACAAATACCTCTTGTCCTGCCGCTTCTGCTAAGATCAGGCGTTGACGTTCAATCTCATCTTCGGTGAGTGCATCGCATTTATTGAGCGCTACGATTTCCGGCTTCGCCGCCAGCACCTCACTGTAGGCTTCCAGCTCATGCCGAATGGTGCGGTAGGCGCCCGCTACGTCGTCTTGCGTGCCGTCCACCAAATGTAGCAAAATACCGGCGCGCTCGGCGTGCGAAAGGAATTTAAGGCCCAGGCCAATGCCTTCATGCGCGCCTTCAATCAACCCC
>CAZGVV010000010.1:20763-31956 GCA_964529155.1 uncultured Rickettsiales bacterium
CCGTCCACATACACCACGCCGAGTTGCGGGGCGAGGGTGGTAAATGGATAATCGGCGATCTTTGGCCGGGCGCGTGACACTGCCGACAGAAACGTCGATTTTCCGGCATTGGGCAGGCCCAGCAATCCGGCATCGGCCATCAGCTTCAACCGCAGCCATAACCAGCGCTCCGTTCCTTCCGTGCCGGGGGTGGATTCACGCGGGGCCTGGTTGGTCGAGGATTTAAAACAATGGTTGCCCAGCCCGCCGCGTCCGCCTTCGGCCAATAATACGCGCTGCCCGAGGGTGGTTAAATCCGCTACCAGCGTTTCTTTGTCTTCTTCCAGAATTTCCGTGCCCACCGGCAGCTTGATAATCAAATCGTCAGCGCTTGCGCCGTAACGATTCGAGCCCATGCCATGCTGGCCTTTTTTGGCTTTGAAATGTTGCTGGTAGCGATAATCGATCAGCGTGTTAAGCGCAGGGACGGCTTCGGCAATCACACTACCGCCGCCACCGCCATTGCCGCCGTCCGGCCCGCCGAATTCAATAAATTTCGCCCGGTGAAAACTGACGCACCCTGCGCCGCCGTCACCGCTACGAATATAAATTTTTGCTTCATCAAGGAATTTCATATGGTTACTTATATACAGAATCGCGTTTATCTACAATTAATACTTCTACCATCAACACCTGTTGATGAAGTTCACAAATAATGCGTTGTTTGCCAACATGTTAGCGCAAAAAGCCGCGCATATTACCTGCCCTTTGCTGCGTTTTTATACACAGCAAAGGCGTGCAAGCCCTTTAAAAGCAAAACTAATGGCGGATAGTTTGCTTATTAACAAAAAACCAATGAGATAAAGCTACGCATAATTATCTGCCAGTAGTTTATGCTCTTAAGTTATACTACCGGTTTTTTGACCCAGCTTTATCAGCCCCCTCTGCTACACCTAACGGCGTAGTCATATCCACAACAATGGAGGGTGTTGAAAATTTATGCGCGCCTTCGCATTTGGTGATTACTTCTATAATTTCGTTTTTAATGTTCTCGTCAATCTTCAATGCATGAATTGCGCGAGCTGCGTCGTTCAGCGGGATAAAATAATTATCCTCTTTAGTTTTTCTAAAATGTATTCCATTCTTATGGAACACCTTAGAATAATCCTCCACTCCCGTAGAAAAATAGACTACTCCAGGTTCTGGGTTACTGCAATTAGGGGGTATAATCTGCATTTCTGTCATAGGCTCAGGAATTCTAATTGTAGTGTTACCACCCACAGTCCATTCTTTTTTCATGAAATTCTCCCTCTGCTGGTTAATAATAGATTAATTAAGTGCCAAAACTCTCACGCTGCGTCAATCTTTAAAAAGCCGGTCCTTTCATCGCTTGCTTATTGACAAAAGCCAATGAAATCCCGATGGTTGAAATATGACAATGCACACCTTCAATTGGCAAGACCCATTCCTCCTCGAAACCCAGCTCACCGACGAAGAGCGCATGGTGCGGGATTCCGCTCGCGGGTACGCTCGTAACCAGTTGTTCCCTCGGATATTAGAGGCTAACCGGCAGGAGCATTTTGACCTCGCCATCATGCGCGAAATGGGTGAGCTTGGCTTGTTTGGCGCCACCATTGAAGGCTATGGCTGTGCCGGCGTCTCCAACGTCGCCTCCGGCCTGATCTGTCAGGAAATTGAATGGGTGGATTCGGGCTATCGTTCCGCTATGAGCGTGCAATCCAGTCTGGTCATGCACCCCATTTACACCTTCGGCAGTGATGCCCAGAAGGAAAAATACCTCCCCCGCCTGGCCACTGGCGAGCTCATCGGCTGCTTTGGCCTGACTGAACCTGATCACGGTTCAGACCCCGGCTCCATGGCCTCGCGTGCTGAAAAAGTGGCGGGGGGCTATAAGCTCAACGGTGCCAAGCAATGGATCACCAATTCCCCGGTTGCCGATGTATTCGTCGTGTGGGCCAAGCTGGACGGCGTTATCCGTGGGTTTATTCTGGAAAAAGGCATGAAAGGCCTGTCTGCGCCGAAAATCGAAGGCAAATTTTCCCTTCGCGCGTCTTCCACCGGAGGCATCGTGATGGACGACGTCGTTATCCCCGAAGACGCCATGCTCCCCAAAGCGCAAGGCCTCGGCGGGCCGTTCTCCTGCTTGAACAAAGCCCGTTACGGCATCGGCTGGGGCGCGCTCGGCGCGGCGACCTATTGCTTGGAAACCGCGCGCCATTACACGCTGGAGCGCAATCAATTTGGCCGCCCACTCGCCGCCAACCAACTCATCCAGAAAAAGCTGGTGGACATCATGGCCGACATCGCGCTTGCGGGCCAAGCCTGTCTGCGCGTAGGCCGTTTGATGGACGAGGACCATTACGCCCCGGAGATGATCTCCCTCATCAAGCGGAACTCCGCCGGAAAATCCCTGGACGCCGCCCGCCAATGCCGCGACATGCTCGGTGGCAACGGCATCGCCGACGAATACCACGTCATCCGCCACGTGATGAATCTGGAAAGCGTGAACACCTACGAAGGCACGCACGACATCCACGCCCTGATTATGGGCCGTGCGATCACCGGAATTCAGGCCTTTAAGCCATGATGGAGCAAATAGTATTTACTGAGCAACAATTGCTTAAAAATGTGCGCGAAGCGCGTATTGAAGGGGAAAAGAGTGGTATCTCTAGCCCGTTTGATGTGAATGTAATTATTGAAAATAAAAAAAACATATAATTTATGCAACCGCACGATCTCTCTTCCTGGCAGCATATGCATGAATATGCCCATGGGCATGAGCATGAAAATGAACGGCGCACACGCTTTGCCTTAATCCTTGCTGCTGGCATGATGCTCATCGAAATCATTGGTGGGTGGTGGTTTAACTCCATGGCACTGGTGGCCGATGGCTGGCACATGTCCACCCATGCCGTGGCGCTTGGTGTGGGCGCATTTTCCTATGCCTATGCCCGGTTATCGGCCGGCAACCCCGCGTACAGTTTTGGCCCCGGAAAAGTCTATGCGCTCGGCAGCTTTACCAGCGCGGTGATTCTCATGCTGGTTGCCGTCATGGTGCTTGGTGAATCGTTGTGGCGGCTGGTGTCCCCGGAGAGGGTGTCCTATCAGGAAGCCGTTCCTATTGCCGTCATAGGACTGGCCGTAAACCTTGCCTCGGCATGGCTGTTGCGGGATGACCATGATGGCCATGCCCACGCCCATGACCATAACATCCGCGCTGCCTACGCGCATGTGGCAGCGGATGCATTGGTATCGGTCCTCACCATCATCGCGCTGTTGCTTGGGCAATATGCCGGGTGGTGGTTCATGGATGCGTTCGCCGGTATTGTCGGCGCGGTGATTATCGGGCAGTGGAGTGTGAGCTTACTACGTGCAACAGCGCCGGTATTGCTGGACCGTCAGGACAGCGGCATCACCGAGCGTATTCGCGCCGCCGTGGAAGCCGATGGCGATTCGCAAGTCGCGGATCTACATGTCTGGTCCGTTGCGCCCAACCGCTTATCCGCCATCGTCGCCATCGTAACCCACGGCAACCGCGATGCCAGTTTCTACAAAACACAATTAGCTCCACTTGGCCTTTCGCACGTTACCGTCGAAGTAAATCGTTGCGCAGAACACGGTTGATGTGCTGTGTGAGCAGAGCGTAGATTCTATAGTCATTTCAATTTAACATTATACGTAGGCGAAAATAGTGTTTTCGAGAACCGGAGCGCAGCGTACATGTGTACGTGAGCACCGGAAGCGCAGAAAACACTATTTGCAGCCATGTATAATGTTAAAGTGGAAGAACTATAGGGTGCCGTGCAATGGATTGGCCAGTATTTTGGCTTACTGCAGCAGCCCTTTTTCCCTGAAATACCGCTCCGCTCCCGGATGCAGGGGGCCAATGGCAGCGGCATCACGTACCATTTCGCGGGGGGTGAGGGGGGCGAATACCGGGTGCAGGGTTTTGAAATTATCTACATTATCAAACACCGCTTTCACCAGTTGATACGCCGTCGCTTCGTCCATGTCTGTTGAGGTCACCGCCACCGCTTTCACCCCGAATGTTTTTACCACATCCGGCGTGCCGTTATACATATTGCCGGGAATATAGGCGCGGAAATAAAATGGCTGGTCGTGCAACAGCGCGTCGATTGCCGGACCCGCCACATTGACGATGCGCGTATCGCATTGCGATGTAATCTGATGCACAAATCCGTTGGGGTGACCACCGGCAAAAATCAATGCATCCACATGTCCGCCGCAAAGCGCTTTTCCCTGCTCGGTGGATTTCAATTCGGTGAGGGCGGCGAAGCTTTTTCGTGTCCAGCCTTGGCGCTTCATCAATTCTTCCATCGTTGCGCGCATCCCCGATCCCGGGCTTCCAATATTCACGCGCTTGCCTTTCAATTGGTCAAAGCCCGTGATGTGCGCATCTTTGCGGGTAATAACAGTAAATGGCTCGGCATGCAGCGCAAATAATACGCGTAGGTTCGGATTGGGTTTTTCCCCGGCGAATACTTCCGTGCCGCGCAGTGCATTATACAGCCAATCCGACTGCACCAGACCGGCGTCCAATTCATGTGAGCGAATAGACTCCAGATTATTGATAGAGCCGCCCGTTGATTCCACTTCGCAGCGAATGTTGTGATCTTTGCGCGAGCGGTTCACTAAACGGCATATCGCGCCGCCTGCGGGATAATACACTCCCGTAACGCCGGCAGTGCCCAGTGTTACCAGCTTCTCAGCAGCATATGTGGGAGGGGCGATAAGGGTGGCGCAGGCATACGCAAACAGCGCCAGTGAGCGCATGCGCATGGCGATTTACGCGTCCGCAAGATGCGCTTTACCGCGCCGCTTGTCGACATACATCGACATATCGGCGGCGGCGAGTGCGCTCTCAGGATCGTCACTGGATTTAAGCGCATGGCAACCATAGGCTACGCTCAGCGCGATGGGTTTTCCGCTAAAAATAAACGGCGTTGCAGTTATGGTATCGGCGATTTTACGGCCGCGTTTGCGGGACGATTCTTCACTGGCGTAATACATGATAATAGCAAATTCGTCTCCGCCGATACGGGCGATAAAATCCGAATCACGCAGGCTGGCCGAAAGCAAATGCGACACATGGCGAATCGCCAGATCACCGGCAGCGTGGCCATAGGTATCATTGATGCGCTTAAAATCATTCACATCAAAATACAAAATAGAAGAGGGGTGGCCATAACGCTGCAGCATGGCAGATGCCCAGGTCAGGCGGCGCATGAAGGCGCGGCGGTTTGGCACCGGGGCCACGCAGTCTACGTCTACCATCCGCTCGATTTCTGCCAGATTTTCGCGGGTGCGTGACAGGTCGCGGCTTAAATCATCCAGCTTTTCCAGCAGGGCGGAGACAGCAAAACGTACTGCAGGGGTAATTTCATTTTCAGGAACACCCAGCAGATGAATCCGCTCATCCAGTTGCGCAGCAGCAGTAGGTTCAGCCGTGTTGTTGGTGTGCACGGAGTGCAGATTTAACTTCATAGTACAGTAAAATAACAGAAATTTCACCTAACTTCAATTTAAAATAAATGCCTGGTATCTATTTCTTGCGTATTTACTCCGCGGTTCGCCATTGCCTTAGGCAAAAGCTATGATAAGATGCTCTTTTTCAAACTAAAGTAGGTGATATGAGCACAACTCCACCCGTCGCTATCATTATGGGCAGTCAATCCGATTGGCAAACCATGCGTCACGCCAGCGAGCAGTTAGACGCGCTTGGTGTTGCGCATGTTGCGCGCGTTGTCTCGGCGCATCGCACGCCAGAGCGTCTATACGCATTCGCGCGCGGGGCAGAAGCCGAAGGGTTTAAAGTCATCATCGCCGGCGCCGGCGGCGCGGCGCATTTGCCCGGCATGGCTTCTTCGCTCACCACCCTTCCGGTGCTTGGCGTGCCGGTTGAAAGCCAGGCATTGTCCGGCATGGACAGTCTGCTTTCCATCGTACAAATGCCCGCCGGTGTTCCGGTCGGCACGCTCGCCATCGGCAAAGCCGGTGCCATCAATGCGGCTTTACTCGCCGCCTCCATACTGGCCTTATCCGATCCGGCGTTGGCGAAAAAATTGGCTCTCTGGCGGAAACAGCAAACGGATGGCGTGGCAGAGGGGATTAGCGATTAGCGATTGGGAATATGCGCAGGAGAAAAATAGTATCCGTCGTTCCAATCACATTACGCAATGCAGTAAAGGCTAACATTTGACATTCCAATCCCTCATACCCAATCCCCCATCCTCCCTTTCCCCCGGCTCTACCATTGGTATTTTGGGTGGTGGGCAATTAGGCCGTATGCTGGCAATGGCTGCTGCGCGACTAGGGTATCACACCCATATCTACTGCCCGGAAACGGATGCACCTGCTGCAGAAGTTTCGCAGTCTTGCACCATCGCGTCTTATGATGACGAAGCGGCGTTGCGTGCGTTTGCTGCAGCGGTGGATGTCGTTACGCTGGAATTTGAAAACACACCGCTCGCTGCGCTGCGCGTGCTGGAGCCGTTGGTGCCTGTGCGTCCGTCTTCCCATGCGCTTTCTATTTGCCAGCACAGGGTAATGGAAAAAGAATGCATCCGTGCGGCGCATATCGGCACCGCGCCTTTCGCCGCCGCCCGTGATCAGGCGCAATTAAACGCGGCGCTTAAACAGATCGGTTTTCCCGCCGTGCTCAAAACCTGCCGTATGGGCTATGACGGCAAAGGGCAGGCCGTCATACGTCGCGCGGAAGACGCAGCTGCTGCATGGGAGCGCCTGAAAACGGACGATGCCATTGTGGAAGGGTTTGTCGATTTCACTATGGAAATCTCGGTCATCGCGGCGCGTAGCGTAAGTGGTGAAATGTCTTGTTTCCCTGCGGTGCAAAATATCCACCGCGATCATATTCTTCACCAAACCATCGTGCCTGCCCCTATTGCTCCTGCCTTAGCCGAAGAAGCGGAGCGTATCGCCCGCGCGCTTGCGGAGTCATTGCAGGTGGTTGGTGTGCTGGCTGTAGAAATGTTCGTCACCAAAGACGGGCTGCTCGTCAACGAAATGGCACCGCGCCCGCACAATTCCGGGCACTGGACCATGGACGCCTGCGCGACGTCGCAATTTGAGCAGGTGGTCCGTGCGGTATGCGGCTTGCCGCTGGGCAGTACCGAAATTTTATCTCCCTGCGTGATGACTAACCTCATCGGCCATGAGGTATATGACATCGAGCATTATTTAGGCGATGCAGCGGCGCGGCTGCATATATACGGGAAAAAAGAGGCGAGAGCAGGGCGTAAAATGGGGCACGTCACTGTGCTAAATACGGACAATCTCTAAGCGTGAAGGCCGTTCCAATACCCGATCGGCATGCGATTTTTTCGCCTGCTGATGTTTTTCTTCAGGCATCTCAACGGGTATGTTGTGTAGGCCGAGATCTTCCTCATCCTTAATGCCAAATATTTTCTGTGTCAGGCGAACGCCCGGCGACACATAGCGGTGCGCCACTTCATTATCAAATTGATTCATGGTCTGCGGCAGCAAGCGGTGTAAGCCGAGCATCACGCCCCACGTCATCGCCGCGCCGAGCAACTTGCCCTGCGTAATGGTGGCGATGGTATGGGTGTTGCCCAATACTTTGCTGTAAGCACGGTGGTGTTGGCAAAATTCTCCGCCTGTGCGTCTTTCCACGCGTCGAGTTTCTGTTGATAGTCGGGCGCATCTTCAGGGATATGCTCTGCCCGTAAAATTTTCTTTGCTTCTTTTGTATAGGCTTTATCGCGCATCTTGGCGATTCCGTTTTTCAGCATATTAATTGGTTGCGGAAACCATTTGCGCTGACCCAGAAACATGAACACTGCCACGCTATCGCCAACGACTTCACCAATGACCGAATGCGCTGCCGTGCCTTTGTGGTGTTCATCCTCTGATTTTTTCTGAAACCATAGGCCCACGACCGGGTCGATAAAATCTGTAAGAAAGCAGGTAATAGTCTGCCGTGTACCAAAGGCGACATCCTTGGCGAACTGGGTATGCTTGTTCTGTGCGGTTTTATCCACAGAAGAAGCGGTGATAACCGTGTCAGGGGTAGAATGACCAGCCATTATTCAACTATATACTATTTGATTAATTCTTATGAATAATATTGCAAACCGCTCGCAAATGCAATAGACAATTGAGAATGAATCGCAATAGCACCTACTTTTTTGCCCCCCTGACGCAGAGCATTCATGCGGCACTGTTTAGCCAGCAAAACCGTTGGTTTTTACCGTTATTTTCAGAAATTACGGTCACCAATCTGACCCATTTCGGCGTGCTGGCGGTGCTGGCCGTGTACCTGGCGGAAAATTTACATTTTTCCGGCGTCGATACCGCGCTGGTGCTGGCCTGTGCCTCCATCGGCCTGCGTGGAAGCCGCATCATCCTTGCGCCGTTCATTGGACGCATCCCGCCACGCCTACTGATCCCCGGTGCTATTATGATGTCGATGGTGGGATATGTCGGCCTGATCGGTGTGCGCACACCCGCGCTTGCCGCGTTTTATATGCTGCTGGTTGGTACAGGCTATGGCCTAAACAGCATGCTGGTTACAACCCTCGCTTCCTACACCACGCGCACTTCCAAAAGTGCCTATCCTATGTATGCGCTCATGCATACCGGGGTAAACATTGCCGCCGCCATTGCGCCGGTGATGTATAATATGATGCGTTTGCACGCCGCGCCGCAAGCGCCGTTTATTTGCTCGGCATTGATTTTATGCGTAAGCCTCGCCGTGAGCTTGCGCATTTACAGCGATCACGATATGCCGCCAATCGGCCAAAAGATACAATTTGGCAAAGCGGCGTGGTTTTTGCTGGCGACGCCGCGCTATTGGATTGTCTTAAGCCTGATTGCCATAAGCTGGGCCATTTATACGCAGAAATTTGCCTCCACGCCGCTCTTCATCAGCCAGGTGTTGAACCGTCCGCAATATGTCGGTCTTGCTGTCACGCTCAATGCGCTGATCGGCTTGATGATTTCTTTGCCCATCAGCAGTTTCATGCGCTTTCACGCCCTATCGGGTTGGCGCGTGCTGGCCTGTTGCTTTCTCTTATACGCCGCAGGTTACGGCACGCTTGCGCTGTTTCCTACGCTGCCGGGGTTGTGGAGTGGCTTGGTGTTATGGTCTATCGGCGAGGCGATTTTAATGCCGCAATTAAACACGCTGGTCGCGCACTATACCGAAGATGAACACCGCCTGGCTGGATTCTCGCTCGCCGCCGCCGCCATCGGCATTGGCGAGGCATCGGGCAATGCGGCAGGTATTGGGCTGGCTACACTCAGCATTGCCTTCGGCAGCGCCTATTTGTGTTACGGCATATTGGCTGCCGCATCGATCATGGCGGCGCTCGCTGCGTGCATGGCGCTAAAATACAATTGGAAATAACTCGCAATCTACGTTATGTATTGCATTGAATTTTAGGGAGGTATTTATGCGCATATCCGTACTCGCTCTTTCCGCCGCCTTACTTTCCACTGTCAGCCTCCCGGCATGGGCCGCAGAAGAATTCGCCATTGGCGAAGCGGCGGTGCAAAATAATCTTGTCATACAGCCGCATTATCTGACTGGCATTGAAATGTCTTCCATGCTCAAGCCCATGGCCATGGGACCTGATAGCGTGCATCTGGAAGCCGATGTGCATGCGGCTAAAGGCGAAACGCATGGATTTGCGGAAGGCACATGGATTCCGTACCTCACCATTGTCTACACCATCGAAAAAGTGGACAGCAAATTCAAAAAAACCGGCACGCTTCTTCCCATGACGGCAGGCGACGGCCCGCATTATGCCAACAGCCTTGAGTTGGCTGGCCCGGGCCAATACCACCTGACCTACAACTTCCAACCCCCTGCGGCCAAAGGGTTTCTGCGCCACGTAGACAAAGCCACCGGCGTGCCGGAGTGGTGGAAGCCGTTTACGATGGAATGGAATTTTACGTATCCCATAGATAAGGCGAAATAATTAACGACCCTCATCTAAAGAGAGGGTTTAAAGCTCGGCCTGAAAGCATGCTGTAAGTCTAAAGCATTTTATCCGTCATCCCCGCTTTATGCGGGGATCTCAGGCGGGCATAACGCAGCATCGGGATTGGGTTCTAGATCCCCGCATAAAGCGGGGATGACGCAAAGCGCTAGCTAAAGGCTAATTCCGCCTAAAGGCGAAGGCTTAACACCGACTCGGTGGAAAAAAGCCTTGTGGTTTTTGCTATGCAAGTCCTTGCCACGGGGCAGGGAACCTTATAGATTTTCACCCTAACGTTAACCGTATGGCAGTGAGAAATTCTATGACCCAATTCCGCACAGAAACCGATTCGTTCGGTGAAATTCAAGTCCCTGCTGATACATATTGGGGTGCGCAGACGCAGCGTTCGCTTGGCAATTTCAAAATCGGTGGTGAGCGCATGCCCACGCCGCTTATTCACGCATTCGGCGTGTTGAAAATGGCGGCGGCGCGGGTGAACATGCAGCTGGGTGTGTTGGACAAAACCATCGGCGAAAAAATCGTCGCCGCCGCGCAGGAAGTAGCGGACGGTAAATTGGACGACCACTTCCCGTTAGTGGTCTGGCAAACCGGTTCCGGTACGCAAACCAACATGAACGTCAACGAAGTCATCTCCAACCGCGCCATTGAAATGATGGGCGGTGCGATGGGCAGTAAAAAACCGGTGCATCCGAATGACCACGTCAATATGGGGCAGTCGAGCAACGACTCGTTTCCTACCGCCATGCACATTGCGGCGCTGCTCGAAGTCGTCAATCGCCTGGCCCCGGCATTGGCGCATTTGCTGGTCGCACTTGAACAGAAAGCCGTCATGTTCAAAGACATCATCAAAATCGGCCGTACGCATCTGCAGGATGCCACCCCTCTGACTTTGGGGCAGGAATTCTCCGGCTATGCCAAGCAGATTGAATTCGGCATTGCGCGCGTAAGCGATTCGCTCACCCACTTAACCTACCTTGCACAAGGCGGCACGGCGGTTGGCACCGGGTTGAACGCCAGAATCGGTTTCGCCGAAGCGTTCGCCGAAGAAGTAGGCAATATCACCGAGCAACCCTTCGTCACCGCACCCAACAAATTCGAAGCCTTGGCGACGCATGACACGTTGGTATCGCTGTCCGGCGTGCTCAACACGCTCGCCGTTTCGCTGATGAAAATCGCCAACGACATCCGCTTG
>CAZGVV010000010.1:31966-33636 GCA_964529155.1 uncultured Rickettsiales bacterium
TGCGGCATCGGTGAACTATCATTGCCGGAAAACGAACCCGGCTCCAGCATCATGCCGGGCAAAGTGAATCCCACCCAATGCGAAGCGCTCACCATGGTGTGCACGCAGGTTATGGGCAATCACATGACAGTCACCATCGCCGGGAGCAACGGCCATTTTGAGCTTAATGTGTTTAAGCCCGTCATCATCTACAACGTCTTGCAATCCATTCGCCTGATCGCCGATGCCTGCGTGAGCTTCACAGATAATTGCGTGGTCGGCATCGAAGCCAATACCGCGCGCATCGAAAAACTCATGCACGAATCCCTCATGCTCGTCACCGCCCTAAATCCCCATATCGGCTACGACAACGCCGCCAAAATCGCCAAAAAAGCCCATAAAGAAGGCACCTCCCTGCAGGAAGCAGGCGTGGCGCTCGGCCTGCTAACTCCCGAACAATTCAAGGAATGGGTCCGCCCGGAAACCATGCTTGGACCCAGTTGATGTAACCCGTACATGACCCCGGAACAATACCGTACGTTCTACACGCGCTCACTCACTGACCCCGACGCATTCTGGGCGGAGCAGGCCCGGCGGTTAACGTGGGATATATTACCTACTCAGATCAAGCATTGCGATTTTGCGGATAACGGGCGTATTCGCTGGTTTGAAGATGGGCAATTAAACGTAAGCGTCAATTGCCTTGACCGGCATGTAGCAACACGCGGCGACAAACCGGCGCTTATATGGGTGCCGGACACACCCGGCGCGCCGCAAAGGCTTACCTATCGCGAACTCTATGAAGAAGTGTGCCGCTTCGCCAATGTGCTAAAAGCAGAAGGCGTGAAAGCCGGGGAACACGTCACCATTTTCCTGCCGATGATTCCGCTTGCTGCCGTCGCCATGCTGGCATGCGCGCGCATCGGGGCTGTGCATAACGTGGTATTTGCCGGTTTCTCTGCCGATGCACTCGCTTCGCGTGTACGCAACTGTAACAGCCGTTTCCTGATCACCGCCGATGAGAGCCGCCGTGCCGGAAAAACCGTTGCGCTTAAAGCCATCGTAGACGAAGCCTTGCCGCACACTGACATTGGCCGCGTGCTGGTGGTGCGCAACACCGGGGCGGAGGTGGCGTGGAATGAAGCCTATGATCGCTGGTATCATACGCTCCGCGACCGGGCTGCTGCGGAATGCCCGCCCGTTTCCATGGACGCCGAAGCGCCGCTCTTTCTGCTCTACACCTCCGGCTCCACCGGAAGCCCCAAAGGGGTGCTGCACACCACTGCCGGATATTTGCTCTACACGGCGCTGAGTCATGAAGTGGTGTTTGATCTGCAGGAAGATGACATCTATTTCTGCACCGCCGACATCGGCTGGGTTACCGGCCATAGCTACCTTGTCTACGGCCCGCTTGCCAACGGTGCTACCAGCGTCATGTTTGAAGGCGTGCCCAATTATCCGGACCCCTCGCGCCTGTGGCAGATCGTGGACGAACTTGGCGTCACCATCCTCTACACCGCGCCCACCGCCATCCGTGCGCTCATGCGTGAAGGCGAGGAATGGGTACGTGGTGCGTCGCGCAGAAGTTTGCGCCTCTTGGGAACCGTTGGTGAGCCGATCAACCCGGAAGCATGGCGATGGTATAACGAGGTCGTAGGCGAGGGGCGCTGCCCCATCGTAGACACCTGGTG
>CAZGVV010000010.1:33646-38022 GCA_964529155.1 uncultured Rickettsiales bacterium
AAACCGGCGGCCACATGATCACCCCCATCCCCGGCGCATTCCCCACCAAACCCGGCTCCGCGACGCTGCCCTTTTTCGGCGTGAAGCCCGAAATCGTCGACGCGCAAGGACATGTGCTGGAAGGCGAGGCCGAAGGCGCGCTGGTCATCGCCGAAAGCTGGCCCGCCCAGGCGCGCAGTATTTACGGCGACCATGCCCGTTTCGTCTCCACCTATTTCTCACAAGTGCCCGGAAAATATTACACCGGCGACGGTGCCAGGCGCGATGCAGACGGGTATTACTGGATCACCGGCCGAATAGACGATGTGCTCAACGTCTCCGGCCACCGCTTAGGTACCGCAGAGATCGAAAGCGCATTAGTGGCGCATGCAAGCGTGGCAGAAGCCGCGGTCGTGGGTTACCCGCACGAACTAAAAGGCCAGGGTATTTACGCCTATGTCACACTGAATTCCGGTGTAGAGCCGGATGCTGCTCTGGAGCGTGAACTTAAACACAGCGTACGCCACCACCTCAGCCCCATCGCCACCCCGGATATATTGCATTTCACCCCCGCCCTGCCCAAGACCCGCAGCGGCAAAATCATGCGCCGCATCCTGCGCAAGATCGCCGAGGGAGATACGGGGAATCTAGGCGATATTTCCACGTTACTGGACCCGGGAGTGGTGGAGAAATTGATTGCACAACGAAAAAAATAAAACCTTTCTTCTCCACCCCTATCTAACACCAACACCCCTTCCTAACACCAACACCCCTTTCTTACATACTTTAAGCAAGCAAGAGGTGTTGGTGTTAGGAAGGGGTGGAAGAATAGAAAATCATGCTTACAGCGCATCCCAGGCGAGTTTCAAAGCTTTTACTTGAAAAAATAGGTTATCTCGGAGAAACATATATGATGGCTAAAGATGAGAGTTTTTTATTTAACGAAGCGGGGTTAACGCAGGCGCTTAATCTGCTTGGATCCTATATTTATGAGGAAAAAGCGCTGGACATAGCTCTGCCGCGCCTCCTGCCAGAAACAGGTATTGGAGAACAGGCTGCGCTGGATACACTTGCGCCTATCGTTATTGGGCAGGCGATGAAATTAGGCCGGGAGACGGCATTTGGGTACATGGACCCACCAACACCATGGATTACCTGGGCAACAAGCTTGTGGAATGCTGCCCTTAACCAGAATTTACTGCATCCTGCGACCTCTCCGGCAGCCCGTGAGATCGAAGCAACCGTAATGAGCTGGCTATCACCCTTATATGGCATGACAGGTGGTCAGATTGTCCCGGGATCAACACTCGCTAACCTTACGGCGTTGTGGGCGGCGCGTGAAATAAAAAAAGTTAAAAAAGTAGTGGCATCGTCCTGCGCGCACATCTCCATACGTAAATCAGCGCATATTCTCGGGCTGGAATATAGTGAGGTCGCTGTGGATGCTGAGCAGAGATTATGCGAAGATAAGTTAGGAAACCTCGAGGATTCCGTCCTCGTGTTGACTGCAGGAACCACTACCTCAGGTGCTATTGATCCATTACATGCGGGAAAACAGGCGGCGTGGCGGCATGTGGATGCAGCATGGGCTGGACCGCTGCAATTTTCTCCCCGATTTAAAGACCGGCTCAATGGCATTGAGCAGGCGGATTCAATTGCAATTTCTGCTCATAAATGGTTTTTCCAGCCGAAAGAGTCCGCTGTGGTGATCTTCAAGGATTGGTCAAAGGCAGAATCCGCTATTTCATTTGGTGCCAGCTATCTTGCCGTGCCGAATGTTGGCATACTTGGATCGCACGGTGCAACATGTGTGTCATTGCTGGCGACATTGCTGGCATGGGGGCATAAGGGAGTGGCGCAACGTATCGATAGCTGTATGGAGCATACGGAAACCCTGGCGACATTGCTACGCAATGATTCCCGCTTTGCCTTGTTCGCACCGCCACAATCCGGTGTTTTAGTGTGGAGACCTGTGAACGGGGATATGCAAGTAATCAGTGGCCGTCTCAAGCAGATGGTTTCTTCCGCGATGATTGGCGATCAACGTTGGTTGCGTACCGTCGCCGCTAATCCCAACGCCAACCCGCATAAGGTATTTGAAGCAGCCTGCAACGTGCTAAGCGAATAAAAGGACAAATCTTTCTCCACCCCTTCCTAACACCAGCACCAACACCCCTTCCTTAACACCAGCACCTCTTCCTAGCACCAGCACCCCTTGCTTGCTTAAGGCCTGGAAGTAAGAGGTGCTGGTGCTGGTGCTAGGAAGAGGTGCTGGTGCTAGGAAGAGGTGAAAGAATAGAATTTTCCCCCTTCCGGCGCACGCCAACCCATGCAATCGTCGCTCATACGAGGTTGCGCAACTTCATACATACGGTATCGGAAAGCGTTCACGGCGTTTTCACGCGTTATTTGCCGTCAAGACAGCACGTAGTCGGTGAGGTTCTCCCTCACCGCCGTAAGCCGTGCCGAGTGGCAAGTGAATCGGAATCGTAGGTAAAGCCGTGAAACGTGGCCGGCCACCTAGTTCAAGGAGCAATGCAAAAACAAACGTAACAACCCGCTTTATGCGGCTGCTTCCGTCCACTTCAGCACGGGCTGGCGGGCGGCGCGGACTTCGTCCAGCCGTTTGCGCGGCGCGCTTTGCGGATTTTGCTGCAAGGTGCTGGCATTTCCGGCGTTGGTTTCGGCTGCAATCATTTTCATCACCGAGATGAAATGGTCGAGCGATGCCTTGGTTTCGGTTTCCGTCGGCTCAATCAACATCGCCCCTTGCACCACCAGCGGGAAATAGACCGTCATGGGGTGGATGCCGTATTCAATCAGCGTTTTGGCGATGTCATTGGTGGTGACGCCTTTTTCTTTTTGCACCTTGTCGGTGAGCAGGCATTCATGCATGCAATTGCCGGGGAATGGTACGTGGTAATCATTGCGGAGCTGGCTCAAAATATAATTGGCATTGAGCACCGCGTCTTCCGCCACCTGGCGCAAACCATCAGCCCCGTGGGACATCATATACGCCAGCGCACGCACCGCCATGCCGAACTGACCATTAAAGCCTTTCAAGCGGCCAATGCTGTTGGCATCGTTATTCACCAGGTGAAAATGATCGCCGTGTTTTACAATTTTCGGCACCGGCAAAAAGGGCGTAAGTTCTTCCGTCACTGCGATTGGGCCGCAGCCGGGGCCGCCGCCGCCATGCGGGGTGGAGAAGGTTTTGTGCAGGTTGAAATGCATCACATCGACGCCAAAATCCGCCGGACGCACACGGCCAACCAGGGCGTTGAAATTGGCGCCGTCGCAATAAAAATATGCGCCTGCCTTATGCAGCGCATCAGCCATTTCCTGCACGCGCGGCTCAAACAAACCGCAGGTGTTAGGGTTGGTGAGCATCAGCGCGGCGACGTTTTCATTGAGCATGCCTTTAAACGCATCCACATCTACCGTGCCTTCTTTGGTCGAAGGAATGGTGCGTGTTTCATAGCCGCATGCTGCCGCCGTTGCCGGATTGGTGCCGTGTGCGCTGTCTGGAATCAACACCACTTTACGGGCGCGGCCTTTGGCTTCGTGCGCTTTGTGGATGACCATGATGCCAGCGAATTCACCGTGCGCACCGGCAGCGGGATTGAGTGTTACGCCGGGTAGACCGCTAAGGGCTGCGAGCCATTGCTGCACGGTATAAATCACTTCCAGCGCGCCCTGCATGGTGCTCTCGGGCTGCAGGGGGTGAATCTGCGCGAAGCCGGGAAGGCGTGCGACTTTTTCGTTCACACGTGGATTATGTTTCATCGTGCAGGAGCCGAGCGGGTAAAGCCCCATATCAATCGCGTAATTCAATTTCGACAAGCGCACGAAATGCCGCATCACCTGCGGTTCGCTCACTTCCGGTAAGCCGACATGCTCGCGCGCTTTTGCGCCGGTGCGTAGCGGTGTGTTTTTGGGTTCCGGCAAATCAACGCCGCATGCGCCGTTCGTGCCTTTTTCAAACAACAGATTTTCTTCGACGTTAAGACCCCGGCCTTTGGCTAGCTCGTTCATGCGACTTCCCTTTGTTTTGCGTGCGTGCACAGCGCATCGAGCGCTGCTACCAGTACATCCATATCTTTTTCACTGGTCATTTCGGTGGCGGCAAGCAGGAGTTTCCCGCCTTCCAGCGCCAAGCCCGCAATGATACCATGCTTGGCCAATTGATTCACCGCATCGTGCGCGCTGATCGGCAGTTCTACGACGAATTCATTGAAGAAACGGGTGTTCAACACCTTCACGTGTTTTGCCGCACCCAACCGGTCGGCCAGCATGCAGGCGCGTTCATGGTTCAAGCGCGCCAGGCGTTTAAATCCGATTTCACCGAGCAGGCTCATGTGAATGGTAAATGCCAACGCAAACAAGCCCTGATTGGT
>CAZGVV010000011.1:0-30939 GCA_964529155.1 uncultured Rickettsiales bacterium
TTTCGAGTTACGGGTTTCTGGGAAGCGAATACTTGGGTAAAGGCGGTAATCGGCAATAACGGTTACAAAGCCTTTGGAGGCCAGCGCTTGCCCGACAAAACGGTAATCCGCCTTATCGCCAGATTCCCACCTGCCACCATAGAAAAATACAATGACCGGCGCAGAGGCGTTGAGATTCTCTGGGACATAGATATCCAGCTGATTACGTGTTTGTGGGCCATAATCTCTATTATTATAAAGGCTGTAGCCATCATGCGGAATGGCACTGTTGAGGAGGTCAACTGAGGAGCAGGCATTTAACGATAATGCGATAATAAGGGCAAAAGAAAGAACAGATAATCGTTTTTTTATAAAGCTCATGTCACTACTTAGGCGCTGATTATATAAAATCGCCATACATAGCTAATACTTGCAATGAAAAAAATAGCGGCCATACTCATGTCCAGCACTATTACGAGGAGAATGCCATGTCGCTGATTCCGCGTTCGTATATTGAAAAACGTTTTATTCAAACGATGAATGGTTTGCGCTACGGCACGCTGCATTTTGTGACGCCGGAAGGCAAAAAAATGCTGTTTAAGGGTACGGAAGCGGGGCCGGAAGCGATTTTTACTATTCATAGCTGGGATGTGTTGAAGCGGGCACTGGTGCGCGGGGATATAGGGTTGGGTGAGGATTATATCGCCGGGAAATGGGAAGCGGATGATATTGAACGCCTCTTTTCATTGTTTTTGCTCAACATGGATTACATGGGTAATTTTGCGCATGGCAATCTATTCAGCCGGATTGGTTTTGCGGTTTATAATTACATCATCAAGCGCAATAGCCGCAAAGGCAGCCGTAGTAATATCGAGGCGCATTATGATGTGGGAAATGCGTTCTATCAGCTATGGCTGGATGAGAGCATGACCTATTCTTCCGCATTATTCAGTAATGCTACACCGGATTTAAAGGCCGCACAGAAAGCAAAATACCAGCGTATTCTGAGTAAGCTCGGTGAGCATGATAAAACGATTTTAGAAATTGGGTGTGGTTGGGGAGGATTTGCCGAGGAAGCAACCGCAATGTCGAAAGACGTGACAGCTATTACCGTGTCTCCTTCCCAACGCGAATTTGCTGCAAAACGCTTGGATGGCAAAGCAGAGGTGCGCTTGCAAGATTACCGGGATACCAAAGGTGTGTTTGATATGATCGTCTCGATTGAAATGTTCGAGGCGGTGGGGGAGCATTACTGGCCCGCGTTTTTTAATACCGTCAGTGAGCGGCTGAAACGAGGCGGCAAGGCAGTGGTGCAGACCATTACCATCCGGGACGAATTCTTCAGCGATTACCGCTCGCGCAGTGATTTCATTCGGCATTATGTATTTCCGGGTGGCATGCTGCCTTCACTTCAGCGATTCCGGGAAGAAGCGGCAAAGTCAGGCCTGCAATGCATGGAAACATTTTCATTTGGCCATGATTATGCCCGCACATTGCGTGAATGGTTGACGCGTTTTGAGGCGAAGAAGGCCGAAATCAAAGCCATGGGCTATAGTGAGGAATTTATTCGTAACTGGCGTTTTTATTTAGGCATTTGTGCTGCCGCTTTTGCCGTAGACCGCACCAATGTAGTGCAGATTGAGATGAGTCATGCTGCGTAAGGGGTTGTATGTTCTGATGGCGGTACTGGTAAGTACTGCTGTAAATGCGCACCAGATGGTGGAAAAGCCGGTAGTGGCGGATAAATATATCCACGCCATTAATCCTTATGGCGAGGGAAGCTATAGTTGGATGTTCTTCAAAGTCTACGAAATAGCCTTGTGGACGGATGCTGAAGAATGGTCAATGCACACTCCGTTTGCGCTCAGCATGAAATATGATTTATCCGCCGATAGTGATGAAATTACGGATCGCATAATAGATCAGTTGGAACATCCGGGGGTCTTGAGTAAAGAGACATTACAGCGCTACCGGGAAATGCTTGCGCCTATTTTCCCATCCGTGAAAACGGGTGATACAATTACGGCTATTTATGTGCCTAAAGGCACAAAGACAATATTGTACCACAATGATAAGCCCATAGGTACGATTACGGACCCCGCATTTGCCAGGGCATTTTTTGGTATTTGGCTTGCGCCGACCACCAGTGGTCCACAATTGCGGACTGCGTTATTGCGTAATAATCAATAGTAAAACAACGGCGTTATTCCGGAAGTAATCATGGTAAATGAAATGAAACATAGCCGTACCTCGGATGTGCTGTCTGCGTTGATTGTCAGTACTACGGGAGAGGGCGATATTAGTATGCGGGAAGTATTGCACCTGCTTGGTGAGCGCGTATTTGGCCTGGCTATCCTGGTATTCTCATTACCCAACTCATTACCTATCCCAAGCCCACCTGGATTTTCAGCGATTACCGGGATTCCGATTATTTTGCTTTCCCTGCAAATGATTATGGGAAGAAAAACGTTCTGGCTGCCAGAGCGCATCGCAAATTACCAGTTCTCGCGCGCTAAATTCGTGCATTTTCTGGTAAAGGCATTACCACTCATACGCAAGTTTGAACGGTTGATGCATCCGCGCCTGTTGTTTATGCAATCACGGGGGGCGGAGTGTGTCATCGGGGGGGCGTTTTTATTGCTGGCGATTGTGCTGTCGCTACCGATTCCCTTTGGTAATTTTCTGCCGGGCCTTGCCATGAGCGTAATTGCTTTGGGCATGTTGGAACGAGACGGCGCGTTGATTATCGGCGGTATTGTATTTGGTGTGGGCGGAATTGGGGTTGTATCTTTTGCGCTGGGTAAAATGATACTGGTGACGATCGGTAAGTTTTTACTGATTTATTAAGTTAATAATATCATTATCAGGGAAAATTACGTTTCTTTTTTGTTTTTATTTCTGGTTGTGACCAGAATTTTTCCATGGTGAGGAAAGTGAAGGAAATGGTCCAGCCGATCATCACCAGCCCGTTCAGTACTTGAGCGCCGACCAGCATGCGGATGTCATGGGTAGGAACCAGGTCGCCCAGGCCAAGTGACGTATAGGTGGCGGCAGAGAAATAAAGGCAATCGAGGAAGCTTTCATAACTTACGCCGTAAATGCGGGAGATACCGACAATTCGGCCCAGCGGTGTATAGTTTTCCACCAGAAAATACACCACGGCATAAAGCCAGATGTTGATAATATGTGCTGCAAAAATAGGGGGGCCAATGAGCGCCACACATCGCCGCGGTGAAATATTCAGCTGGAGCAATTTACTCCAGACCTTATCAAGTATTTCATAAGTAGAAATCCAGGTAATAAAAATAACCAGTGCACTAAGAAGGGATATTGCGATGAAATGAAGGAGCATAATGGGGATCTTCCTCCTGTTGCGTTGACTCGGCTAGAGCGCAGTCTGTTAGCTTGTGAGAGGGGTTTGCCCTCCGACTAAGGGATTATGATTTCTATCCAGATATTATTCAATCATATTCATTGCCGTTGGATAAAGGATATGTGGCTGCAATTTATCTGGATTGTGTTCTTGAGGCAGTGAATACCCCCAAATCTATTCCCAGAAGCAGTTTTGCATATCTCCATATTAATCAGGGATAGCAGCGTATAGAAGGCTACACGCTTGAGCTCCAGCAACCATGCTCTTTAAATGTGCTGTTTCAGCATTAAGCCAAGAAGCATTACATATAAATTGCCCAATCATTGTGTGCGTTAAGCCACAAAGTTCTGCTGGACATTCCGTCCATTTCTTAAAATTATCTTCTGTTTTTCTTGTGATTGGAATAGTCATTGAATTTGCCAATAAGAGAAGAGTAGGCAGTTATAATAGCAGAAATTTCTTAACAAATTCACCGTATCCCCAATAGATTCGAGCCAGCTAATTTCAGCCTATACATAGTCAAAAATTCGCTGCATAAGCCCGTTTACGCTAGGAAGCTTCGCCGGGCACTCGCTTTTGCAAGGCTGCGCTAAAGCGCGGGCAAAAGCGGTGGTGGTGGATGGAGTCTGACCTGAACCGCTCTCCGGGGCGATTTCCCTGTTTATCAGGGTATTTACAGGGAATTTTGCAAAAACACCCCCTAAGGGGAGCAATGGACTGTATAACCATCTATAATAACTCATATATTTGCAATAATTCCCTAAAATCAGAACACGGAAATGGGGGAGCCTGTCAGGGGATCGGAGAAGTTGAGCAGGGTAGGCCACCTAATCAAGTTATTTGCGCTTTCTCTTTTTACGTTTGGAAACAAGCTTCGTGTAAAATCCGTAGACTTTTTGATCATTTAATACTGCAGATAAAACCGGACCCGGTGCGTCTAAATGTTCGAAGGGTTTAGAAGGCGTAGGTTGAAGCGAGCGTTTTTTAAGGTGGTGTTCCGTCAGATTTGTAAGCGTAAGGCCATATTCCGATTCACTGTGCTTTATCACGGCTAGCTCTAGTTTTTGTACGGGAGATAGGCCTTTGTTGTCTTTTATATACGCTAAGATTTTTAGCTTATTAATGCCGGGAATACTTATTTCAGGAAATTCCTCATGTAGCTTTACAAGTTGATCGGCAGCTTCTTGCATGGTCGGCCATATTTTATTACGTATCGCGGCACGCAATACGGCATGGCCCATATTAGGATGAGGTTGTTTAACGCGTTTGCGGTGGGGATGATGTTTAAGTGGAACATCAAGTTTGCTTAACGTAAGCGTCCATTTGCCTTTAGGGAGCTTGTGAATGGTGATTTTACCGAAATTGCCGACATAGCCTTGCTTCTTTTGTTCAGGCGTAAGTTCAAGGTCGCGCACCCAAAGCGCAAAACTTCTTTTATCCAGCGGATCAGATTGTTTCGGAGCAAGAAGAAATTCGGCTGCCAGCCGGTTCGTTATGAGTTGCGCCTGGCCAAGCGTTTGGAATCGGAACAACGAGTATAGCGCTGCCTGAATAGTCTCATGCTCGGCAAATGCATAATTTTTTTTCTTCATACGCTGTATTATATGCCATTATACAACAGAAAGCGTAAATTTTAGCCCTTTTTTAGCCTATTCGTCGGTTTGCCAGGCAATTTTGTGTCTTTTTCTAGTGGGGGCTGAGCAGGTGATTGAGGCGCTGCATCGGGTTTAGATTCCACTGTTGGCTCAACGTTGGTTTCCGCCTTATGCTCAGGTTTAGTTTCTACGGGAACTTTGTATTCTCTGCCATCAATCGTAACGGCACGAACGCAAACCAAAAGATCCATTTTTTCAGCAGATTCTGCGCAATATTGCAAATCGCCTGTGCGGTTATCTAGTTTCCAAAGGCTCAGGGAATCGTTATTGCCCATCTGAATTTTTGAGATGGTATAACGTTTGGAATCGAAATTATTATAAACATAATATTCAACCGCCCAATAAAGGAATAAGCAGCCAATAAGAAAGCAGATAATAAATACAATCGCACCGGTAGGATTTGGAATGCGGGGATTGGCGGATCTTTTCTGATTGGGAGGTGTATTAGGAGATGTATTTTCCATAAAAGTCTTTTCTAAATTTTTTGAAGATTAATTATAGCCTATATATGCGGTCTTGCCCATATAAGGCCTGTTTTTTACTGCTCCAGCTCATTCCAATCGCATAAATGCTTATAAAGGCTAATACGTCTAGTAATGTACCAAAGAGAATATAAAGAATTGGTAATAAAATCAAGGTGTATTCATGAATAAGGTAGGCATGCAGCATATATTGGCAGGGAATGGTAATAGTATAATAAGCAAGCAATATCAGGGTAAGAAGGCATTTTTTCCACAGAGAAAAGTCAAAGATATAATAGATTACGCCCAAAAGCAGGGGTAGCAAGAGCATCATATAGACGCTAAGCATCAGGGCGCTTGTGAAGTAAATAGGTAGAGTATAAGGGAAAAAATCCGTAATTAATAAATCAATAGACGCTGACCCCTGTACCAGCAATCCCGTACGAATCACATAAACCAACGCTGCCAGGCGAGGTGGCATCATTAGGCTGACTAAAAAAGAAAAGACACAAATAACCAGATTAACCCATAAATACACTTGGCTTGGAAAAGGTGCGTCTAATGCAGGGTAAGGAATGGAAAGCGCTTGTCCTAACAGGGTTTCCTGGACATAGTTTACTTGGCCATTGTAAATATGCTGCATCCAAAAGCCGGTAATATCGGACCATATCTCTAACAATAGCGGCAAAAAGAGCCATGTTACCGCAGAAAAAAATACAGGCAGCACAATAGCGCTTATGCGCGAAACACTTCCGAGATGAATCGTTTTAAACGCATGATGCATCGGAATGATGCGATTCTTTGAATTGCTGTAACGTAACTGGAAATAGTGGTTAGAAAGGTGGCTTTGCATAGCTAAAACTGCTTGAACACACTGATGGTGCCGCCCGTGCGGTTATAATAGCGGTTAGTGTAGTATTCAGTGCCTACATTAAATCCCCAATCACTATCCACCCATTGCCGCCAGTTGACTCCCACAGTATTGCCGGTGAAGGAATTGACGATATTGTTACTACCTAACAATTGATACGCCTCACGCCCAATCGTGTAACGAGCGGTGAGAAAATAATCCTGGTTATAGCCTGTTGTCACGGCGGCCGAGAAAGAAGGAGAGACCACATTTCCTGGCGTGCTGTTATTAAAGCGCACATTGCCCTGTATGATCCAGGGTGCGGGTAAATAATACGTCATGCCAAAAAGCACGGCTTGGTCGTCGTAAATGTCATTTGCTTTGTCAACCGTCATGCCAACGGTGGCGACTAAATTGCGCCCTTCTAGCAATTGGCGATTAATATCAGCATCTACGCGGTAGCGTGGCAGGAACGTTGCATTACTGCCAAGGCTCACGCCGACATTGCTAAACCAGTCTTCATTAAATACGTGGCGATTTGCAATATATCCGCTGACGCCTTGGTCATGAAATGCCTCTTGGTTTTGTACGCCGAAACTCCAGCGGTTCCATTCATTATATTGGTATTGCAAATTAATGAATTGGCCGAACCAATTGCCGTAATGATTGCTAACGCCATAATAATTCATACCTGCTTCTACGTAATTAGGAGCATGAGGTGGAATGACTGGCCCACTGGTTGCCGAAGGTGTATAGACTTGGCCAGACGCCGGGTTTGTAGGGGAGGCTGGTAAAGCAGGTGTAAGATTGTAAGTCGGCAGCGTGTTTGTGGTTTGAGCACTCCCCTCAGTCGTCATGGCGCTAAATACAATGAAGGCCATTGCTATTTTTTTTGTATTACCCATGATCAACTCCTAACAAGATATTGCAGATACTATTAGCGACACTCGCATCGCCGTAAGGATTTGGTATATTTTTCATAGCGGCATATTGTTGTGGGTTATTTGCCAGTGCGGTCACAACGGAAATAATGCGCTCGCTATCAGTGCCCACCAGCATGCCAGCTCCTGCTTCAATTAATTCCAAGCGTTCGGTATTTTTACGTAAAACCAGGAATGGCGTATTAAGTGCTGAAGCTTCTTCTTGGATGCCGCCTGAATCGGTAAGTACTATCCATGCTTGTTGCAATATCCACAACAGAATGGGGTAGCTAAGAGGCTCTGTCAGAAGGAGCCTGTCGGCAAATTTTTCCCGGAACGAACCTATTTCGTGATTAATAATTGCCATGACTTTTGGATTAGGATGCATGGGCCAGACCACCACTGTATCCTCATGTTTGTGAAGTAATTGGATGACGGCTGCTGCAATTTCATGGATGCCGTTCTTTTGGTTTTCGCGGCGATGGGTGGTAACCAGAATAAGGCGTTTTCCCTGCAGTTTCTGTAATGTATTGATTACATGGGTAACCGCCGGGGATGCATCGCGGCGTGATTGCTCGAAAAGATTCCCTCCGAGTTTAACGGCCTGAATGACTGTGTTGCCCACTACATGGATGGCGCGGTCATGCACTCCCTCCGCCACCAAATTATTGCGGGCGCGCAGGGAAGGTGCAAAATGCCAGCCTGCTATTTGGCCAATCAATACGCGATTTTTTTCTTCTGGAAAGGGGTGATATTCATCATGCGAGCGTAAACCTGCTTCGATATGGGCAATTTTGCATTTATGATAATACGCAGCCAGTGCCATCATAAGTGCGCTACTTGTATCTCCATGCACCAGCACCATGGACGGATTAGCTTTTGTTAGCACGGCGGAACATTCAAGCAGAAGCTTGCTGCCTAGCTCCGCTAAGTCGCAGGCATGATGGTTGTCGGAGCCTGTATTGGGCGCTTCCCGCTTGAGATCAATTACATAGTCGGGAACAATATCGAACATCCCATATAGTGATTGGGCCATTTCTCCGTGTTGGCCGGTATGTACCAGTAATGGTTTCATGCCCCGTTGTTTGAGTTCCAAATAAATGGGCATCATTTTAATAATCTCAGGGCGAGTACCCATGGATAATAAGAGAGTGGGAATGGAATGACTCATGGTATGACCTCTTTTTTGCATGCAGGAACGCCTTGCGAGAATTTTTTCTGCACGCTCCAATCCACTATTTGAAACGCTGTCTCGTCCAGCACGTCCCATTCTTTCTGATGCCGGGAAGGGCGCGCCAGTTGCAACCAGCATGCAGCTGTTTGCATGTCCCCCTGTTTCACTGCCAAAACGGCTAATAATCCCCAAGGATAATCTTTGCCAATGGAGCTAAACCACTCTTTGCGATGTGTTTGCATCCATTTTTTATAAAAATGGTGGGGAAAGACAATATAAGAGCTGTGGAAGTTATGCAGCAGAGGAATAAGCTGGGCTACTGTGTCGGGGTAAAACTCTGCTTTGGGCCGTATTTGGGTGGAAGCCTTAAAAGCCTTTGCTTTTCCGTCCCAAAACGTAGCGGCGATGCCAATTTGTAATTGATTTGCCCGCGTGCGGAAAGCGGCGGCGGTTGCCGTGTCTCCGATGCGCTGTGCGTCATATTGGATGCGTTTAAAGGCAGCGTAAATTTCAATATTATCCATCAACAATCCAACCGGAATAGATTTGGAAACAAAGAAAACGGTAGTATGCGGATCATAAATGCTGTCGAGTTGGTAGAGTGCTTTTTCTGCGCTTGCTTTCCATGCGGGGGGCAGGCCGCTTCTGGGTGCCATGCGGTATAGTAACTCCACCCACATGGCCATCATGGAATCATCAGCATCAGCGATGCTGCAGGCTTCATAATTCGTTTCTGATTCGCTGGGGCAATAGCGTGAAAATAATCCGTTCGCTTCCTGCTTTGCCATTAGCCATTCAATCCAGCTTTGACCAATGGCGGAAATGTCCATTCCATTGTCTTGCGCTATCAATAATGCTTTGGTCGGGAAATAAGGATCTACCACATTGCCTGAAGTCCAGGTTCGTATGGTGCCATCTGAGCGTTGATAAATCGGGTCTAATACAAAAGACGGCGCAAAATGAGAAGAATTCTTTTTATCTTCAGCATGTGCAGCTAAGCCTATGCTTAGGAGAAGTAGTGTGAAGAGATAAGGCAACAATTTCATGCTGCAATTTCCTCTTCCTGAACCATGGACTGAATGTGTCCTTGCTTGGTTGCCCATAACGAGCCAAAAATAATACAACCACTTTCAATAATAATTTCCGGAGCAGTTACCGTGGTGGGGTGGTCTGGGGTGCCGATAACGGTGCCGGTGCGTATAACCAACAAATTTTCAGCCACTACAGGGCCAAGAATACGGCAATGCTTGCCAATATACAAATCATGCGTGCTGATAAGTGCGCCGTCTAGCTGCACCTGATTACCTAATTCGCAGCGTGCCCGCCCAGCAGGGTTGCCTGCCAGTGCGCCTGTGGTATGTAAATAATGCACAATGTCATTTAATGCGTTGCTTTTTAAGCTGCCTTTAATATGTGCGTTGTCTCCCACCGTTGCAGTACTGCCTGCGACAATATCGCCATCAAAAACATGGTTGGCTGGAAAATCAAGATCGCCTTCCAGCAATCGTCTGCGCCCGGCTTTGCTTTTTACATGTTTAATTTCTTCTAAGAGCATACGTGCAGCAAGAGGTGGGGATGACTCAGCAGGTTCTTTCCCACATAGAATCACCGGTGCATGGATACGCTCAAAATAGCAATCGATGCCAAGCCTAATCTGCTGATTCGAAGTCGCGCGTCCGTAAAGAACAGAGCCGTAACCTACCTCCATAGCCCCTTCACTGTGTGCCCAGCGTAATACTGTGCTGTAATCGCCAAAGGAAAGCGTTTCGTTGGCCAAAATTGCACGGAAAAAACTATGGTTACCTGTAATGATGGTCTGCTCAGAGTAAACTTCTGCCTCAAATGATTTGCCACCCGGCAAATCCAAAGGATGCTGCGATAGAATAAGTTTGGTGTGTCGGGCGGCATCTAGCTCCAGCCTGTTTTTTTCACCTATGCGATTGAACGGTGTACCGTCTGATAAAGTGCCCGTTGTATTATCTGTATTTTTAATATCAGCATCGTGCGTGGCGATGTATTTTCGAAATCCATAGTCAAGATGCATGGGATTGTTGTCATAATCCTGCACTACTTTAAGTGGCGCTACATCGGTTGGCCAAAAAACTTCGAAAAGCGCTGGCAAGAGTGGCAATAGAAACAAGCCGACGGTAGCGAGGAAAAGTGCTGTAGACCATGTAATGATCATAAAACTAACGTGCTGGTTTGTGGGCGGAAGCGCACGGTTTTATCCCAGCGTTCGCGGCTGGCCGGTTTGGCGAGGGCATAGCTAATCATCCCACGCGATACGGATATAACACTTACCATGAAATTAAAGAAATTGAGCGGCAGCAGTCGCAGGCGTTTTTTCCCACCGTCCAGATACACCGCCGCCGCAATCTCAAAAAATGCTGCGGAATTGCCAATCGTTGAATAGGAAATAAGCACTAACAACGGCAAATAGCCGCCGAATACCCGCATCTCGCCGCAATAAAATAAAATAATACCAATCACCCACCCGGCCAGTACCACGGGCGACATGGCATAAACACCAAGCAGTAGTAGCGCATCCAGGCGTTCAGCGAAGCGGATGTTACGGTTATCCACGACGTGCGAGGCATAACGGCGGAGTGACTGGTTGTGCCCTTTGGCCCAGCGCATAATCTGGCGAATACGGATGTCCCAGGTTTCCGGCACTTCTTCGTAGCATTCGGAACGGTTTTGGTAGACGGTTTTCCAGCCTTTGAGCAATGCGCGGTAGGTGAGGTCGGTGTCCTCGGCCAGTGTATTGTCATGCCACCCGCCGACATCGTGTAGCATCGCCAGGCGTACGCCGCCGACTGTGCCGCCGTATTGCGGCACCAGCCCCATGTTCATGCGGGCTTGCTGGTCTACCTGGTAGCCCCCGGCGCGTTCCATGTCGAGCAAGCGCGTAAGCAAATTTTTGCCGGTGTTCATCGGCACTACGCGGCCCATCACCAAGCCGATTTCGGGATCAAAAAATGGGGCAGCGAGTTGTTTGATAAGGCCGCGGCCGGGGATGTAGTCGGCGTCAAACACCATGATGATGTCGTCGGTGATGTGCTGCGTGACTTCTTTCAACGCCGCAGCTTTGCCTGGTTTTCCTGAAGTGCGGTGGTAATGGGAAATGAGGTGAGGGTAGCGCGTCACGTAACGCTCAGCAATGGCGCTGGTTTCGTCGGTGCTGCGGTCATTGAGCACGATGACGTGGATTTTATCTTTGGGATAATTCACCTGCAACAGCGCATCGAGCGAATGGGCCAGGACCATCTCTTCATTATGCGCTGGCACCAACACCGTCACTCTCGGCCAATTGGCCGAATCAATATCCACAAACGGGTGGCGCTGTTTTCCATAGAGGCGATTGAACGTAAAAATATAATGCCGGATCGTATAGATGACGATCAGGACAATGATAAGGTCATATAATCCATGCAGAATGCTCATGCGATTCCGGTACAGGTGAGGCGCTAATTTGTGAATTTAGATTAATATATATCAAATGCGATCTATTAGTAAGCAAAATCGGCGGAAATCGCGGATTAGGAGGCGGTAATCTACAAAATTTTTATGTAACATACGGCATTTTGTGCTTATGTAGGTATATTAGAGGATGTTAATGCAATAACAAAATGATAAATATGCATTTATTCACTTGATTTTTGAGGCGGATATTAGGCCTGTGCTTGCTCTTAACTTAAATATTGGTTAATATGGTAGGTTCTTAATCTATGTTTTTCAGATTTTTCGTTTTTAGCTCCCCTCAGGATGTCTAAAACGCCACCAAAGCAAGGAAGTTTTCCTTTAGTATCAACCGACAACACGTCGTTGATATAGGTTCCTGAATCATGCCATGTACACTTCGTGCAGGATGATTTATGAGCCAGCCAATTCTCTCGGAGACCTGACAGATGACCAATGCAGTCTACCTCGCTGGAGCAATCGTCGCCCTTTCCCTTCCTGTCCAAGAACAGATTACCCAAGCGCTCATCACAAGAGCCCTGGGGAAGTTCCAAGCAGCGAATATGGAATTTCAGGGCAACCCGGTTACTTTCACTAGAGGCCAAGTCGAAAGATTTGTCTCTTGGGGAAGTCCGACCAGCTACCAGCCGCCAATTTACAAGCAAGTCTTCCTGCAGGCATTGAGAAAACCCAATTTGCCCCTTAACGTGCATCTTGGAAGTTACACTGCCTACATCGGGAGATTTGACAATTGGGCTTACTTTCCAGCGCCTTCAGGCAACGGAATTTCTATCGTCGGTATGAAACCAAGACTTGTAGTCTTTGTACCATACGACGACGACGGACTCCAAACCCCAGAACTTCTCATCGGAGGTTACAATGGGTACGGCAATGAATATATCCCCGTGCAACCGAACGCTGGGTTCTATGCCGTTAAAATTCTAGACTAAGTTCTTACTAAGTCCTTCGCTCATTCTCAATGCAAAGTCCCCCAAGGACCCAAACATTGAGAGTGAGCATTTTTTTTGCCTATAATGCAGCCACCACGTCACCTAATCGCTTTCCTCCCTATTTAGGGCCCATTTACGCTTTATACAAAGCCGCTCTGCTCTATTTAGTAATATTTACATGCGCTTAACTAATGAGCGGCACATAAAATCCCTTGATTTATCCTAAATAATCCTTAATATATAGGGTTCTTAATCTATTTTACTTTCAGATTTTTCGTTTTTAGCTCCTCCCCAGGATGTCTAAAACGTCACCGAAGCAAGAAAGTTTCTTTCTTTCAGTGTCAACCGGCCTAAAAACCGATGACATAGCGCAAGGGAACATCAAAGAACAACCAGCACGCGTGTGTTTAGTTGTATCTGCGAATCCCTCTTTTTCCCCGAAAGGAAAAAAATGCGCAACCTCACGATCCTGGCAATTCTCGTTTCCGCGACCTCAGCCTACGGACAAGATTCCCCCAAAGGAAGCACCGTAAAAATCGTCAAGACCGCGGAACTCGTTTTTCCAGAAGGCATCACCTCGCTGATCCCTCCCAATCAAGTGACCCCCGTGGTCCTTTGGTTTGGAGATAGAAAAACGAAGACCCAGGCGGTGACGTCTCAAGGTTGCTTCTGGATCTCCGTCAAAGACAGCAAAACCGGAAAGGTTAGGATTTACATGGCTCACAATAGCGATGCAATCCCAGCTACATTCGGTTTCTCTACGAACAATGATGTTACTATTAATGAAAGTGAGGCTCATACAAAGAGTTACACTTTCGAGCCAACGGACGGCAAGATCGCAGACATCAAAGTCGCCCCCGTGGGATAAGTTTTAAGTAATACCAAAAAACGGATTCCGTTTTTTAAACTTGTTCCCCCCAAGGAACAGGTTTTTTTTTGCCCTTAATTCCCTCATTTCAACGCGTTCCTCCACATTCCCAGTTGCTTTACCGCGCTCCCCAGCTAGAATGCGGCAAGCAAATAGTTTAGCCTGGGTAGTATTTATGAGGGGTACGGCGATGCGTCGGGGGAAGGTTGGTGATATGCCGATTTCTTCCTCGTTCATCACAACACAGCGCTATCTGCCCTCACTCGAAGGTTGGCGCGGCGCTATGGCGTTGTCGGTGGCGTTTTACCATTTTTACGGACTTTTTTCTGCCGAACAATTTTTGAGTCATGCCTATATCGGCGTGGATTTCTTTTTTATTTTATCCGGCTTCATCATCGCCCGCCAATACGAAGCGGACATTGTGATGCGCCACATCACCTTCCGCCAATTCGCCGTTCGCCGCATCGCACGCTTGTATCCGTTATATATAGTTAGCATCGCAGCGTTCCTCGCCGTGAATGCTTACGTGCTGCGGCCCTTAAACATCGGCAACGCAGTGGCCTTTGGCATGGGTCCGCTGTATGCGTGGCGGATTATGTTGCAGCTCACCATGCTCGGCAATATCGGCGGCATGGCGGAGCCGTGGAACGGCCCGGCGTGGTCAGTATCGGTAGAGTGGATTGTAAACGTCCTGTTTTTTGCGTTGGTGTGGCACTTCAAACGCGTGCCGAAATTAGTGCTGTGGTCGGCGGTGGCGGTGTGCACGGTGTATCTAACGTATATCTCCCCCCACAGCCTGAACCTGTTTATCTCCGACACGCCCATCTTCAACCCCACCCTGGCACGTGGTATCGTCGGCTTTGGTCTGGGCTGGTTGTTGTTTCGCTATCATGGAAAATTGCCGAATTTCACTACGAAATTTTTGCATATGCTGGAAGTGGCAATCGTGCTGATCGGCATCCTGCTCATCAACCTCTATGCCTATCCGTCATTGCTCGGTGTGGACTATCTTTTCCAGCTCATCCTCTTCCCCGCCCTCATCATGATCAGCCTCTACCGCCAAGGCTGGATCAGCCGGACATTTTCCTGCCTGCCTGTGCGGTTTCTGGGGCGCATCAGCTATTCGGTATATTTGCTGCATGTGCCGCTCGGCTATATGGTGGTCTATTCCCCATACCTCAGCCACTTGCAACGCCCAGCGAGCGGGATACTGTATGTAATACTATTGATTATGGTTTCCACCGTAAGCTACTACGCCATCGAAGCACCGCTGCAAAAGCTGGGGCGGCGGTGGAGTAAGTAAGAGAAAATGGCGTACGGTTAACGATTTGGCGATTGAAGACAGCGACCGCAAATTTCATTGGCCACTCGGGCATTGTCCCAATGACCATCCACGCCGACCAGACCAACACACCGCAGAAGATGACCGACGCCGCCCAAGCCGTCGTTTGGAATCGAGATCAGCAGCCGTTCGGGCAAACCACCTCGATTTCCAGGACCGCCTCCAGCAACCTGCGCGGGCCCGGTCAATTCGCCGATGCTGCGTCTGGGCTTGATCGTTGGTGGATACGCATTGGCCCGGATGATACCCTAACCGATGCCACTGCGCGCCAAATCCTTGAGCATAATCGGATTGGAAAAAAGCTATGTAAGTGGTAAAATCAAGCATTTCCAACACTCGGTATATCTGCATTATTAGGCACACTCATATCTCTACCCCAGTGACGCAGATTTACGATATTATCATCAAAATCAGGGCTGAAATGTCCATTAACTGCGCTACTTTGTATATCGTCGGATGGTGCAGCATAAAAATCTGGCGATTGATATTGAATCTCCCTATCACGTTCAATTTCGATAGGATTTGAAGACTTAAATCTTTCCAATTGTTCGGATATGCCACCGCCTACCAGCTTACTACCGATTGCCGCAAGCTTCGTACCTATTTGCTTCATTTTACCGCCAAAAGCTGCCCTTTCTATTTCTGGATCAATCAACTTTTGGCCACGTGCATCACGTGCCATTACAATGCCAGTTAGAATATCGGCTATGTCATCGTCGTTGATATAGCGTGCTTGAGAGTGGCCATCGCCATTTACTTTTTCAAATCCAAAAAAGTCATTAAGCGATAGCAATGCACGCTGTACCCGCAACAAGTAATCAGGGGTTTTACCTGTATCTTTACGAATACGCCTTACTTCGTCATAAAGCGTGTCGGCAATAGGGCGCTTTACAGCAGGGTCTAGGTAATCTTGTACCGCTTTGAAAAGAGTTTTTGCTAATAGGACTTTTTCTTCTTTTTCAGGCGCTGGTACCTTAATACTCCCGCCTTCGCTTAATGCTTTATGATAATCATCTTCTTTTTCACGGCCTGGGATGTAAGGCTCGGCTAGTGCCCCATCTTTTTTATACACCTGAGCATGCACGGCACCATTATCAAAAAGCCCCATACCACTTTCATGATCGTTTATGCGATCAATGCGTAATTGCGCGCCATGCCTATCATGGTCAAAGCTTTGACCCGAAAGAATATTGATAAATTCCATAGCAATGTAAGCTTTAGCCGCAGCTTTTTTGTAAGCAAAATCTTGTTGCTTTGTCTGATTATCAATATGTTTTGCCGCGTCATCGCCGGGCAACTCAATGAAGTGCGTACCTGGCTGATATTCTTGATCCATAAATTCCGGCCCGTAAGCGCGCCAATCTGCCGTTTTAAAGTGGAATGTATGACCGTCTGCTTTAATTTTAAAACCATTATACAAGTCCTGCGCATGTTGCATTTGCGCCAGGCCGACTTCACTATTAGTTTCTGTATAAGCCATAGATTGCGCTTGCTCGATTAAATCTCCCATTACTTCACATAGTTCGGAGGATTTAGGATGTTCAGTGCGATGACGCTCAACAAATTTCTGCAATAAACGAAAGCCTTCTTTTGCTTGCGGTAATGCATTATCTCGCAACATTCTAAGCGCCCCTTTGCTACCGTCTTCTCGTTCGATAGCATAGGTTACATAAAAAGATGCAGAACCTAGTGCCTTACCAAGACGCTTCACATTTGAGCGATAGTCAGGGTGTACAGTGCGCTCAATTTCGTGCCACGCATCCCACCGTGTGAGCGGACTAGCCTTAAATTTTAGTTCACGCGCATCGTAACGCAAATCGGCAGGTACTGACGGATGGCTATTAATGCCCTGACCGAGCTTACGCTCTGCTGGCCCCATCATATCCAAAATCATAGAAAGTCGCTTACCGATACCAAATTCGTGCTCACTTTTTCCTTCTGAAGCGCGATCAACAGACAAGATAACTGCAAATAACAGATTCTTTTGTGGCCTTGGTATTACATCACTGTATAGCCGCAGAAAATCTTGTGCTTCTTCAGAATATTTCATGTTATCGGGAAAAGCTTTGCGTAAAACATAACTAAATGCTTCGCGCTCATACTTTTGAGATTTCATTTTTTGATGTTGCGCAGCATAATCGCCTTTAAGTGAGGCTGCTTGTTCGTCCTCGGTTAGACTTAAATCTTCATGAAAACGCACCTCTGCTGGCACTAATAACTGATCCATAACGGCTGCACGTGCAACAAGAGGCAACCGCCAATATGAATCGTATAATTGCTCTGCCTTAATACGGTAGTATTCTTTTTCTGTTACGTCAGCGTCTATATCGTAGGCTGAATGCTCATCTTCAACTTTCATGTGCGCAGCCATGAACAATGACATTTCGTCTTTTAAGTGCTGGCGTATTGCTCGGCCAAATTTTTTAATATTATCATCCGAACGTGATGCTGTAAGAAAATTAATTAATTCGAAGCGATTTGTTTTATCCCTTGCAAAAACAATCATTAGGGCTTCCAGCGCTTTAAGCTGGCCGTCAGTGCGCTCTAAGTCTGCTCTGGTAATGGAAAAAGTTTTTTCCATTTCAAAGCTCAATTCGCGTTGCGTTTCTAACTTATCTGCAAGTGTTGCTAGCATCTGCATACCCAATGCTGTTGGTACCCGCTCCTTTAGTGTACCTATATATGATTTTAGCGCGTCTGCGTAAGCTGGCGTTCCATCATCTAAGCCATTTTGGCCCAAATTGCGCGATTGTAGAGATTCTAGAATTGCCTCCGACCAATTTTCAATGGCCGCATCCCTAAGTGTGGGATTTACTACTGCCCCATCCAACAAAAGATTTTGCGCGCCACTTAAACGTTCTTCTGTACTAGAAGCATCTTTCAACCGCTTAATGATACCTGTTGTAAGCTGTTTATATTGTGATTGTTTAGTGATAAAATTTTGCGATTCACCTATTTTATATAGCAAAGCTAATTCAGCTGCAGACTCAGGCCATTTTGTTTCATCTGGCAACGTTTCTTCCAGCTCTGTTATTAAATCTTTAACGGATTCAGAAGGCGTGGTATCACCTTGAAGTGCAGAATTAGTAAGTTGTGGCGCATGCTTGACAAGCGCTGCTAAACGAGCGCCAAGCTGCGGAATATGATTTTTAATGATTGCAATATAGGGCTCAGCGGCTCTTTTAATACCCTCATATCTACCAGCACGCATATCTTCGGCAATTTTGAAAAACTTATCTAGCTTGCGTAGATTTTTTAAAGCGCTATCTAACGTATCATCGCTGTTCTGAAAAAACTGCGTTTGATACCAGTTAATATCCTGCTGTAAACCTGAAAATTGAGTAGCTACCTTGAATCTGTCCTCGTCTGTAAAAAGGCCAGTTTTATCTTCGAGCGCAAATTTTATGATAGGATATTCAATTGATATGTATGGCGATTTGAAAGCGTCATTTTCGTGGCTTTTTTTGTTATCAACATTCCAAGCATAATGGTCAGGATTGGTTGAAAGAACATGCGTTAAAGAATATTTTCCATCTTCAAAAAAGAAATCACGAATATCTTTTTTTACTCTCTCATCACCAGTTCCCAAAGCATCTTTAATACCCTCAACTAGCTGTTCGTAATTGAGCTTTAGCTTATCCAATTTTGCGCTACGTAGATTCTGCTTTTCCTGAATTTGTTTATCGCTCTTTTCTTTCCAATCGGATAAATCCGGTAGCTCTTCCATCTCTTCTAATAAATCTGAAGGGCCTTTTCTTTCCTTACGGTCAGGTTCGCCAAGTGCCAATATATTTGCGGCAATCCAGCCTTTAAAATCTTTTACAACTCGTTCTGTTGGCCAGCGATCAACGGATCTTTCTCCAATATGTTCAACTTCTTTTGCTAAATAAGCATCTAGCGCTCGCTTATATTGCTCATCAATGTAATCTGCTGGCCCCCATTTATGTTGGGCTTTCATGCTATCGCCCATCATTACGCCTGCGCCCCATAGAACATTCATTATTTTACCTTTTTCAAAATCTATATGCAGACTTGAAAGGCGGTTTTTACCCGAAGGTGCAGATAATATGAGTGGGTGAGCACCAGATTTAGGTTGTATAGCTTCACCTCGAATAGAAACAGCAGGATACCGCAGGTCTTGATAGCCTTCAACTACTTCTCTAAGCGCTTCATATTCCATTGAGTCAAACAACCGTTTATCCTCCACGCCCATACGGAATAATGCCCGCTGTGCATTACTATCGCCTGTCTGTGCCAGTTCGTTTGCCCATTCTATGTGCTTATTCCAAGGCAGAGGAACCCCACTATAATTGCGAGGATCAAGTATTTGTTGGTTAGTCGGCAATTCAAAAGCTGGCCATTCCAAAGACTGCAAAGCTAGCTTTGGATGCGTATCTATAAATTGCATTAATACAGTCGTGGCCTGTTTTAAATCCTCTTTGCTAGAAGCATTAATGACGCGATTCATGGCATCTGATACATGTCCTAACTGTTCGACAGGTATGCTATCATCTTGATCTAAAGTATTGATGACGACTGTTCCATAGCATTTATTGAAGGCATCGGGCCTTTCTACCAATCGTGTAAGAATTTCTTTTCCTAATGCTTGATGCTCTATATTTCGTCCATTGCATTCGCATGCCTCTAAAAGTTCTAATATTCCTTGCGCACGTGTTTCTGGCAAAAAGCCTTCCTCTACATCATCAACATGGTCGCGGATAAATTCCAGCTGCTGCGTAGCAGACATTTTTGCATAATTAGCTTCATGGCTCAGCTTTGCAAAATAACTCGCTGGTTTTGCTTTTTTGGCAATTTCACTCAACTGCTTGTCTTTTGGCTTAAGTGCAAAATCCTCATTTTCTTTGGGATCAAAACCAGCAGTTATACCCTTAGCGCGAGCGTACCCTTGTACAGCATTACTAATAGTCGTAGGCCTTAATGCCGCGTTTGGATGCTCATCAACCAATGCTAATAATACGTCAGGATCATATCCATGGCGACGTTTGCTGTTTTCGTGCTGCTTCCAAAAGCGTGCCATAACATTTGCACCGGCAAGTGGATTAAGGCCTGCTTGGTGAAGCCAAGGTATCTGCATAACATCTGCAGCTGCCTCTTCCCCTTTAGTAACGCGGGTGGTACCAAGTTTATCACGTATCCGAATATGACCTAATTCATGGCCGACTATAAATGCTAGCTCATCCTTGTTTTTTAGAAATTTCAGTAATCCCTTTGATAGGACTAAAATATTGATTTTATCGTTTGGTATTACGTAAGCATTTTGCTGATCGCTATTGGAAAGTAGATAATGTACAGGCGCATTGGGTCGCCAAGTTTCTCGCTTAAGTAATTGTTCGCTTAACCCATGCATGTATGATTGAAATTGTTCACCTTCACGCGAGGTAGGATCGGTTATTAATTCATTCTCAATAAATCTTGGAATATTAGTCCACAAATCAGCTGCTGATTGCAACTTGCCCGCATCACGTGCTTTTATAAACTCGTCGTATGTTTCTCTATTCATAAACCCACCGTCGTCGTTGACGGTAGGTGGCACTCTCATGGTGCCGAGAGTTTCGCAGTACAAAAGGTCGTATTAGGGCGTATTCACACTTTAGTACGAAGTACAATAGGGCTGTGGTATTCCGCCCTACTCTCGACAAATGAGAGCAGAGGGCGAAATCGGCACAAGCATGCCGCCCTATAAAAACATGACCTTTTGGGGATGCGAAACCCCACCGTGTCAACATTAAGAATACTGTAAAGTGGCCTTATCGACAAGCGGATAGGCCGACCTTAATAAAAGTTTAATAAAACTCACTGCATTGAATAATAAGAAAAAAGTCCAGCAAACAGCCAACGCCGGTACTGCGAGGCGGCTTATTGGCTGCTGCGCCCACCGCGCCACCCTAATACAGAATATTATGCCACCAGCTTTGCTAAAGCTGTATTAAATGGGTTGAAATTACCGCGCTTGGAGAGAGTGATAATCTCATTCAGGCCGCTATTGCTCTGAAAATGCGCTTTTTCATACAGCGCAATGGGCAGTTGGCGGTTGTTCTTAAAACGCTTATCCGGCCCGCCTTTTTTATTCACATAGCGCCACGTGTACTATCATTGAAAGGTTTGTGGATCGAATAGCACTGAACCCGGAGGGCATACGACTTACCCTGTCTTTAGCGGCACTGGTTCCGGCGCAAGATAATCCCGTCAAAATTACCCGGGACATTCCGATGCAGATGAAACGGCGCGGGGTGGAGATGCGATTGGTAATAGGAAATAGTAGTCCGGCACGAATAGATACGACATTAATCAATGGCATTATCAAAGCCCGTGGATGGTTTGATGAACTGGTGTCGGGACGTGTGGGGACCCTCACACAGATAGCATCCCGCGATGGGATTGATCTGGGCACGCTTAGTCGTATGCTGAATCTTGCTTTTCTTGCGCCGGACATAATAGAGGCTATCATGGCAGGGCACCACCCCGCAGACCTTACCGTCGAAAAGCTGACCAAAAAAATTGAGCTTCCCCTGGACTGGGCGGAACAGAAGCGCCTGTTGGGCTGCGCATAAATCCGGCGTCTTGATCGCCAAAGCGCCCGACAGAGAAAACAGCCAAAATCAGAGGCTTAATCTGCTCCCGGCCACGTTCTCTGGTCAAACCTGCCTACCGAGCCCCGCCAAGAGCGGGCCTCAGCGGCCATAGCCGGAAAAATCTCTCTGATACAGGAACTAATGGTGGCTCGGGAGGGATTTGAACCCCCGACCAAGGGATTATGATTCCCCTGCTCTACCGCTGAGCTACCGAGCCAGGCATACGTGTGCGGAGTTAGCGAATTAAGGTGTAATGGCGGAAAAGGCAAGGGAAAATTTATATATTGCCCTTGCGGCATAAAAAAACGCGCCGGTTTGAGGCCGGCGCGTTTTCTTTTTAGTAACTAGCGTGAACTAGTTTTTTGGAGCGGCAACAGGAGCTGCTGCAGGTGTGCCAGCGGCAGGAGCTGCTTTAGCGGCTTCTTTTTTCATGTTGGCAGCAGGAGCTTCAGGAGCTTTAGCTTCTTTAGCTTCTTTAGCATCTTTGCTAGGAGCGGCAGCGCTTTCTGCTGCTTTAGCAGGAGCAGCAGGAGCAGCAGCAGATTCAGCTGCGATAGAAGCAGATGCGAAAGAAACGCCGAGTACAGCGGCGAAAAGGGCGAATAATTTGGTCATGGAAATAGTCCTTTATAGAGTGATTACTAGGTTGATTCCTGAACGAGCGCTCATTCAGTTGGGTTGAACATAGACCACTCTAACTAAATCAGCAATGGCAGGAACATTACATTTTAGTAATATAGAAATCCATTAACAGGCATCAATAAATGCGGGGGTGTTTCGCCGTATAAAGGGGATATAAAAATCGACAAATTAGCGCGTAGTTCCAAGCTTCTGGCTGGCGGCTAAAACGTCCTTCACATGCCCATCCACCTTGACTTTGCGCCAGATGTGGCGGAGCGTTCCCTGGGCGTCAATCAGGAAGGTGGCGCGCTCTATCCCCATGTATTTTTTGCCATACATGCTTTTTTCACCCCATACGCCGTAATCTTCACACACATTACCGGTTTCGTCCGAGCCTAAGGTAAAAGGCAGGCAATATTTTTGCTGGAATTTGCCATGGCTTTGCACGGAATCTTTCGATACTCCAATGATGGTGGTGTTAGCATCGGTGAATGCTTGTAAATGGTCACGGAAATCTTTGGCTTCCATGGTGCAGCCAGGGGTGTCGTCTTTCGGGTAGAAATACAGAACAACGTTTTTACCTTTGAAATCGGCAAGATTGATTGCGCCTTTGTCCGTAGTTAATTGGAAATTAGGCGCGGCGTTTCCAGCCGTGAGGGTGACGGGAGGAAGGGATTGTGCGGCGTTGGTCATAGGTTTTCTCCTTGGCTGATGCAGCGTTTGTAGCACGCATGGGTGGCAGTTTCAACCGTGCGCAGTTCTTCTTTCAGGGCATCAAAGTGATGCATGTCGGTCATTTGTGCCAGCAGATTGCCAAGCGCCTGGCTAATCTCACGTTCTTGTGGCGCTGTGCCGCGGGTAAGGCGCAGTGCGTTTAGCAAGGGGGAAAGAAAATGGGAGGCGGAGCGGAGGGTTGCGGCTGAATCGGTGCTGATAAGGCCGTGATCAACCAGATTCTGCACTATGCGTATATTATCGCGTGCCAGCAATTCCGGTTTTGTTGGTGCATGGGCGAGGAGGAGGTAGTGGCAGATGAAATCAATGTCCATGAATCCACCGCGCGCATGTTTCAAATCCCATGGGTTGTTGGAGGGAAATACACCGGCTACGCGTTCGCGCATGGATGCAACATCGGTGCGTAAGGTTTCGAGGTCACGCGGCTGGGTGAGGACGGTGTAGACGAAACGCTCCATCTGCGCGCCCAACTCGGCATCTCCGGCAATGAACCGGGCGCGTATTAAGGCCATACGTTCAAAGGTCCAGGCGGATTCCTGGAAATAATGCTGCATGGCGCTGAAACTGGTGGCGGGGAGGCCTTGCGCGCCGGAAGGGCGCAGGCGGGTGTCTACTTCATACAAACGCCCTTCATTGCCGATGGTAGTAAGGGCAGAAAGGTAGCGCTGGGCAAGCCGATTGTAATAGACGCTGGCAGTGAAAGGTTTTTCCCCGGTGGAGAGGATTTCGCTGCTTGGGGCGTCATATATGAAAACAAGGTCAACGTCGGAGCCGAACGCCATTTCCCCACTTCCGATACGGCCTAAGCCAAACACGCAGAACCGCCCATCCGGGATAATGCCATGGGCAGCGGAAAAAGCGGCTTTGGTGCTGGTAAGTGTGGCTTGTAATATGAGTTCAGCCAGGGTGGTAAGGAAGCGGTGTATGGCTGTGTGGTCAAGCATGCGTTTTAAGCACTGAATGCCGACCTGAAATTGTTTTTCCTGCGCGAACCGGCGGAGTGCTTCCAGGTAATTTTCGCTATCCGCCGGCGATATTTCAATAGCGGCAAGCTGTGCCAGCATATGATCGCGGGTGGGGAGGGAAGAGAAAAAATGTGGTTCGAGCATCCATTCTATTAATTCGGGGTGGCGAGTAAGTGTGGCGGCCAGGCTTGGTGTTCCGCCCATGATGTCGGCGATGAGTGCAAGCAGGCGAGGGTTGGCGGTGAAGAGCGAAAATAATTGCACGCCAGAAGGAAGGCGCGTCATGAAGGCGTCAAAATGGGTAAAAGCGGCATCAGGGTCCGCAGTCTCACTGAAGCGTTTTAAGATGGCGGGCATGAGTTCGGTGAGCAATTGCCGGGCGCGTTTGGTGCGTGTACAACGCCGTGTGCCGCGATGCCAGCCCATGACAATTTCGGATATTTGTTCCGGACGCTGGTAGCCCATCTGCGACAAAGTTTGCAGGGTGTCTGGGTCATGTGTGACGCCGGTGAAAACCAGGTTGCCCTGGTCGCCTAAGGGCTCGCTTGAGGGGAAGGCGGTGACGAAAATATCATGCACGGCGTGGCTGTGGAGTAATAAATCGCGTTCAAAATCAGCAAGTGTCGCGTAGCCCATAAAGGCGGCTACGTGCGCAACGCCGTTTTCGGTAGTGGGGAGGGTGTGGGTTTGCTGATCGGCGATCATTTGCAGGCGGTGCTCGACGGTGCGCAGGAAAGGATAGGCAGCAAGCAGTGTTTCTACGGTTTCTTCGGGTACGATTTCAGCGCTGCTGAGTTGGCGCAGGACTTCGCAGGTTTGCGGATTACGTAATTGCGGGCACCGTCCGCCCCAGATAAGCTGGTTTACTTGGGTAAAAAGTTCAATTTCCCGGATACCACCAGCACCGAGTTTTACATTATGGCCCAGGACGCCGATTTCGCGTCGCACCCGGGTATCCATTTGGCGTTTGATGGAGAGGATGTCATCAATGGTGGCCACATCTAAATTTTTCCGCCACAAAAACGGGGTCAGTTGTTTCATGAACGCCGCGCCTGCTTCCAGGTCCCCGGCGATAGGCCGGGCTTTGATCATAGCGGCGCGTTCCCAGTTCTGGCCGACATTTTCATAATAGAGTAATGCCGCTTCAGTGCTGACGGCTGAGGGGGTGGAGGAGGGGTCCGGGCGGAGGCGGAGATCGGTGCGGAAGACGTAGCCGTCTTGCGTGCGTTGCTGCATGATGTGGACGACGTTTTGGGCTAGGGTATGGAAAAATTCACGCTCACTTTGGCGGCCACGGTAGGGTAGGCGGCCTGGCTCGTAGAAAAAAATCAGGTCGATGTCACTGGAATAATTCAGCTCATGCGCGCCGAGCTTACCCATGCCAAGTACAATAAACCCGCTGTCCCGTGCTGGTTCGTCTGGATGAATGAGGGCGATGTCGCCGCGCTTATTGGCGGCGCGGAGTAAGTGGTCAATGGCCAGCATTACGGCGCTGTCGGCAAAGCGGCTGAGCGCGGATGTGACGTCTAGCAGTGGCCACCAGCCCGCAAGATCGGCTATGGCAGAGATCAGGGCTATTTTTGCTTTCCCTGTGCGGAGGCGTTGCATGAGGGTTTTCATATCCTCACCTGCCTCATGGGTCTGGATGCAGGTCATTATTTCTGCAAAGACCACTTCCGGGCCTTTGGTATGCAGGGTGCAGAGTGTGTCCGGGTGTTTGAGGGCTAAATGTGTCAGAAACGGAGAATTACCGAAAATTCCGGTGAGCAACGATTCCCAAGGTTGCGTATGCGTACATTCTTCCATGAATTGCGCCAATTCCCCTGAGGCTTTGAGTTGGCGCGCGTTCCATTCCTCCCAGCTACGTTTTAAGGTGTCAGGATAAAAAGGAAGGGGAGGATGTGAAGTTATGGAGGGAAAGGTTTCATTTTCAGACTGGCAAGGTTATATATGCACCCTTACACCTTAACCCGTCCGTGAGGAAGTGTCTTGCGCCGCATTGTGCTTAAATGGCTTAGTGCCCTGATATTTGCAATCATCGTGGTGGTGGTGATTGCGTTTAATGCCGGGCTGGTGTGGGTTGCGACCGGGCCGCGCAATCTGGCGCCGGTGTTACCGTATATTGAAAAATCACTTAATGGCGAAAATAATGATTTTGTCGTTAAAGTACATGAGGGCATGCTGATTTGGGATGGGTGGAAGCATCCTTTGGATATACGATTGCGGGGTGTAGACGTGATGACGCGGGATAACACGCGTTTTTCCAGCTTTCCGCAAATTTCACTGTCTATTGATGTATTTGCGCTTTTAATTGGCCGCGTTGAGCCAACTGCATTGCGTTTTAAACAGCCTATCATCAGTCTGTTTCAGGATGAAAATGGGGAAGTGACTTTTGGATTCAAACAAGATAATGCGCCAGCGCCAATACCGGCACCATCTTCCGATTCACCAGAAGTAATCACTAATAAAGTGCAGCAAGATATATTCCCGGCAGTGATTGCGGCGTTTGCTTCGGGGCAGAATAGCGGCATATTACGCAGTATTCGACTGATTTCAGTGGAAGATGCGCAATTGAGTATCGGTAATGTTCGGCAAGGCGTGATTCTTAATGCATCACATGTGAATATGCGTCTGCGACGGCATCGTAATGCACTTAAGGGGGCAGAGTTTCATATCAATGCGCAAATTGACCAGCCCGATCAAGATGGCCCTGCTTTTATTGGTCTGGATGCACGGCAAATACCAGCGCAAAAGCAGGTGCATGCTTCCTTACGGGTAGAGAATCTATGGCCAGAAGCATTTGCTAAGATAATGAGCGGTAGTAGCGCTGAATTCGTGCAGGCATTGCACCTGCCCCTGTCTGCTAATGGGGATATGACCGTTGATACAAGTGGGGTTCCGCTGGATGGGCATGTGAGTATTCAAAGCGACAAAGGTGCGCTGGTTTCCTCGCATTTAGCAGAGACTATTCCTGTGCAAAAATTGATTCTGCAAAGCCACGTGGAACAAAAAACGCTGATGGTCGATCATTTTTCAGCTGTGCTGGGTGGGCCGGTGCTGGAGGGCGAGGCACAAATCAGCTTCCAGCCCGATTATACCATTCAAGGCACGGTGGAATTGAAACAGGCAAGTCTTGCGAATGTGAAACAATTTTGGCCACCGGATTTAGCGCCGATGTCGCGTAGCTGGGTGATGGACAATATTAAAAGCGGCGAAGTGCCAAATACTGTGGTGAAAGTGGTATTGCAAAAAGGGGATTTTGATTTACCTGAATTACCAGAGGGTGCGCTTGATGCAAAAATTGGCTTTACCCATGCCCGCATACAGTTTCTGGATACTCAACCGCCGGTGACTGAGGCGGAAGGTGTGGTGCATGTGAATGCAAAAATGCTGGAAGCGCAGGTAAAATCAGGTTTGTTTCTAGAAAATACAAAATTATCGGAAGGCAATGTACTGATTGATGATTTGAATGTGGAGAATCCACTTATTACCGTAAAATTTCATACGGACACAACCGCGCAGGACGTGGTGAAATTTTTAAGCAAGCCGCCGGTACAAAAAGCAGAGGGTTTAAAATTGGATGTAAATACCGTTAAAGGTAGCGTTTCGGGAGATGCGGTGGTGAGCTTTTCCTATATTGCGCCGCGCGATAAAAATGGGCGGCCGCTACCGGATATGGGAATTAAATATGATGTGAAGGCGAAAATGTCGCAGGCGGCACAGCCGGGATTCTTAGGAAAATTTGATATTCAAAATTTAAATGGCGAAGCCACCGTGAATAACCAGGAATTGCAGGTTAAGGGAGCGGGTGTGGTGAATGGCGCGGTGGCGGACGGTATGGTGCGCTATGTATTTGAGCCGGTGCACGGCGTGGATACGTTTATTGACGTAAATGCACGGGCTCCTGTTACGGTATTGCCGCGTTTTGGTTATCCGCCACTTTCATTTTTAAGTGGAACGCTTGGGGTTAAGGCATCCGTGCAAGAAGGCCCGGGGGTGGAGCAGATTGCAGCAACGGTGGATTTAAAAGATGCTGGCCTGGATTGGACGGGCATGCATTGGCAAAAGCCACCGGGCAAAGCGGCAACGCTTACCCTTAAAGCCGAGCAAAAGAATGGGGCATTGGCCATTAGCGCGTTTGATTATGCATCGGCGGATGAGCAGGCGCGTGGTAATGCCGATTTCTCTAAAGATTTATCCCGCGTGGCGCGGGTGCACGCCGACCCGTTCCGGTTGGGCAGTAACAACATGGCGGTGGATTATGAAGAAATCACTGGTGGCTATACGATAAATGCGGTGGGTGACACAGGAGACGCGCGGCCATGGACGGAGGGGAGCAACAGCCATACCTTCTCGTTTAAAAATTTTCCGGCGATATCTATTTCGGCTAAGCTTAAAAATCTTATTTTGGGAGAAGAGCGCACGATTAAAAATGTTGCAGGCAGCATTCATTGCAGCATCGAGTTTTGTTCGGATGCGGATATCACCGGAGTGGCGGGCAAGCCATTTCATTTCCGTATGGGGCAGGAAGCAAAAGGCCGCACGGTTACGTTGTCGGCAGAAGACGCGGGAGCATTTTTAAAAGCGGCAGGCGTGTATGATAATATGCACGGTGGTGTGCTTGCCTTGAATGCAGTGTATGATGACGCAAAAACTACGCGCCCCCTGGCGGGAGCATTTACGGTTACGGAACACCGTATTACAAGCGCGCCGGTGTTGGCTCGGCTGTTGAATTTGGCATCGCTTACCGGATTTGTTGATACACTTCAAGGTAACGGCATTACGTTTGAGCAATTAACCGCGCCATTTGTGCTGGAAAGTGATGTTATAACGCTTGATCGCGCCCGCACACATGGTCCGGCGATTGGGCTTAGTGCTGAAGGTACGATTACTTTTCCAAGCCAGACATTAAATTTGAAAGGTACGATTGTGCCTTCCTATACCATCAATAGCGTGTTGCGGCATGTGCCGCTGGTGGGCGATATGCTGACCGGTGGTGGCGAAGGTGTGTTTGGTGCACGCTATAGCATGACAGGACCGGTAGGAAACCCTGATGTGTCGGTGAATCCATTATCTATTTTAACGCCGGGTTTCCTGCGCGGGATATTTGATATTTTCGATCAGGACCCGCCAGCCGCGGATGCGGTAACGGATGCAGCTAAAACAGATATGAGCAAAAAAACATCTGTACGCGCTGTACGCGAAGCCCCGAAAGTTCCGGCGAAACCTGGGTTTAGATAAAAACTTTACGTTAACTTCACCAGGGCCAGGCGTTTTTTGCCGGCGCTGAGTTTGAGCGGGCCTTGGGCAAAATCGGTGGGAGTGATCAGGCGTTGTTCATCGGCTACTTTTATGTCGTTTACTTTTGCACCGCCACCACGAATCAGGCGCTTCGCTTCACCGCCGGAATCCGCTAAACCGCTGAGACGAAAAATTTCATACGTTGGCAAGCCTTTGCCAAGTTGTACGGCAGTGATCTCTATTTCCGGCAGGCCTTCAGCGGTTGCGCCTTCTTCAAAGGCTTTTCGCGCGGTTTCTGCGGCCAGGCGCGCGGCTTTGTCGCCATGTGCCAGGCGAGTGGCTTCGGTGGCTAGTATTTTTTTCGCTTCATTGATGTCCGCGCCTTTCATGGCGGCGAGGCGGCTGACTTCTTCCAGCGGCAGTTCAGTGAATAATTTAAGGAAGCGTTCGACATCGGCGTCTTCCACGTTGCGCCAGAACTGCCAGTAATCATAAGGAGGCAGTTGGTCTGCGGACAGCCAGATGGCGCCGCTGGCGGTCTTGCCCATTTTTGCGCCGCTGGCGGTGGCCAGTAGCGGAGTGGTGAGCCCAAACAAGCGGGTGTCCGTATTATCCTGTATGCGTGACATGAAATGTTCTGAGCTGTAATCGGAAATCGGGTGGCCGGTAGAGCGGATCATCGGCTGCACTTCCAGTACTTGCATGGAGGTACTGTTTTCGGGCAATCGCAAGGGTTGGAATTCACGCCCGGCAGTTAGGCGGCGGTCCAGCTCAATACCCATGACAATATTGCCCCATTGATCGGAGCCGCCGATTTGCAAGCGGCAGGCATACCGCTTGTGGAGTTCCGCGAAATCATAGGCTTGCAAAACCATGTAATTGAATTCCAGGAAGCTCAGATTTTGTTCGCGCTCCAGCCGCATTTTTACGCTGTCTTGCGTAAGCATGCGGTTCACTGAGAAATGCTTACCAATTTCACGGAGGAATTGGATGTAGTTTAATCCGGCCAGCCATTCGCTGTTGTTGACCATGATGGCGTCGGTTGGGCCATTGCCGAAGGTGAGAAAGCGGGAAAGGAGTTGTTTGATGGACTCTAAATTGCGCTCAATATCTTCATCCGACAGTAATTTACGGGATTCATCCTTCCCTGAAGGGTCGCCGACCTGGGTAGTGCCGCCGCCAAGTACGACAATGGGCTTATGGCCGCTTTTTTGCAACCAGCGGAGCACCATAATAGGGATAAGGCTGCCGACATGGAGAGAGGGGGCGGTGCAATCAAAGCCGACATAAGCGGCAATACGCCCATTTTTCATGGTGGCATCAAGCGCGGCGGCATCGGTGCATTGATGAATAAAACCGCGATTAGTCAATATGTTAAGGAATTCGGATGCGTGGGATGCCATGGACCTATTTAAATAGAGATAAGTTAAGTATTTATTACGAAAAAACAATCTGCTGAGGTTAACCGTTTGTTTCCTATTAATGGATAAGAATTGGGGGGCATAATCAAGCGGTTTTTTCAATGTTACTCCCTATTGGTCTAGTCATTATCTTCTTTTGCGTGTTCGGCGGATACATGATGTCCGGCGGTAACATAGAAATTATTCTGGAAGCTGCTCCGCACGAATTGCTGACTATTTTGGGCGCAGCAGCGGGTGCGGTGATTGTTGGCAATAAAAGCTCCGTGCTTAAAAAGATGGGTAAAACGCTGAAGAAGGCCATGAAAGGCCCGCAGTTTAAGCAGGAACACTAT
>CAZGVV010000011.1:30949-36944 GCA_964529155.1 uncultured Rickettsiales bacterium
GCTGGACGTTATTTCTTCTCTGTAAGCTGATGAAATCCAAGGGCATGATTGCGGTTGAGCAGCATGTGGAAAAGCCGGAAGAGAGTAGCATTATATTGCAATTCCCCAGCGTACTGAAAGACCATTTCGCCGTTGATTTGATCTGTGACACGCTGCGTGCCATGACCATGGGGATGGAAAATCCGCACCAGATTGAAGACATCATGGATAAGTCCATTGAAAAGCATCACCACGAAGCAAGCGCCCCGGCGCATACCTATCAGAGTATGGCGGACGGTTTGCCGGCTATTGGTATCGTGGCGGCGGTGCTAGGTATTATTAAAACCATGGCCAGTATTGACCGCCCACCCAAAGAACTCGGTGCGATGATCGGCGGGGCGTTGGTGGGGACGTTTATGGGCGTGTTCCTGGCCTATTGTATCGTGGGCCCATTAGCGAGCAAGGCGCAGCAGACATTGGATGAAGAGCAGCAATATTATTTTATCATCCGTGACATATTAGTTGCCCATTTGAAGGGCTCGGCGCCGCAGGTGTCGGTGGAAATTGGCCGCAGTGGCATTCCCACGCATTATCAGCCAAGCTTTCTGGAAATTGAAGAGCTGACAAGTAATCTGAAATTTGAATAGACGCTTGCCTTTGCGCTTGCCGCGCGCTATGCGTCTGTCATGCTACACTTTTCACGTTGGAAGATTGCGCTTATTTTGCTGGCCTGCGGGCTTGCGATGTTGCTGTCCTTGCCGAATTTTCTCAGTCCCGACATGCGTGCTAAAATGCCGGCGGGGCTTGGAAGTCACACCGTAAGTCTGGGGCTGGATTTACAGGGAGGCTCGTACCTGTTGCTGGAAGTGGAGTTTGACGCCTATTTGCATGACCAGCTGAATAATTTGACCGACTCCATTCGCGAGCAGTTGCGGGTGAAAAAAATCGGTTACCGGAATCTGGCGGCGACCCCGGAGGGGAAAGTAACATTCGTATTGCGCGATGATACGCCGGATGTGAAAGCGGTGATTGAAAAAATCGAGCCGGATTTGAATGTGGATGTACGCGGGAAAGAAGTGGCGGTTTCCTTTAGTGAATTGTGGATGAAAGAGCGGCGGCGGCTGGTGCTGGAACAGTCCATTGAGATTGTCGGACGCCGCGTGAATGAGACGGGTACGCGTGAACCCATCATTGAACGTAATGGGGATAACCGTATTCTGCTTCAGGTGCCAGGACTTGCAAACCCGGAGCATTTGAAAGAATTACTGGGCCGCACGGCGAAAATGACGTTCCATCTATTGGATGAAAACGTGGGGCAGCAGGATATTGCTTCTAATAATATGCCGCCGGGCACGCAGTTGATCCCCGGAGATGACCGCAATAATAAGCCTGGTGTGCCACCTTATATGTATCCTGTGCTTTCCAAAGTGGAATTATCGGGCGATATGTTGGTGGATTCGCATGCGACGATTGATCCTGATAAAAATGAGCCGGTGGTTTCTTTCCGGTTTAATGCAGCGGGTGCCAATAAATTTGCTGAAATTACGACGGCGAATGTCGGAAAGCCATTTGCAATTGTTCTGGATAACAAAGTTATTACCGCGCCACGCATTAACACGCCAATTTTGGGCGGAAGCGGTATTATCAGCGGCAGCTTCACGGCAGAGAGTGCTAATGATTTAGCGCTATTGCTGCGCGCAGGTGCGTTGCCAGCGCCGCTTAAAGTGGCAGAAGAACGTTCGGTGGGGCCAAGCCTTGGGTCTGATTCCATCGCGGCAGGTGAAAAGGCGGCGGTGATTGCCGTTGGGTTTGTCGTGGTATTTATGATTGCGATTTATGGGTTGTTTGGCTTGTTTGCGACATTGGCCATGGTGGTGAACGCATTTATCATTCTGGCATTGATGTCCTTACTGGAAGCAACGCTGACCCTGCCGGGGATTGCCGGGATTGTGCTGACGATGGGGATGGCGGTGGATACCAACGTGCTGATTTATGAGCGTATGCGAGAAGAGTCTCATTCCGGGAAAAATATCTACGGTGCGATTGAAAGCGGATTCCGCATGGCGTTTGGTACTATCATTGATTCCCATATTACCACTCTTTCTGCGGCATTGTTGCTCTATTATTTCGGCAGCGGCACGGTGAAAGGGTTTGGCATTACACTGTCGATCGGGATTGTGGCGTCCTTGTTTACGGCGGTACTGGTGACGCGGTTGATGATTGTGACCTGGTTGCGTACCTTTAAGCCTAAAGCATTGCCTTTATAGGATAATTTTCGTTTACACTTTTTTATTGTGTTTCGTCACCGTTTTGTCACACTCGTCTGCTAAAGTTTGCCGCGATATGACCCCTAGCCGCCGTCGGTTTCATGCCTTGTTATGTTTATTCCGATTCGAATGCGCTGATTGATAACGTTGAAATCTTCGACAGCGTTGGCTGCCCCCAAGCTATATTGTACCCTTCTAAACATGCGTCTATTGATGCTCTGAAACCACTGCCAGCCGTGTTGCGTGATGCCGGTTACCTGGTGTTGTCCGATAACCCTGCCGCAAAAGAAAGGGCTGGCGAGTCCGGGTGTTTGGTGGTGCATGGGCTGAATAAGAAAAAACCAGAAGCATTTCTTGAATTGCTGGCACAGCACGGTGTGGTGAAGGGAGTCCCGGTGAAAGAGGCGATTGACGCCGATAAAAAGAAAAACCGCATGCTGTGGCTGTCTTCTGTAGTCTATACGCTGGGCAATCTTTCGGATATGGCGTCGGGTGTCATTCGCGCCAAGCATGATGGATTGCGCAAGGATAATCTCGCGGAATTCGGCGTAGGAGCCGCCTTCATGATGGGTGACCTCAACATGATGTTTTTCAGTGAAGGCCAGGGGTTGCGTAAATTGCAAATCTTTTGTCGGGAACTGACGGCGGCGGCGGAAGACAAAGGCGTGAAATTTCGTAATGACCTCAATATGCGCGAAGAAAGCGCTGTGCGGCGTGGTCTTTCCGCCCGGGTGGGGGATTTTTGCATTGAACATGTTATTCGCATCAAAAGCGCTTCAGAGCTGCTGGGTGGCGTACTGAAAATTCGTTCCGGGCGTGGTAAAGATGGTGCGGATGTTAATATAGGGAAAATGGTGGCGGGTGGAGCGATTGTTGCGGGGTGGGCACCCCAACTCGCCATGCCGAATATTACGCCGCCAGATCCGTCGCAGCCGTTAGAGAAGCATGAAGGTAAAACGAATGAGTTGATGAATAGTGTGGACCGCACGGCTGATTTTTTTCAAGCTGATATGCGTGGCCGCTGGACCCGTCCATTAGCGATTTCCAATAATATATTTTCGCTGTTTGGTGCTTGGAAGGAACGTAAAGAGCGTTTGGGCGCGGTGAATGATTTGCAGGCACAGTTGCATTTGTCACCGGGTGATTCAGGATTGATGAAGCGCTTTGCGCATGCGCGCAGCAGACGGTTGGATTATGTGCCCAATATTGTGACGGCAGGTTTGTTTGCCACAGCGCATTTGTTGTTTGGCGCATCTGGAAAAGCCGATAACAAGGAAAACTCAGAAAGCACGCAGGTCGAGCGCGCCAGTGTGCTGGCGGCAGCGAACCTAATGTTGGAAGCGCCAGAGGGACAGCGTTATTTAGTAGCGCATCAGGCGGCGGAGATTATGCGTAAGATGGTCTTATCCAATAAGAGCATTGATCAGCTCACGGCATGGATGGAGCGTAAAGCAGGTGAGCTTTCCAGCAATCATTTTGTCGTCGGGGAAACGGGGGCTGCGCATGAAGCGCAAGCAGCAGTCCCTGTTTCCCAAACGACGCAGATGGCATGGAAGCAACGTGAAGAATTACGCAATGCGCAAGGTACAGAAGCGCATTGTCGCGCGTAAAATTTAGCCCGCCAGATTTTTCTCAACAAATTCCCAGTTCACCAAATGCTCCAGGAAGGTGCTTACATAATCCGGGCGGCGGTTCTGATAGTCAATATAATACGCATGTTCCCATACATCGCAGGTGAGCAATGCTTTTTGGCCGTGGACCATGGGTAAATCAGCATTGCCGGTCTTGGTGATTTTCAATTGCCCACCATCCAGCACCAGCCATGCCCAGCCGCTGCCGAATTGTGTAGTGGCGGCTTGTTTGAATTGTTCTTTAAAAGCGTCGTACCCGCCGAGGTCAACGTCAATTTTTTTAGCAATTGCGTTGCTTGGTTTGCCGCCACCGTTTTTCTTCATGCAGTTCCAATAAAACGTGTGGTTCCACACTTGTGCGGCGTTATTAAAAATGCCGATTTTCGTGCTGTCTTTGGCCGAGGCCATGATGACTTCTTCCAAGGGGGCGTCGGCAAGCGGCGTGTCTTTGGTGAGGTTATTTAAATTGGTGACGTAAGTTTGATGATGTTTGTCATGATGAAATTTCAGGGTTTCAGCGCTGATGTGTGGGGCGAGCGCTTCGTAATCGTAAGGGAGGGGGGGGAGTGTGAACGTCATGGTAATTAGCCTTTTGTTGTGATTGCGCGGGCGACTATAGAAGAGGGAATATAAAGAAGCAATTAGGGATGCAAGTGGTTGAGTAAGGCTGCGTGCATGGCGGGATTAGAAGCTGCAGCGACGTCCCCTTTTGCATCCAGGGTGAGGGCTTTGCCGGACCAGTCAGTGATGATGCCGCCAGCACCGGTGATGACAGGGGCCAGGGCGCAAAAATCATAGGATTTCAGGCCAGCGTCTACTACGCAGCCTATATGCCCACTGGCCAGCATGGCATAGGCGTAGGCATCGCCCCCGTAAAGTGTGCTGGCGGCATGTGCGCGTGTGTTTTCAAAGGATATACGTTGTTCGCTGGTGAAATAATCCAATGAGGTGGTGGCAAGTGTGGCTTTATCTAGTGAAGGTAACGGAGAGGTGCGTGTGGGCAAACCGTTAAAGGTGCTTGGTTCGCCTTTTATCCCTACCCAGCGCTCCCGCAAAATGGGCTGGTCGATAATGCCCAGTATCGGCACGCCATGCTCAGTCAGGGAAATCAGCGTGGTGAAATTGACGTAGCCAGCGATAAAGGAACGCGTACCGTCAATGGGGTCCAGCACCCATTGCAGTGCGGCATGGGGATTGAGGTGCTCACCTTCTTCGCCATAAATACCATGGGCAGGATATTCACGCATGATGAGCGCGCGCATGGCGGCTTCCGCTTCGCGGTCGGCTTGGGTAACAGGACTGGCATCGGCTTTGGCTTCAACGGAAATTGGAACACGAAAATAATGGCGCAGAACCTCAGCTGCAGCATCCGCAAGGCGATGTGCGAAAAAAAGCATGTCATGAGCTGTTGTCATCGTAAAATTCGCCCTGTATATGTTGCAGATGTCTTATGATCCTCGCGTAGAAATAGCAGCATTCCTGGCCCAGACCGGAGTGATTCCTGCTGCCTGGCAACCGCATTCGGCGGTGCTGGAAACCAGTATTCACAAGGCTGGAATCATACCGGTTCTGCCCGCAGCCACAATCGAAAACTGGCAGCTGTATGTGATGTGCCCACGTGCCGAGCGGCCAGAGCTTGGGCCGCCGCCATTTCAGCTCTGCAAGGGCACGCGGATGACATGGGAAAATGGGTATTGGCGGGATTTAACGCCTGAGGAAGTGGCTGGCGAGGATGCGGAGCCGCTGGCGGCAACGGCGCTGCGCGAGGGGATAGAGGAAATTGGGTTGAAGCTTACGAATATTACGTCATTGGCCGATATGGGTGTGCATGCGTTTACATCGGCGAGCACGGCTAAGACCAAATGGCTGCAATTATTCGTGGCGTATGTGGCCGATGAAGCGGATTTTCTGCCCGATACGGAAATTATGCCAACGACGGATAAGCGCGGATGGATGCGTTTTGGGGATTTTCTGCGTTATGGCCGCGTGGACCACATTGTTTGCGTGGAATCAGTGCTGGAGCGGTTGCAGGACGGTATTCAGGCTTAAGAAAAGCTATAGTTATTCCACTTTACCATTATACATGGCTGCAAAGAGTGTTTTCTGCGCTTCCGGTGC
>CAZGVV010000012.1:0-24813 GCA_964529155.1 uncultured Rickettsiales bacterium
TTGATTCTCTGAACAGTAAGCAAATAGGTTTTCCTAACCAGACACCTTCCGTGGCAGGAACGAACCGTAGTTTCAGTTCGTATTTTGGTTTGAACAATTTCTTTAACGAAAACCTGCCCAATGCAACGGGTGATACGGTGGCGGGAAGCGCGATGGCGATGTCAGTGCAGACCCGCTTATTGAATAATCCGAATTTACTCAGTACCGGGCAAATCACGCAAAGTCTACCGCAGGCGGGTGTGCCGCGTTATACCTATGAACGCAGCCCCGGTGATAACAGCGTAGTTACCCAATTGTCGATGCTAGGCACGGTGGGTATGTCATTTGCCGCTACGGGTGGGCTGGGCGATGCCACGACGTCATTGAATGGATATGCCGGGCAAATTCTAAGTTATGCATCGGCGCAGGCGAGCAACGCGCACTCACAATCGACCAATTTGCAAGCGGTGATGAAGGGCATGAAAGACCAGGTATCTTCGACCAGTGGGGTAAATTTGGACGAAGAGCTGGCCAATACGATTATTTACCAAAATTCGTACGCTGCATCGGCGCGGATTATCACCGTGACGAATGATTTATTCGGCAAGTTGATTGACTCCATTTCATAAGATTTAGATTGCAGAAGGCTAGGAGGATAAGAGCATGGTTACTCGTTTCAGTACGTTAAATGTATACCAGAACACCGTTGGTAACGCGCTCGATATTCAGCAGCGCATTATCAATATCAGCCAGCAAGTTTCCAGCGGCAATAAGGCACAGAATTTTCAGGGATTGAGTGATAGCGGCGGCGTGCTTTCCTACGTTAATTTGCAGAATGAATTAACCAAGATGAATGCCTATACCAATAATAACGCACAGCTAAGCGGAAAGCTTGATACCACTAGTAAATCACTGGGTTCCATAATGGATCTGGCAGGAAAAACACGGGATTTAATTGCCCAGGCACGTAACAGCAGTACATCGGGAAGCCTGGCGTTTACTCAGCAAATGCAAAGTTATTTTCAGCAGTTTGCTCAGCAACTGAATAGCACAGCGGCTAATGGCACGTATTTGTTTTCCGGCACACGCATTGATCAACCGGCGATTGACGCCAGCAAATACCCCACCACCGATACGCCGGGTGTTGCCAATGCTTTTTATTATCAGGGCAATAGCAGTAAAACCACCGCGACCATCGCCGATGATGAGACGGTCACGACCAATGTGACGGGCGATAATATTGGATTTCAGCAGATTGTGGCGTCTTTTGCCGCGGCCAAAACAGGATTTGATACGAAAAACGATGATATTCTCTCCAAAGCATTCACGTTAATGCAAAATGCGATCAATAACTTAAACGCAACGCAAACCACGGTAAACGCGACAGCCGCACAGGTAACCCAGGCAAATAGTATCTCAGCCGCACAAATAACCTATATGACCGCTAGTAAAAGTGACCTGGTGAGCGCGGATGTGGTGTCGCTTTCTACAGAACTTGCCCAAAATCAGGCCATTCTGATGGCATCTTTCCAGTCATTTTCGTCCATTAACAAGCTGCAACTCTCGCAATACCTATAGAAATTTTTTTTTATCACACAACTAGTGAGTTATGTTATGATGATGTCCATGATGCCGCACCAGACAACCCCTGTTGATAATCATGCCCTTGCCACAAGCGAAAATCGGGAAGAGATTTCCACGCGCTTCGGGCCTGTTACTATTGATCGTCGCAATGCATTGATTTTTCCTAAAGGATTGCTCGGTATGCCGCAGAATCAGCGTTTTGCGCTGGCGCCATTTCCGAATGAAAACATGCGTGCATTTCAATTAATGCAATCACTGGAAGACCCGACGCTGGCGTTTATTATGCTGCCCTTGACACCGGAAAACAGCATTTTGCGCCCAGAACATGTGAGTTCGGCGTGTCGCGATCTGGCGTTGAGGGAGGAAGATGTATTGGTATTGCTGGTGGTATGTGTCCACCGCGAAGGGGCGGTGAGCCGCGTTTCCGTAAATGCACGGGCGCCGGTATTGATTGATGTGCGTAGCAAGCGTGGCGTACAATTCGTATTTACACAGGACCAATACAAGGTCCAGCATTACATCACGTAAGTGTCATCGTTTCAGCATCTGGCCGTATTGGATGCGTTTTCCTGCCTGGGTGAACGGTGTGAGGATACGTGCTGCAAGGGCTGGGATATGCAGGTGGATACCATCACCCATGCCCGCTGGGCGGCAGACGCCCCGGAACTAATAGCCGCCGTTGAAGTAAATGAAGATGCATGCCGTATGCGGCGTGACACACCGGGCGGTTATTGCGTAAAATTTGAGGGTGGCTTATGCGGGATTCAAAAAAAATATGGTGCCGATTCTTTAAGTGACGCGTGCTACCTCTATCCGCGTGTTACGCGGCGTCTGGGTGAATATGTATCCATGAGCGCGACGCTGTCCTGCCCGGAAATTACGCGGTTAGCATTGTTTGGAGAAATAAACGCTGCAGCTTCCATCTCTACCGCAGCTACACGGTTACCCCAGGAAATCAAGGAATACCTGCCACCTGAATTGACCGAAGCGCAGGCATTAACAGTGCATCAGGCGTTTTTAGTATTATGCGAACAACCGCAGCTCACGGCAGAGCAAATGTTATCGCGGATGATTGGCGTGGCGTATTCTTTTTCGCGGTTATCAGTGGAAAGCTGGCCGCAAGCGGTGGGATTTTATTTGCAGCAGGCGGAACAATATCCCATTACGCCACACACTACGCTGGAAGATCCATTTAATATGCTGCACGCATTTGCAGGATTGATTGTCGCAACGCGCACGCCACGTGCAGAACGCTTAGAACGCGTGCTGCAGTTGATGCAGCATGCGTTGGGTGCGGAATTGAATTGGGAGCAGGTGAGTATTACGCTTAGTGCAGATAGCGCGGCACGGTATCATCAAATGTGGACTAACTGGACGACACAGTATGCGCATGCCTACGACACTGTACTCAAGCGTTGGCTGCAATTTCAATTGGCTTCTACTCTATTCCCGTTTGCAGGCCTTGGTGGTGATCCGGCGGAGCGCATAACTATATTAGCGGTGCGTTTTGCCATGTTTCGCTTGGGTTTAATGTGCGCAAGCCGTGAATGTGCCCCCCCTCCGGAAATGGCCGTATTAATTGCTCAAAGCCAAGCCAGGGTATTGGATCATCTCGGAGATTCGGCATTTCTGCTGCGTGCTTATGCCGAAGCGGGGTGGAGCCAGGAATCCAGGCTTTGCGGGCTCTTAGCATAAAAAAACAAAAAGCATAGGATTGATTAACCCTCTTTTAACCACTCCTGTGCGATCATGATAGGAGTGTAGTGTAATAGCTATGCCATATCTCAAGGCATGTAGTCTTGAATTATCGATATAACATCCATGTAGGAGTATGAGTCATGACCTCAATTAACACGAATATCGCGGCTATTTCCGCGCAACGCTATATCAACGACGCGCAGACGAAAGTAACGTCGGCTGTCGGTCGTCTTGCCAGCGGTAACGCAATCCAACGCGCTGCGGATAACGTAGCAAACCTTGCGATCGGTACATCACTGGCCAGTAACATCAATATTTTGAAAATCGCTCTGCAGAACACCTCGCAAGCAAGCAGCCTTTTACAGGTAGCTAACGGTGGTCTTACCCAGCTCACCAGCATTCTGCAACGTATGGGCTCGCTGGCCGCTCAGGCTGCTGCAGGTTCCTTGGACAGCACACAGCGTGGCTTCTTGAACCAGGAATTTCAGGCGCTGACCAATACGGTAAACACCGTAGCAGGCAGCACAAACTTTAACGGCTTGAATCTGCTGGATGGTACGTTGTCACAACAATCTAATGTGGCTTCCACGGAAACACAGGCTGATAATGGTACTACAACACTGTCTTTTAGCACCAATCCTGCTAGTGGCAGCACCGTTAAAATTGCTGGCGTAACTTTTTATGCCGGCACAGACTTTACCATCGCTGGTACAACGGCTGGTACGCTCGCTAATTTAGCACAAGTATTAAACAGCCCTGCCACCGCAACGGCTAACGGCACCACTTTAACCACCGCACAGGCACTTGCTGTAGGTCAGGCAATTTTTACCGCTAATGGTAATGCCTTGACCATTGCTGCTCGTACTGGTGGTGCGTTGAGCAATAACTTTAAAATCGATATGTCAGGGACCGCTACGGCTAGTGGCCTGGCTTCGATCAGCGGTCAATTTGGTGGCTCTTATAAAGCCAGCATATTCGGCACTGGCTTCGCCAGCTCCGGCTCGGTTATCGCGGCGGTTACCGCTGCAGCCGGCACTCCATTCCAGGTGGGTGATACGATCAGTGCTGTTGTGGGTACGGCTGGTCCAGTTAGCCTGTATACCATTCAATCCAGTGATACGCTGGAAAAAGTAGTCAATGGTATTAATGCCAACACCGCCACTACCAACATTAAGGCTACATTGGTGTATGACCAGGCCAGCACAACCTATAACATGCGCTTAAGCTATGCGGATTCCGCTGCTAATATCTCGGTATCGGGTGGCGTGAATTATAATAGCGGTACCTATGCTATAGCGGCTGGTAACCAATCGCTTAATCTGTTAGATACGGCATTGGGCGGCGCTACGGCAACGCCTGCTTCCGGTGTAGGCGTGGCGGGTACGCCATTCGCAGTGGGTGCTGCATTAACGGCAACCATCGGTAGTCGTACGGTAACCTTGGCTACCGCCGCGGAAATGACAGCCAGCATGTCATTTACTGATTTAGCTACGATCATTAACACCCATGCAACAACAACGGGTGTCTATGCCGTTAACCCACCCGTAGGTAACAACATTGCTTTAACGGTGTTGGATCCAACGGCCACGGGTTCTTTAACAGCAAGCAATCATGTGACCTTTGCTCAAACCGGTTTCTATTCTAACAGCACGTCTTCAACCGTGCGTTTAAACAATGAAAACACCACGTTTGCTCTGTTCTCAGCCACCCAATCGGGTGTTGCGGCTACAACCGGTGCTTCTGGTACGGCATTGGTGACCGGCAGCACGCTGAGCGTGACAACCAGTGATGGTATAACCGTGTCTACCACGGTGGGTGCCAGCTTGGCTGCGACGGTGACGGCATTGAACGCGGCTGCAGTAGCAGGGAGCCATTCGGATATACGTTTTGCCGTAACCGGTGGTAATAACATCACGGTAACCTACTTGAACGGTAATGCGAAAACTACTCCGGTTTACTTCAGTGTAAGCGTGGGTGCTTCTGGTTACGCAGCCGACGTAAACGCTTCCAACGCTGCATCACAAAACTACGCTACAGGTGCGGCATTTACCGCCGGTGCAACGGGTGTTACCCATCAAACCATATTCGGTTTGGCAGGTGGTGCTGATAATGGTCTTGGACAAGCAAACACAAGCGTGTCTGGTACCGTTGGGGATGATGTGTTGACCGGTCTTGTGCAGACACCTGCGCAGGTAACCCTGTCCATTCCTCCGATCGATTCCGCCAGCCTGGTAAGCACCTTGAACGGCTATAAAATTACACTTGCCGGTCAGGAATTTGTGTTTACCACCACGGCTACTGCCCCGAACCAGATTACCATCGGTTCTAGCTTGCAGGAAACCCTGGATAACGCGGTTTCTACCATCAACAATTATGTGCCAAGCGGTAATGCAACCGGTGATGTGGCCTATCAGCTGAATCAGCTGAATGTGTCACGCAGTGGTAATAGCTTGTTGTTCACGGGCAAAAACATGTCCAATGTGACCAATCTTGCTGGTACTACCACGGCGATCACCACGACCGTTTCCACGGCAACCGTTACCCACGGTGGTACGTTGGATAACGCTTCGTTCGGTGCAATCGATGCAACCGGTGTAAGCAACAGCGCCTTTACCGGCACCATCAGCGGCTTTACTGCGACGTATAAAAACGCAGCTAACACCGTTGACCTGGCGGTAAAAGTGGGTGATTACACCTACACTGCTTCGTCCGTGAACACCAACCCAAGCAGCAACTCGACGATTCGCTTCTATTCCAACACGATCAGTGGTGCGAATGGCGGATATTTCGATGTACAACTGCAAGGTAATGAAGGCTCACCTGTAGCAGATCAAAGCACAGCCGATACGTTTGGTAACCGCATCAACGCTGCCTTCAGCAGCCTTGACTTCAGCCAGAAACGCAACATCTCCAGCTACAGCGGCACGCAGTCTATCGTGTCCAATGGCGTGGTGATTGGGTCGCTGGTGGGTTCATCGATGTCGGCACAGCTTGGAAGCTTTGACGGTGCGAAAGTAACCGGAGTCAGCATCACCGCCCCACAAGGTGGTAATACGGACGCCAGCGTTGCGGTCAGCATCGGAAGTGAGAAATTCGTTACTCAGTCCGGTGTCGGCGGCCAGCTTGGTTCACACCAAACCTACCGCTTGTACAGCACCACCAATGCTAACCACTACATCGACTTCACCACCGGTAACTCGGTAATCGACCTGAGCAGCGCCGAAAAAGCGCAATCAGCTCAGCAAGCATTACTGAGCGCCTTCGGTGCAGACAGCGGTGCGGCAGCATTGACTTTCCAAGTTGGTGCTACCTCGAGCGATACCATCAAAGTGAGTATCGATAGCGTAACCAGCTCTGCCATCTTCAATGGTCAAACATTGAGCTTGTCAACAGCTGACGGTGCGACGGAAGCCAGTGACGCAGTTGCCGGCGCTCTTAACACGGTTACTGCTACCCTCGCTAACATCGGTGCATTGCAGGAAAGCTTCGGCTTCGCTGCAAACGTGGTATCAACGACCGTGGAAAATCAGAACGCTGCCCGCAGCCTTTACCTCGATACGGACATCGCTTCTGAGTCTACAAACTTAGCAACCAGCCAGGTTCAGCTGCAAGCAGGTATCTCGGTACTTGCCCAGGCAAACCAACAGTTGCAGAACTTGCTAAAGCTGATTGGCTAGTTATACTAGTCCAGCTCGTGATAGCCCCGGTGCATTGGTTGCACCGGGGCGTTACGGAAAGGAAGATGATTTATGGACGCTATCACCATAATAGGTCCCACGCCGGCCTCAGGTTATACTCCTGCCACCGGAAAAATTCCCGCCAGTGCCAGCGTGGCCCTGCCTCAGGAAACTACAACGCCAGTGCCTCTCACGGATTCCGTGCAATCGGCATCCGACCAAGTAAGTAAAGCCGAACAGCAGCGTTTTCAGGCCATGCAGCAAGCCTCACAAACCGCTGTGATGCCACTGGGAGATAGGCGCTTTACCATTTTCAAAGATTCAAACGGGCAATACATTACCCGCTATACCAGTCTGAAAGATGGCCGTATCACCTACGTGCCAGAGCCGGAATTCCTCACGCATATGTATTCTCCGCCTGCATTGAATATCAAAGCGTAGTAATCGAGCCGTTGGAGTAAGGCACGGAATTTGCTTGGGTGTAATCGGATGTTGTAAAAAATAGAAAAGACCCGTGAACGGTCTTTAAAGAGGGGATTCATGCCAGCAACTAGTATTTCACTTGGAAATTTTTACACCTCAAACGGTAAAAATCTGGTTGGGAGCAGCGGCGGTTCCGGGCTGGATACCAAAACGATCGTGGATTCTCTGGTCGGTGCACGTGAAGCCGCTAACGTTACTCCACTCAAAACAACGCTTACCGATAACGGGAATAAAATAGCCGCGCTGTCGCAAATGCAGACATTGATGGATAATTTCAAAAGCTCTGCTGATTTGCTGCGCAGCGTGCCAGGATTTGGTACCCAGTCGCAGAATGCCTTTGATTATGTCAGTACCAGCGTGGTTTCCAATACCAGCGTACCAGGCTCTGACTACATTGACGTCGCCGCTGAGCCAGGGGCTACCTTACAGAATTATGGGATTGATTCCATTACCCATTTAGCGCAAGCGAGTAAACAAGCCTCTGGGGTATTCGTTATCTCCGGGACGGACCAATCCGTGGTTTCCGCGAGCTCTACCGCCGGGATGTTCACAGCGGGCACCGTTACCATTAAAGGCGTTGCCATTACGCTGAATACAGGTGACAGCCTGTCGGAGGTGGCGGCCACATTTAATGCATCCAAAACACAGACCGGAATATCGGCAAACATCGTACAGGTTTCCACCGGGCATTATCAGCTGGTATTTACCGCTACGGAAACCGGCACGGCGAATGCATTCGACATTTCCACGGCCAATACCAAATCCCAGGTTACTGACGCGTCAGGTGTATTGACCAATGTCGGTATCGCTACCACCGCCAATGGTACGGCGCAGAATGCAGAATTTTCCCTGGATGGCGTGACCATTACGCGTTCTACCAATACCATCAGCGACGCTATTAATGGGCTTAATTTTACGCTGAAACAAACAACGCCTGTGGCTACAACGCTGAATGTGACCATTTCCCCCGATACCGCTACGGCGGAAAGTGCAATCGTCAATTTTATGAATAGCTACAATGCGCTTAAGCAATTCGCAGCGAATCAGACCCAGTTAAAATCCGATGGCACGTATGCGGATACATCGTATTTGCGAAATGATGACGTTATGAATAGCGCATTGCGTTCTATTCAGTCATTTACCAATACGATTGTCGCCGGTCTGGAAGGAAACACCTATAATTCGCTGGCCAGCATCGGTATAACCTTTACCGATGTGCCCGCCACTACCGATAGCACAGGAAAAGTGACGCAAGCCGCTACGTCCAACGTGCTTACCTATGATAAAACCAAGTTAGAAACAGCGCTTTCCAGCCAATTTGCGCAGGTGGCTAAATTATTTGAATTTACCTCTACCAGTACCAATCCAAATCTGGCGGTATATTCAGGCCCCAAATCGTTGCCAGCCAATAATTATATTGTTACGATTAATCCCCTTACTTCCACCTATCAAGCAAGTTATACGGATCTCGATGGTGATGTGCAGACCATCGATTTGGAGGCTACGGCTTCAGGCTCAGGGTATTCCTTTGCGGCTCCGGCCAATAGCGCGCTGGCGGGCCTGGTTCTGCTGTATAATTCCACGAGCGCAACCAGTGCTACCGTTACCGCCACGCAAGGCGTCGGGGATAAAACCTATCAATACTTAAACAGCGTTTTACAAGCAAATACCGGTTCATTGGCTTTAGAAAATACGGCACTAACCAACAGCAATCAAAAAACGCAGGCGTTGATTGACAGGCAAAATAGTTTTCTTGATACATACCGTACACAATTGCTAAATCAATTTGCTGCGTTAGAAAAAGCGATTTCAAAATCGAATAATATTTTGCAATCATTATACGCGCAGCAGGTGGCATCACTTGGGGCAAACGGTTAGTAAGGAAAGCTATTCTATGTCGAATCCGTTGCATTCTCATCAGGCATATACGGCAGCTATGCGAACGGTGTCAGGGACACGCCAGATTGTGATGCTGTATGATGGAATTTTGCGGCAGCTTCAGTTGGCGCGTGAGTGCATAGAGTCAGGGAATATTGAGGAGCGGTATAAACGCCTGACGCGGGCCTCTGAAATTATTTTTGGCTTACAAAACTGCCTGGATTATGAAAAAGGCGGCCAAATGGCGCATATACTGTACCAATTTTATATGGGCATGGATTTGCGTATTTTTGCTCTGCATCGCAACCCGCTTGTTACGGAATGTGACGCCGTCAGTAAGGAGATACGGCAGATGCGTGATGCTTGGGACGCGATTGACCGGAATGAATCAAACGCGGAAGCACCATCCTCGGATCATGTGAGTAATTCGCCTATCCCGGATTCTTCCTTGGGGGATGGTATTACGATCACGGCATAACGTTGCGGATTAGCCGTGGCTTATTAAAAAATAATCCCCCATTTCAATGAATTGACGATCTTATCGCAGGCTACGCCTAAATAGGCTGGCACGGCTTTTGCTGGTGTTACGTGATCTATACAGGATCGCTTAGTAACCCCTAAGGAAGAGGCGCATATGCCCGCACCGTTAACTGCCAATATCTATGCTGCCATTGCGCCCGTAGCTGTGAACCCTGCGCCTGCTGACCGCACGCCTGTTCCCAATACGCCAGTGACCGATGGATTGCCAAGCTTTTCGCATACCTTGTCCAGCTTGCATCCAGATGGCCAGCAAGCCACACAAAAGCAGGTGCGGTTACGCAAAAATAGCGATGATAATACCAATGATGCCGCTGCCGCGAGCCAGACAAGCGCGGCAACACCAGCGCCGCTGCCGCCATCTAATGCCAATGATAACGCGGATGCCGACGACGATGCAACGCTAGAGGCGATTATGAATGACAATATTTTGCGTGCGTCGTTGCAGGGGGAATTAAATGCCGCTGCCCCGACTGCACCGATGGTTGACGCGAATGCTTCGCCACTGCAGATTTTTTCCAAGCTTCTGGCTGATCTGCAGGCAAATAAAGCAGCCGTGCCGACATTGGGTGTTATTCAAGACGTGGTGAATGCACAATCGCAATCCCCTGCGCTTGCGCAGGCATTGAGCCAATTGGCACAAATGCAGCAGCAATGGCTGGCGAATCAACAGCAGAATCAAATTAATCCCGCAGATGCAAGCCATGAATTAAATGCCCAGTTAGCGCAGCTGGCTGCGTCCTTGCAGCAGTCAGATCCTAATGAAATCACGCAAGCCGTGGATCTTACGGCTAAGCAATTTACGCCGGAAGTGGCCACGGCGGCACCGGTAATTGCGCCAACCGTTGCAACGCCCATTGTTACGGCAAATTCCGCCGATACGCTGGAAAATCCTTATATTGAAGATAGCGCTGTTCCCGTTCCTGTTATAACGCCTGAAGCTGCAGCGCCTGTGGCAAAGGTCGTGGAGGCAGAAAAGCAGCCAGAATTGTCTGCCGCGCAGCAACCCGCTCCCTCCCCGGTTCAGGGTGGCGCGCAGCAGGCAAGCCAACCCAAGCCTTCGCAATTGGTGCATCAACAAGAAACCGTGACAACCCCGGCTGCGGTTACAGTTACCCCTGCTGACAGCACGGCTCAGGATGATAGCAACACGCAAAGTGGCAATGGTGACGGCAAGCAACAGGCTCCGGCATTTCTTTCCGCTGCGCCTAATGCTGAAGCGCAGCCTGCGGTGTCACAAAATCAGACAGCACCTGTATCCTTTGCGCATATATTGTCGGAAGCACAGCGTCCTGTGCCTGCTACGCCAACGGAACAAATGGTGGCGCAGGTAAAATCTGCCTCACAAAACGGCGAAAGCCGCATTCAGATGCAACTCCACCCGGCGGATCTGGGGAAATTAGAAATTACCATGTCTGTTGCAGCCGATGGTAAAGCGAATCTGCAAATTACCGCCGATAACCATCGCACGCTGCAATTACTGCAAAGTGACGCGCGCGCATTAGAGCAGCGCCTGACTGATATTGGGCTGAAAGCCGATAGCGGTTCATTGAATTTCAGTCTTAGCGGGGACCAGCAATCCAACGGGCAATATTTGCCGCAAGGAAAAAATCAGCAAAGCAACCAGCAAGCATACCGTGGGTCGGCACAGGAATTGCTTGATGAAGCCATGGCAATCGCGCCTACCCGGAGTTACGCATTTGAGGGTGCGTCTGGGTTGGACATCAGCATTTAACAAGAGGGTTTTATGACCACTGTTTCCAATACCAGCTCTGCAGGCTCGAATGCTCCGGTGACTGCGCCAAAAACGCAGGATGCCAACTCGAACTTCATGGACTTTTTGAAATTGCTGACTACGCAATTGAAAAATCAAGATCCAACGGATCCATTCGATACTAAAGACATTACCAGCCAGACGGCGCAGCTTTCTACTGTGCAGGGGATTAATTCACTCAACACCAGCATGCAGAACTTGCTGACCGCCTACAGTACGGCGCAGACGAATTCCACGGTGGGCTATATAGGCAAGCGCATAGAGTCGGCGGGGAATAGTTCGGTTGTGCAAAATGGCTATGGTCAGCTGGTGTATAATCTGGACGCTGAGGCCGATAGCGCAGAGATTACGATTAAAAATGCAGCGGGCAACACCGTATATACGGGAAGTGCTGCGAAATTATCGGGGCGGAATGTAGTGTATTGGGCAGGAAATAATTCGCTCAATGGCAATCAGGAGCCAGACGGCGTGTATACGTTTTCTATCAATGCAAAAGATATTGCGGGTAACACGGTAAAGGCCACTACCTATAGCAGTGGGACGGTGACAGGCGTAGAGCTTACCGGCACAGATGGCCCGGTGCTTGAGCTTGGAAACAGCACCTATACCGTGCCTGCCGCCAGCGTTATTAAAATTGTGGAAGATCCGCTTGCAGGCGTTCAGCCGCCAGCGGCAACCAACCCATCGAACAGCTAACCCAGGGAGAGTTTTATGAGTCTTTATGGAGCATTATACGCCAGCGTGTCGGCCCTTGGCGCTCAGAGCAATAAGATTGGTATTCTGTCTGATAATATTTCAAACGTAAATACCATTGGGTACAAACGTAATAATGGCGAATTTGAAACCTTGGTCACCAATTCCGGTGCGGTTTCAACCTATTCTCCCGGTGGTGTGCTTTCCAGCAACCGTCAGAATATTAGCCAGCAGGGGTTGGTGCAGGGAACCAGCAGCGCGACGGATGTAGCGTTATCGGGTAACGGGTTCTTCGTCGTGAACACCGTGCCAACCGGCACGACAGGTCAAGTAATGTATACCCGCGCGGGTTCCTTTACACAGGATAATTTAGGCAATTTCATCAATTCGGCAGGGTTGTATTTGCAAGGGTGGCCATTGGATCGCAGCGGAAATCTGCCCGGTGTCCCAGGCAATCCAAACACCAATTCCAGCAACAACCTAAGCAGTTTGCAAACGGTAAACGTACAGCAGGCAACCGGTGCGGCAGCGGCGACGACTTCGGTGAATATTTCGGCGAACTTACTCGGTTCGCAAGTCGTATATCCCGGTGCAAGTGCGACAGCTGGCATGGATAGAAATACGGTCAACTTTGCTCAGCCAGGCAAAAGTATTATTGTGCCCGATTCGATCAATGGCACGCAACGGGGCGATAAATTCACTATATCGACCGGTGCGGGCTTAAATTATACCTACCGTTACGGTGGCTTTACCTTCAGCCGTGATATCGCCAGCGGTGCAACGGCAGATAACGGTCAGACGGTTCAGGCTTCGACACTCACATTGCCGAACTCGCCTTTTTCTACGACGAACGGTTCAAAGGTGGTGACTGTATATTCTCCCGCCAACGGCCTTGCCGATGGCGACGTGGTGACCATTTCTGGCGAAGGAACTACTGTGGGCGGCATTCCTGGCAATGAATTGAGCCAGACCTACCTGGTGTCGAACGTTACAGCAAACTCCTTCCAAATTACCGTAAGCACTGCGGCAACATCCACCGTTGCTAACGGGGGTGATAGCAGCGTAACAGTTCAAACTCGCCGCTTTGCCGGTAATATCCTGGATGCAAGCACCGTGAACCAGGCACTGCTCGGTACTACAGGCACTACGCCCTTCCTGACGTCTGCATTGAGTTTCAGTGTGACAACGCAAGCCTCCGGCACGGTGACATTTAATTACACCAGCTCGACGCCAAACTCACAGTTACATCAATTTAATACATTAAGCAATTTAGCGACTGCGATCAACTCGGTTGCTGGATTGTCGGCGCGCGTGTCCGGGGGGCGGCTATATGTCGGCGCGCTGGATGCCAATGCGGCAGTGACTTTTGCCAACGGACAGGTACAGGGCAATTCCGGCCCACCGGTGCAAGCCGGTATCGACTGGATACGCGAGCTCGGCCTGGCTAATATTGCTGTGGGCGATGACCGCTTCAACTCATTGGATTCTTTGTCTAGCATTATCAATGATTCGGCGGGTCTTAAAGCGACCATCAATAATGATCTGACCAATGCGACATTGGCGATTAACGTGAAAGATCCTTTGGATACAATCGCGTTTACCGATTTGCCCGTGGCTTCTTCTACGACATATACCGCTACCCAGCCCTTTACCATGGTATCAGGGAGTAATGTGGTATCGGTGACCAGCCCCGCGCCCAATGGGTTTAAGACGGGAGATTTAATCAGTCTGGATGCTACTGGCTTTACGGGTTATACGCCGCTTACACTGAATACCGGTGGCTCGTCGATTGCGACTACGAATGCTTCAACGACCGTTACCGTTGTGACTGCAGCCGCCCACGGCTTTACCACCGGTGATACCATTTATTTTGACCCTAGCCATTTGACCGGCTACCCGAATGCCACCATTGGCGGTATCCCGATGACCGATCTGATAGGGCCACAAGTCATTACAGTGGTGAATGCGACTACCTTTACCATTACTGCGGCAGATGCTGCTACTTCTACCGCTACCGATACGCTGGGTGCGGCGAATTACTTGATCGCATCGCAGACCATTAACGGGATACCGATTCAGGATTTGAACGGAACATTTCCGATTACGGTAACCGGTCCTTCCACTTTTACCATTCAAACAACGCATGCTGCGTCTATAGCCGGTGCTGGCGGTCAGGCCGGTTTGGTGGTTACGCCGCCGAATAACAGCGGCTCGATTCTTGCCGAATTAGGGCTTGTTGCTTCACTAAATAGTGTCTCGTTAGGTGTGGCAGGTATTCAAACAGTGTCGCCAATTGGGCCGCAATATGACCCCGCCAACTCTGCTAAAAATATGGCGGGTGGTACAATTATACCCCAATATAGCCAAAACGTGCAGGTATATGATTCACTGGGTACGGGCCATAGTCTCAAAATATCGTTTATTAAAACAGCGATTAATACCTGGGCAGCCGAAGTATATGCAACTAATCCGGATGAAGTCTCGTCTACATTTGCAGACGGCTTGCTAACCTATGGTACGGTAGTCTTCAACGGTGACGGCAGTTTGCGCAGTGTGAGTACCGGCCTGGCTAACCCGATGAATATCCCCTGGACCAGCGGTGCGGCGCAAGGGACCATTACAATTGATTGGGGTACGCAAGGGGAGCCGTTTGGCACGCTGGGCGCAACGCAAATCGGTGGCACGGATGGCATGACGCAGTTTGATGCCGCGTATAAGATTAACTCAATTAACCAGAACGGTGCAGCGGTCGGCCAGCTGACCAATGTAACGATCGACAATGACGGCTACGTGATTGCAAACTTCAATAACGGCCAATCGCAGAAACTATATCAAATACCGATTGCTACCTTTAGCGATCCGGACCATTTGACCTCGGTGAGCGGTAACGCCATGCAGCAATCCGATGCGTCTGGCCAACCCAATTTACGTCAGGCCGGTAAAAACGGGGCGGGGAAGATTCAAGCGTCAGCACTGGAAGCGTCGACGGTCGATCTTTCCACTGAATTAACCGATATGATTATCGCAAACCGTGCCTATGCAGCGAACGCTAAATTGATCACCATTACCGATCAATTGCTGCAAACATTGAATGATACGGTACGCGGATAAGAAGGATAAAGAAGTAGCGTTGCGGGATGGGTAATAATTAAGAAAAATCCCGCAACGTTTACTTAAAATTAATACTAGTTAAAATAATTTCTAAAAAAGACGCGAATAGCCATTGACAATTGAGGTGATTTTACCTACCTATAAAGAAAGAAACGCAGCCACAGAGCATATAAAATATACATATAATACAGCGAGATAAATTTTCACGACGGTGTATAGCAAAAGGAATAAGTCGATGTCAGCAAAAGAAACTTCACGCAAAGAGAGCACAGGCCAAAAATTGCAGCTAGCGGGAAAGCGCAAAATTCCGGTTTCCGGTAAAATGGCTAAAGCCTCATATGAACCAGAGCCAGACATCACGAACATGATGATGGACGCCCGTTATTTACGTCAATCTTCGGCCCTCATTCAAGACTCGTTGCAACGCGGATTTGATGTGTTGCAGCTGGCCAATGGCGATATTGTAACCACAGGTACTAAAACCATCGTCTATCAATACACCTGGGATGAAGCGCGCGGCAAATTAGCCCGCATCAAACCGGAAGGCGCACGCAAAGGCCGCGCCGAAGCTGCTGATAATGACATGGAAATGTCGGATGAAATTGAAGGTGAAGACGCATAAATCGCGCTAAACCACTCGGATTCGCACCATGCAAAAACCCCGCAGGAAACTGCGGGGTTTTTGTGATTCAGGGGGTGGTTTAATGCACGCGGAATTCGCCATCGCAGAAGCTTATCATGGCTGGCCGTATCAGTTCGCACGAAGCAACCGTTACTGAGTGCAGGCGGCCCTCCAAAGTCCGTTCCCAGAAATGCAGGAATTTCTTTAACTGTGGAAAATCAGGGGTTAAGTCTAGTTCCTGCCACGTATAGCTTTGCAAAATGACCGGATGGTCTGGCATGTGATAAAGAATTTCTGCGGTTGTAAGCCGCCAATCAGCTAATAATTTAGCAATATCGGATGTAGGACTGGGCATGGTATCTCCTTTTGATCGGTGTTCTACATGAACCTGCGCCCCTACCATGGAAGCACATATAAATACTATACCACAAATAAGGACGTTTTTTAAGGGATTTATGAGGCTGAGCCTCATGTGTGGCCATATTTCCTAGAAAATGGCTTTCCCTGGGGGGTGTTTTACGGCATACTAGAAGTGTAAACCCGCTTTAAGGAGCACGCATATTCTTAATCCCTTCGCTACGATCAAACTGCCACTCGATCAACTCGAACGCGTCATTCTGGATACGCTCGATGACCGCAAAGCAGAAAATATTCTCTCCATTGATCTGACCGGTAAAGCCGATTTTGCCGACCGTATGGTGGTGGCAACAGGTACGTCTGCACGCCATGTGGCGTCACTTGCCGATCAAATTGTAACGGCATTGAAAGAGGCCGGTATGACCCATGTGCCTACCGAAGGGCGCGAAGCAGGGGAATGGGTGTTGGTGGATGCCGGCGATATTGTGGTGCATATCTTTCACCCAGAAGCGCGCGCGCACTATAATCTGGAAAAAATGTGGGCGGTGAATTTCGCCGATGCGGCACCAAACCGTAAGCCTGAAATTACGGCGCCAGAAAACGTCGCGTAAGTTTCGTCCTTGCGTATTATCATTGCCGCTATCGGTAAATCACGCAGCGGTCCGGAGCGCTCTCTTTATGAAGAATATATTGGTCGCTTGCCGTGGCGTGTGACGCTGCGCGAACTGGAAGTAAAACAAGATTTGTCAGCACCTGTGCGAAAAACACGAGAAACCGCTTTGCTTCTGGAAGCATGCCAGGGCGTAGAACGCATCGTAGCGATGGATGAAAAAGGCGAGCAGCTTAGCAGCCGCGAATTCGGCCTCAAACTGGATGGATGGCGCGTAAACGGTGCATCGAGTATGGCCTTTATAATAGGCGGTGCGGATGGGCTGGATGCTGCTCAGCTTAAAAATATCCATTTGAAATTTGCCTTTGGTCGTGCCAGCTGGCCGCATATGTTGGCACGCGCAATGCTAGCCGAGCAATTATATCGGGCGCATACATTAATGACCGGCCACCCTTATCACCGCGATTGAGAAACGTATTTGGCTGCGCTATAGTTGCATCATGAAGATCAATAAATCCGGTCCTATTCAATCGAGTTCTGCAGGTGCTCCTAAGCGCACTTCGAATGTAAGCGATCCTAATGCGCCGAGCTTTTCCTCACTGCTGGATTCTGTGAGCAATGCGGAAGGTGCTGCACCCGTGGCATCGGTCGGGGGAATTAATGCAGTAGGTGCGTTAATTGGATTTCAAGAAGTTTCGGATGATGAAATCCGCCGTAAAAAGGAACTGCGTCGTGGTGACGACATGCTTGACTCATTGGAGCGGTTGCGCGCATCACTTCTCTCCGGTGCAGTGCCACACGATGTGCTGGGTGAACTGGCAAACCGGCTTGCATTACAGCGCCAGCAGATCAATGATCCGCGGCTTATGGACGTGATGGATGATATTGAGCTGAGGGTAGCGGTGGAGTTGGCGAAGCTGGAAATGGCCGCCAAACGCCAGGATGAGTCATTGATTTAATTATGCCTGCCGCCAAATGGTGCCGCCGGTGGTGTCTTCCAGCAAAATACCTTGGGCTTTCAGTGTGTCGCGGATGCGATCGGCCTCAGCGAAATTTTTGGCTTTTTTGGCAGCGTTGCGGGCGTTGATCTGGGCCTGGATGTCTGCTTCGGGCATGCTGACGTTACCGGTGAACCATGCCTCTTTTGACACACCGAAAAACCCCAGCAAGCGACCCATAGCATAGCGTTCCTGCGGCGAGGCCGTATGCATGAGGCTGAAGGCTTTGGGAAGGTTTAGATCATCGTATAATGCGGAGAGGAACGCCTCCGGCAACGGCGCATCGCCCGCCTCGCTCATGCGATACCAGCGGTCGAGCGTGAGTTTGGCGTCGTGGAGGAGTTTGTCGTTCCAGTCCAGCGGTTCATTATATTTAGCAGAGAGTAGCGCAAAGCGTATGACTTCACCCGGAATGGCCTGAGTCAGGACGTCGTGTACCGTGATAAAATTGCCCAGCGACTTACTCATTTTCTCACCATTTACGGTAAGGAAGCCATTATGGACCCAGAGCTTCGCAAATGTAGCCTTGGGGTGGGCACCGCAACTTTGGGCGATTTCATTTTCGTGATGGGGAAACATTAAGTCGGCGCCGCCACCGTGAATATCGAAATTTACCCCGAGATACGCCTCACTCATGGCAGAGCATTCAATGTGCCAACCAGGGCGGCCCGGACCCCACGGAGAATCAAATACGGAGGACGCATCATCGCCTGCTGCGGCAGGTTTCCACAGCACGAAATCACCGGGATGACGTTTATAGCCCTCTACTTCCACCCGCGCACCGGCTTGCAATTCATCAAGCTTGCGGCCTGAGAGCTGGCCGTAGGGCGTGTAGGAGGTGACGTCATAGAGTACATGGCCTTCGGAGGCGTAAGCATGTCCGTTAGCGATAAGTTGAGTAATAAGGGCGCACATCTGCGCGATATGCCCCGTGGCGCGTGGTTCATGAGTGGGGGGGAGTGTGCCAAGTGCGGCCATATCGGCATGGAATTGGGCGGTGACTTCTTGGGTGAGGTCATGGATGGGAATGCCGCGTTCTTTGGCGCGGGCGTTTATTTTGTCGTCCACATCGGTGATGTTGCGGACATAGTTCACCTGGGCCTCACCGTAAATATGGCGCAGCAGGCGAAACAATACGTCATACACCACCACGCTGCGGGCATTACCCAGATGCGGCCGGTCATACACGGTAGGTCCGCAGACATACATGCGGATACGTCCCGGCTCCAGGGGGGAGAGCGGTTCTTTGCGGCGGGTGAGGGTGTTGTGGAGGGATAAGGTCATTGCAGCCTAGATAGTGTCTTTTCTCTACCCAATAACGGCAGCAACACCTTCAGTTCCGGCCCATGCTCATGCCCGGTAAGTGCCATGCGTAGGGGCAGGAACAGTTCTTTCCCTTTGCGGCCACTGGTCTGTTTGACGGCGCTGATCCAGCTATCATAGGTGGTGGCGTCCCAGGGTTCAGGAGGGAGGGAGGTGGCGGCGGCGTGGAGGAATTCAGCATCGGTGGGAGCAAGGGCGGGCGGTTGGTAGGCATGGACGATGTCCCACCAGGTTTTTACTTCGGCGATGGTGGCGATATTGCCGCGCACGGATTGCCAAAAAAACTCATCTACTCCCGGCAGGGATTCGGCAACGGCGGCGAAGGGCAATTGCCGCAGCAATTTGCCGTTTAAACGCTGCAATTCGAGCTCGTCGTAATTAGCGGGAGCGCGGCCAAATTTATTGAAACGGAATTGCTCCACCAGCGGCACCAGCGAGTCAAACGCTTCGATGGGGTCGGATGTGCCAAGGCGTGCGAGGTAGGAATTGAGGGCCATGGGCAATACACCTGCTTCGCGCAGGGCACGGATGTCGTTGCCGCCGACACGTTTGGACAATTCGCCTTCCTTGGTTTTGAGCAGGGAGAGATGGGCGAAAATGGGCACGCTGAAGCCAAGCGCCTCGTAAAGCTGCACTTGTACGGCGGTGTTGCTGACGTGGTCTTCACCGCGAATGACGTGGGTGATGGCAAGCTCGCCGTCATCAACCACGGAGGCAAGGGTGTAGACGGGCATGCCGTCTTCACGCAGCAATACGGGGTCGCTCATGTGAGTGGGGGTGAGGCGTGTGGGGCCGCGGACCAGATCATCCCAAATGGCTTCGCCTGCTTGCAGCAGGAAGCGCCAATGGGCGCGTCGGCCTTCGGCTTCATAGGCGGTGCGCTGAGCATCGGTGAGGTTCAGGCCGGTGCGGTTATAAATGGGGGGTAGGCCGCGCGCGGCTTGTTGCTTGCGCTGGATGTCGAGTTCTTCCGGTGTTTCGTAGCAGGCATAGAGGCGACCAGCGGCTTTGAGTTTTTCGGCGGCTTCGGTGTAGCGCTCCATACGGGCGGATTGGTGCGCTTCTTCGTCCCAGGCGAGCCCAAGCCACTGCAAATCCTGACGGATGGCGTCGGTGAATTCACTTTTGGAGCGGGCGGTGTCGGTGTCGTCAATGCGCAGTAAAAATTGCCCGCCATTGGCGCGCGCGAACAACCAGTTAACCAAAGCAGTCCGTACATTGCCAACATGCAAATATCCGGTGGGAGAGGGGGCGAAACGAACTTTCATGCGACTGCTTATAACGCTGCCTGAGCTGCGGCCAGGCGAGCGACGGGCACGCGGTAGGGAGAGCAGGAAATATAATCCAGGCCAACACTGTGGAAGAAGCGGATCGACGCCGGGTCGCCGCCATGTTCGCCGCAAATGCCAAGCTTAATGCCGGGACGCCCGGTACGGCCACGTTCGGCAGCGATGCGGATAAGTTCACCCACGCCTTCCTGGTCCAATGTGACAAAGGGATCTTGCTCCACGATGCCGCGTTTTTTGTAGGCTTCGATAAACGAAGAAGAATCATCGCGCGAAATACCAAGTGCGGTTTGGGTAAGGTCATTAGTGCCGAAGCTGAAGAATTCCGCTGTGTTTGCAATGTCACCGGCGCGCAGTGCAGCGCGGGGCAGCTCGATCATGGTGCCAACCAGATACGCAACCTTTGCACCTTCACTGGCGAATACTTCAGCGGCAGTTTCGTCTACCAATGTTTTCAGCAGCTCCAATTCACGTGGCATCATAATCAAGGGAATCATGATTTCTGGAATGACCGCCGCACCGGAGGTTTTGCTGACTTGTACGGCGGCTTCAAAAATCGCGCGTGCTTGCATGGCGTAAATTTCCGGGTAGGTAATGCCCAGGCGGCAACCGCGGTGGCCAAGCATGGGGTTGGCTTCCTTTAATTCGCCGGCACGGTGGCGGACGATTTCTACCGACACACCAGCGCTTTTGGCAACTTCACGCATTTCATCATCCGTATGCGGGAGGAATTCATGCAGAGGTGGGTCAAGCAAGCGGATGGTGACAGGCAAGCCACGCATGATGGTGAAGAGTTCCACGAAATCGGCGCGCTGCATGGGCAGTAATTTAGCCAGTGCTTTTTTGCGGCCTGGTACGTCACTTGCTACAATCATTTCGCGCATAGCGCTGATACGGTCAGTGTCGAAGAACATGTGTTCAGTGCGGCAAAGGCCGATGCCTTCAGCGCCGAATTTGCGGGCGATGCCTGCATCGTGCGGCGTTTCGGCGTTGGTGCGTACTTTCAGTGTGCGTAGCTCATCAGCCCAGCCCATAAGGATGGCAAAATCTTCGGATAGATTGGGTTCGATGGTGGCGACTTCACCGAGCATAACTTCACCCGTAGTGCCGTTGATGGTGATAACATCGCCTTCGCGAATGACGTGATTGGTGACTTTGAATTGCCCTGCCGCGTAATCAACACGCAATTCACCGGCACCGCAAATGCACGGTTTACCCATGCCGCGCGCAACAACGGCGGCGTGGCTGGTCATGCCACCGCGTGCGGTTAAAATGCCGCGTGCGGCATGCATGCCATGAATGTCTTCCGGCGATGTTTCGATACGTACCAGAATGACGTCTTCTTTCATGGCGGCGCGGCGTTCGGCTTCTTCGGCGGAGAATACGACTTTACCACAGGCCGCACCCGGTGAGGCGGGCAAGCCTGTGGCGAGCAAAATTTTCTCGGCCTTGGGGTCAAGCGTAGGGTGGAGCAATTGGTCCAGGCTTGCGGGGTCGATGCGTTTGATCGCTTCTTTTTTATCGATCACGCCTTCATCCACCATTTCCACTGCGATGCGAATGGCGGCGCTGGCGGTGCGTTTGCCGTTACGGGTTTGCAGCATCCACAGCTTGTTATTTTGCACGGTGAATTCGATGTCCTGCATGTCGCGGTAATGCGATTCCAACTTAGCGAAGACTTGCTCTAATTGCGCGTGTACGGCGGGCATGACTTTTTTCATTTCCGGCAGCGGTTGCGGTGTGCGGATACCGGCAACGACATCTTCGCCCTGGGCGTTGACGAGGAATTCGCCGTAGGTCAAGCGCTCGCCGGTGGAAGGATTGCGGGTGAAGGCAACGCCGGTGCAGCAATCATCGCCCTGGTTTCCAAACACCATGCTTTGCACGTTTACTGCGGTGCCCCAGGATTCCGGGATGTCATTGAGGCGGCGGTAGGTAATGGCGCGTGGGGTCATCCAGGAATCAAACACAGCACGAATAGCGCCCCAGAGTTGGGCGTGGACGTCTTCCGGGAATGGTGTGCCAAGTTCGGACTGGACGCGCTCTTTGTATTGGCTTACCAGCAATTGCAGATCCGCTGGGGCGAGGTCGGTGTCATTTTCCACGTTGCGTTCGCGCTTGATGTCTTCCAGCATTTCTTCAAACATGTAATGGTCAAGGCCAAGCACGACGTCCGAATACATCTGGATAAAGCGGCGGTAAGAATCATAGGCGAAGCGCGGGTTTTCGGTTTTTTTGGCGAGGGCGGCGGCGGTGATGTCATTGAGGCCAAGATTTAAAATCGTATCCATCATGCCGGGCATAGAGGCGCGTGCGCCGGAGCGTACTGATACCAGCAGTGGATTTTCCGAACTGCCGAACTGCGCACCGACTAAGCGTTCCATGCCTTTGAGCGCTTCGGCTAATTCGGCTTGCAAGGTGGCGGGGAGTGTTTTGTTGTTTTTGTAATAGCTCACGCACACGTCGGTGGTGATGGTGAATCCTGGAGGCACAGGTAGGCCGAGCGCGCACATCTCAGCGAGGTTTGCGCCTTTGCCGCCGAGCAGGTTTTTCATGGCGGCAGCGCCTTCCGCTGCGCCGTCACCGAAGGTGTAGATGGATTTTGCTGACATGGTTTCTTCCAGATTCCGTTGCAGATTACTTTTCATATTTCTTATCCCTCGATGAGCGCAAAATTGGCGATGTTGTCCATGCTGCCGCGAATACTGGCCAGCATACGCAGGCGATGTTGGCGTAAGCTTTTATCTTCTGCGTTTACCATAACTTTATCGAAAAATACATCGACAGGGTGGCGTAAGCGTGCGAGCAGTTGCATGGCGGTATTATAATCTTCTTTTTCCAACGGATTTTTAAGATCAGCATGAAGCTGAGACATGTGGTTTTTAAGTGCGATTTCTTCGCGGGCTTCCAAGTGCAAGGTATCGAATTCACTGAGCGCAAAGGCAGCATAGGTGGCTTTATCTTTTTTCTCTTCAATGGCCAGAATATTCGAGGCGCGCTTATAGGCAATCAGCAGATTTGCGCCGTCGTCGGAGGCGAGAAATTGTTGCAGGGCTTGGGCGCGGGCGACGATGCGTAGCAAATCATCATCGCCTTTTGCGACTACGGCGTTGATGACGTCGTGACGGATGCCCTGGTCTTTGAGTTGGACTTTGAGGCGGTCATAAAAGAAGGCGAGCAATTCGTCGTTCAGGCCAATCGCTTTAAGTGGCATGCAGAGCTTGTTTTCCAGCACCATGCGAATCACCCCCAATGCCGCGCGGCGGAGTGCGAAGGGGTCTTTGGAGCCGGTGGGCTTTTCGCCGATGGCGAACATGGAGATGAGGGTGTCGAGCTTGTCGGCCAGGGCGATGCACACCGAAACCGGGGCGCTCGGCACGGCGTCGGTCGGGCCTAAGGGTTTGTAATGGTCGCGGATGGCGTCGGCCACGGGGGCGGGTTCTTGTTGCGCCAACGCGTAATAGCGGCCCATCACACCTTGTAAGTCTGGAAATTCACCGACCATGCCGGTGACAAGATCAGCTTTGCACAGCGCGGCGGCACGAGCTACTAAGCCAGCATCAGTGCCGGGAATGTAGGCGGCTAATTTCGCGGCCAATGCGTTGATGCGCGAAACCTTGTCGGCGATGCTGCCGAGCTTGGCGTGGAAGGTGACGCTGGCGAGGCCTTCGCCCCAGGCTTGCAGTGTTTTTTTGCGGTCCTGGTCCCAGAAGAAGCGGCCATCGGACAAGCGGGCGCGGAGTACGCGCTCGTGGCCCGCGACAATCGCCGCGCCGTTATCCGTGGGTTGCATGTTGGCGATGAGGATGAAGCGGTCGGCAAGTGTGCCACTTGCATCAGTGAGCGCGAAATATTTTTGGTGCGCGCGCATTTCCGAAACCAGCACTTCCGGCGGTAAATCCATGAACTTCGCGTCAATGCGGCCGCTGAGTGCTACGGGCCATTCCACCAGGCCGGTGACTTCTTCCAGCAACCCCATATCCTCACGCCATACTAATCCGTGCTGTTGTGCAAGGGCGGTGACGGCTTGGTGAATCATAGCTTTACGCAATTCGCGGTCTGCGATGACATGGGCTTTTTTAAGCGTGTCTTCGTAGGCGTCGGGCTGCGTGATGGTGAGAGAGGCAGGGGCCAGGAAGCGGTGGCCGCGTGTGCTGTTGCTTGCGGTGATAGCGCCGAATTGTACCGGCACGACCGCACCGT
>CAZGVV010000012.1:24823-28791 GCA_964529155.1 uncultured Rickettsiales bacterium
TCATGGTTTTTATTTTTTTGGATTTTATCTGTTGGATTTATATATTTTAATCATAAAATAATCGAACCTAATGACCTCCAAAAGCCCTATCAAAGACTACAGTCGGCTACTCGGTTACGACCGCACCGTCAAAAAGGCAGAGGATGGAATGCAGAGGCCGCACCCAGATGGCATCACCCGCGCCCCAGTGCATGGATTTCGGCCATGGGAATTCGCGCAGTGTTTTTTCGATTACTTCTTTGAGGAGTTCAGATGTGGCGCGACCTTTTTGCTGGATACAAGCAAAATAGACGTCGCCGCGTATTTCCAATTGATCCAACGCAAGACCCGTTGATTTCAAAAAGCCTTGAATGGCAGCTTCCGGCGCAGTGGTTTTTGGGCCTTTGCGTTCGTTGGAACTATCCGCCTGCATGACGGGCAAACCCTTGGCAATTACGGCCAAACGGCGTGGTGTTACATAGGTGACGTAAGTGGCGGTGATACCGGCTTGCGTGAGGGCCGCACCGAGCAAACGCACTAAATCTAGCGCTGCCTGCGCTTGCATGCGTGCAGGAATTTCTTCAGAGAATAGTTCAAGCAGTAAATCAGCCACGCATAACCTCATTGCCGGGCCCAAGAAGCAGGATGCGGGCTTTGTGGTGCTGGGCTTCGCTGGCGTCAAGCATGGCGTAGGCAATGATGATAACCAAATCCCCTTTGCGGATTTTATGCGCCGCTGCACCGTAAATTGCTACGGCTTTGGAGCCTTCAGGCTCTTCGATGAGGTAGGTGCTTAGGCGTTCGCCGTTGGTAATGTCTAAAACATCCACACGTTGACCTGCGATCATGCCGGTTTCTTTGAGGAATGCGCGGTCCACGCCCATGGAGCCTTCGTAATGCAAATCACTGGTGGTAACAGTGGCGCGGTGGATTTTTGAATGTAACATAGGGATCATCATGCAGCTTTTTCCTTCATCAATGCGGGCAATTCTAAATGGCCCTTAAGTGTGGTGATGGCGCTGCCTGCGATGCGCACGCGCTCACCCGCCAGTGTTAAAAATAATTCGCCGCTACGCTTAGATGCCTGTAGTGCGGTGAAATACTGTTTGTGTAAGCGCTCAGCCCAATAAGGCGCCAGCATGCAATGTGCCGAGCCGCACACCGGGTCTTCTGGTATGCCGACTTGCGGGGCGAAATAGCGCGAAGCGAAATCATAGTCGCCGCACCCGCTGGCGGTGGTGACGATCAATCCTTGCGCAGGCAATTGCGTGATTGCGGCCATATCAGGGGCGCAGTGCAAGAGCGCATCAAAGCCGGAAACTTCCGCCAGTAGATTGGTGGCATTTTGCGCACAGGAAAGAATGTCAACGCCGAGGCAGCCTTCGAGCATTTCTATGGGGCGGGTTTCGCCGGGCTGTGCTGGGAAATTCAATTCGATTTTGTCAGGCTCTGCATGGGCTTCTAATATGCCGCTTTGGGTGTGGAAGCGCACGGTGTCGCCGTTTTTTAGTAATCCGGATTCTATTAGCGCATGGGTGCTGGCGAGGGTGGCGTGGCCGCATAAATCCACTTCGCACGTAGGAGTAAACCAGCGCAAATCATAGCTGCCGTCATGACGTTTGGCGAGAAAGGCAGTTTCAGAGAGGTTCATTTCCATGGCGATTTCTTGCATCAACGCATCAGCTGGAAAATCACTCACAATACACACCGCTGCCGGATTACCGGTAAATGGGCGTGAGGCGAAGGCATCGATGATCAGGAGTTCTTGTTTCATGCCGCTTCCTTTGCTACCCACGACTCACAGCAGGCTTTTGCCAGTGCCCGTACCCGACCGATATAGGCGGCGCGTTCAGTAACAGAGATTACGCCGCGTGCATCTAGCAAATTAAAGGCATGGCTGGCTTTGATGCATTGGTCATAAGCAGGGAGTGGCAGATGTTTTTTTAAAAGCGCGGTGCATTCGCGTTCTGCATCGGTAAAATGCTGAAGCAAGAGCGCGGTGTCGGCATATTCTAAATTATAGGCGGAGAATTGTTTTTCATTTTCTAAAAACACATCGCCATAGGTAACGCCTGCGCCGTTGAAATCCAGGTCATAGACATTTTCTTTGCCTTGGATATACATCGCCAGGCGTTCTAGCCCATAGGTGATTTCACCCGCGACTGGTTTGCATTCAATGCCGCCGACTTGTTGGAAATAGGTGAATTGGGTGACTTCCATACCATCACACCATACTTCCCAACCCAGGCCCCACGCGCCAAGGGTAGGCGATTCCCAGTCGTCTTCAACGAAGCGGATATCATGGGCTTCGGGGGTAATACCGAGCAAGCGTAAGCTTTCCAGGTATAATTCCTGAATATTGTCTGGCGACGGTTTAAGGATGACCTGGAATTGGTAGTAATGCTGCAAGCGATTCGGATTTTCACCATAGCGACCATCTTTAGGGCGGCGGCTAGGTTGGACGTAAGCGGCGTTCCATGGTTTAGGGCCAAGCGCGCGTAAGGCGGTGGCAGGATGGAAAGTGCCTGCACCCATTTCTACGTCGTAAGGCTGTAAAATCACGCAGCCATGATTGGCCCAGAATTGCTGGAGTGTCAGAATCATTTGCTGAAAGGAAAGGGCCATAGGTTTCAGTTTTTAGCGGTTTCTCAACAGATTTCAAGGAAAACTGCGTTATAATCCGCGTCCACCTGCGTCTTCGGTGGCGGCAAAGCGATTCCAGCGTTCGGCGGCCATGCGTTTTTTGTCGGTCAGGCGGTTGCGGATTTCCTGAGTTTTGGCACTCCACAATACATCATCCTGTTTTTCCTCGTCTTTTTTAGGGCTGAGGGTGACTGCTTCTTTTTTCTGCTTCTCTTCTTCCCGCTCTAGTTGGCGTTGTTGATAAAAAAGCAGCAAGTCACGCCGCCGCCGTTTGCGCAGGAACCAGGCTTTTAATCCTTTGCGGTCTGTTGGTTGCGGGTCGTGTGAACTCATGGTTACCCGCCAACCGGGGTGTCACTTGCAGGAGCGGGCCGCTTACGGCGTGCCAGATTCGCCCGTAACGCTTTAGCCAACTTCGCGCGCTTTTGTTGTGCAGCAGGGGGATTGGCTGGACGTTTGGGGACAGAAAGCCCTTCTTGCGGTGTGGTCATGCAAGTCCTTGTCTAATGGAGAATTCTCGATGATGATCCTATGACTTTCTCAAAAACCACGAGTCCATGCAAACATTTTTTCTGTATTTCTATAGTATAGTGCTTGCCTGCTCCCTCCGCTTATGGCAGATTTCGCGCGCATTTCAGCCTAGCTGCCGTAGCTCAGTGGTAGAGCACGTCCTTGGTAAGGACGGGGTCGGAGGTCCGATTCCTCTCGGCAGCACCATTTTCTTTATTGTAAGTCAGCGCGTTAATTTTTGGAGCTTTAGCGGTGTGGGCTGCCTTTTTGAATTAGTAACAGTATAGTAACTCCCTAATCAAATTAAAGGGCTTATCCTACTTAATCCGCGCCTTTGTTTACGTGTTGAGTTAAATTTTGATGATGTAATACCACTAGTCGCAGCCGACCGTTTCAATCTAGAATTTGCCTATCACTTCTTAGCCAGCGTGTTCATATTGTAAGGGATTTCGCAACCTGATGCGGGTTGCTGTGGTGAAATTTTAATCATCGAATTTATTTATTTATATTATACAGTATGTAAAGCCATAAGCTGTTTAAATATTAGCTTTCTACCTTTCTTAACATAATCTTAACTTACTGTCGCGGACAGAATTAGCTAAGATTAAACAATTATTTTTTATAGTTTGTGAACACGAAGCAATTAAAAGATCAAATTATGCCCATATCTGATACTAGCACTATAGAATTTATCCAAGGTCTCAACGCTTTTACTGAATCGCCAGGCAATCCGCTCATAGACGAACAGCGTATCGCGTTTGAAAAATTGGCCCCCGCTTTAGCCAATAAAGAATACGATAACTTTTATGACATCGTAACGGGTTATGGCAAAACAG
>CAZGVV010000012.1:28811-36138 GCA_964529155.1 uncultured Rickettsiales bacterium
AAGGCACTGCTGGATGCTCCAAATCCAGAACAGAAAAAACGGCGCGTAGTTTTTGTAGTACCGACGATTGATTTAGTAGAGCAGACAATTGAGAGTTACGCCAAATTCATGCCAGAATATTTTCCGGCAACAACTACAACAGCTCCGAAATTTGATCAGATAAATTTTAAAAATGCTAAGGTAGGTGCGTATTACACAAGTCGTAAAGATACTGATCAACCGATCATTGTCACTACCTATAAGTCATTAGCAGCAGATGCAGAAAAAGACCCAAGTGAGAGGGTATTTAATCCTGATACGGTGGATCTGTTGATTCTTGATGAGTCGCATAAAGCTATCGGGAAAAAGAAAGGCAAAGCTGCGACTAAGGATGGAGTAGACGAGGATTTATACACAAAAGTCCGGAAAGCAGTTAATCAGTTCGCTGGTAAATCTATGCGGCTTGGCCTCACGGCTACTAAAGAATTTAGCAAACATAGACGAGTCGAAGACCTGCTTGGCGTTAAGCAAGCGCTTCATACAATTGATATTGTTAAAGCAGACGAACAAGAACGTATCTCACCTTTTGCCTGTTACACAGTGCATACCGGGCTTGATATCGCGCCTACATCCAAGGACGTAACTCGCAAGGCAGATGGTACCAAAGAATTTATTTTTGCCACCTTAGGAGCCGCTTTTAAACAAGATACCCGCATTATGAAAGCGGTCAAACTCTACATGAACTGGAGTGATCCAGAAACACAAGAACGCATCTTCGGTAAAACGGGTATTATTACTTGCATAGATAGAGAGGCGGCAGAAATGACCGCATTGTTATTCAATAACATGCTCGACCCGGATAGAGATAGAGTTTATGCGGATGCAAAGCAAACAGGGGCCTTTGAGAAAGATTATGAAGCCCATTACAACCAATTCCATGAATGGCTTCGTAAAGAAGCAGAAGTCCGCGCATTAAAAGCAGAAAAAGAAGCTGAGACTGCGCGTGTAAGAGGGGATTCAGAAAAAGCGCTGGAAAAAACTGATCTGGCTCAGCGTTTTCGAGAAGAAGGTATTGAAGTATGTGCAACACTTCATTATGAAACACCACCCAAAGATCGGCGTAGAATCATTGCAGATCATAAAGCTGGAAAGATATTAATGCTTGCTGGTGTCAATATTCCTGCTGAAGGATTTGACAATCCAAAGGCAAGCCTGCTTTTTTCTATGGCTCCCACTTTATCACTGGTAAAAAAGAAGCAGGAAGGCGGACGTGTATTACGCCTTGATCCGGAAGACCCTGATAAATTCGCCCGCATCTTTGAATTTTTGGATAAGGAAGCGGCCAAAGAAATGGACGCGGACATTAAACCAGTTTTATACGCCGAAACACTATCTCCAGATTTTAAATTTCGCAAATCAAGTGATATTGCCCAAAGGCGTACGCCTAAAGAGCCTGGGGAATCTCCGCATGAGCCCTTGCCTACCGAGATACGGGAGCAAGCAAAACATAAGCTTAGTATGGATGATATTCAAGTCGATGATCCGGTTAAGGTGCTGGACTTCTCTAGAGAACGCGCTGATCTTAGAGCAACACCGCTACCGGATGAAAGAAAAGGCTGGTTTAATCACAAAGATGTGCTGACCAAGTTAAATTTTGCTACGAGCATAGCAAACCGACATATTGCCGATAGGGTATTAGATGCGTTAGTCAGCGATCATCCAGAAATATTTGGAGACACTATTGGTGGGCCTTATCGTGATGGCTCTATGCGCTCTTACTATATCGAGCCCAAGATTTTTTATCAGCAGAGTGAAACGATTGGCCGCGCTTTAAAGGCGGAAATGCCGCAGAAAAAATTGGCCGCACCGCTGCCAGTTCAATTTTCTTCCTGGAAATCCCTTTCTGCTATTGCTGCACTCGCTCCTGGTATGGGTTTAGAAATGCCGCCTCAAAATGCCATCGAATTTGTAGGAGAACAATTACGTAAGAATCCTAATGCCCAACTTACTGTAGAAAATGAAACAGGTGGCCAGTTGGTAAGAAAAGCTGGTGATCTCATTCAAGGCCCCTTTTTTGACGGGGTTTATAGCGACTTTGTAGTTGAGCCTGGTATAGTACCCTATGTGCTTAAGAGGGCGTTGGAATTTTCCAAAGACCAATCCATAAAATCGCTTATTGAACTATCCGAGCAGACGTCAAACAAAGGCGCCTATAGTGCCGAGCAGATAACGCAAATGCTAAATTTAGATCCCGTTCGTGTCGCTGAAGTGGTAGATATTATGGGTGAGTTGGCATCCACCTCAAAATTAGTCGATATCGGTTCTACCCAATATGGGGATTGGTCTAAATGGGAACCAGGCAAAGACATGGTGGGCTTGAGCAAAGATGGAAAACTGCTTGGGAATCGATACACCGCGGCTTATGTAGCAAAGAAATTGGGTGTACCTTCCATCCCAACCGGAAAATTCGATAAATGGTCTACGCCAGTGGATACTGTACATAAGCTTAAATTGGATGATGTGCCAGATGCGGAACAAAAGGTGCGTGATTTTTTTATAAGTAAACTATCAGAAAACGAGGACAAAAATGGTTCGCGTCCCTCGGGTAATCAAGTTGTAGCGGGACCTTTTGTAGAGCGGGGGCCAGAAGGATTAAAACTTGACTACCGTGGCTACGTAAATGCAGCAGGCGGAATAAGAGAGGCAGTGGAAATAGCTGTTAGAGGGCATTTGAAGCCTCGTGAAAGCAGCACGGGCTATGAAAAACATAGACCTGAAACGATGTTTGCCAGAATGCGCCGCACACCCACGGAAGATGAAATTGTAAGACTTGAGGCTTATCTTGCCGAAAAAGCTAAAACAGACACAGTGATTGAAAAACGCGCGGTTGATATAGGCGTATATCGGCACTTCGTTCCCGAATCATACTTTCCTGAAATGGCAACTTTATTAGGATATGCTCCACCTTTGACAGCATATGAAGTTGGTGCCTACGATACGCCCGATTTTGTAGCTGAAAAATTGGATGTGACCACTTCGTATGCAAGAGCTGCTTTTGATCAAGTGATTAAAGAGTTAAAAGAAAAGTCTTCAAAAAAACAAAATGAAAGAGGTTTAGATAATATTATTGGGCCACGCCAGATAGGCGATTATCAGGGTGATGTAATTAATTGGGCTTTACAGTCCAAAATTAAAGAGGCTTTAAGTAAAACAGTCAGGGCTACGGATGAATTCGTTCTTAAACAGTTTCGTAAATCAGATGATTTGATAGATATGATCGATCCGTACAAATTTGCTGCGCAAAAAACTGGCTTAGCTGAAATATTAAAGCGCTGGAAAGAATCGCAGGCCGACAGGCAAGTAGACGTTAGCGATCAGTTTACTGGTTTAACGACGCGTCATATTTTGAATACACCATCTAAAGCATCTAAAAAAATGACTTTAGGCGATTTAATTCAAATTACAGATACCGGCGCTGTTAAAGCACATCCAACGCTTTTACCTTATGTTGCCGTTGCAGTAGGTGCTAACGAACCTGGCAATTGTAAAAGTACTGGTGATTATATTGCTTATTATCCGCCTATTTCTGATGAACGCAAAGATTGGATTGCAGTAGATGAGCGATCAATCTGTGCCGCAGCTCATAAAGCAACGATTGAAATTGGCTCGGCGGATGTGAAAGGCATTAAACCAATTATTAGGGATTGGATAAAAGAAGGAAAAACTATCACTACGGAGGCGGGAGAAAAAAGCATTTTTGATATGGCAACGGTGGCTCTTGTGCCAAAGGATTATAAAAAAGTGCAATGGTATATAAGTCCAGAACTATTGCCCGAGCTTAAGCGTGAACTCGATGCAAAGCAAGGGCCAGGAAATAGCGGTTGGGCAGCAAAAGTGCAATAATTGAATTACACAATCATATACGCACAAGTTAGCCTTGATGAACATGTACATACGGTATTCGGGTGTAGGAAGTTTTTCCGCAGCAAATGCTTTTATTAAAACGCAAAAGATTCGAGATCTATCCGTTAGGACACTAGCGAACCGATACGATGAATTTTATGGAAAAAAAGAGCTAAGGCTAAAAGAATTCCAGTGGCAGATTTTGAAGCCTTCCTTGCGAGATTTAGCAATGTTACTAGATGTGCCATGTCTGAATGCGTGGGGAAGTTGGTCAGGATGGATGGGTGGAATAGTCGCAGTGGGTCTGCCAGCTTATCTTTTCAGTCAATATCGAAACCTCAGGTAAGCTGCTGCCCGAGTTGAAGCCAAATAGCCTTGTCATTATGGACAACGCACCCTTCCACAATAAACCGAAGATGATGGAACTCCTCAAAGCCAAAGGACACGCCCTCCTTCCGCTACCGAAATACTCTCCAGACTTCAATCCCATCGAGCAATCCTTCGCTATCCTAAAACGACGAAGACAATTCTCTTCTCTACCTATCGATCAACTCTTGAATCAGAAATTATTATGGTAAATGACTATATATAACCGCTGAACTTCATCAAACTCACTCAGCTTTGGGTTGAAAGGGCGACCCTCAATCGTATTTTGCACAGTAAACCATAGCAATTTTTCAAGAAAATTACTTGGCGTCCGAAGTTGATTCTCATGCTTCTTTTCGCCTACGTATAATGTTAAATTGAAATAACTATACAATACACTGCAAGGGATACGGCTTACGACTTGCCACTGCAGACTGGGGGGGTCTTAAGCCAATAGATCGTGCCTGTTTTATGCTGCTCGCCTAGTGTAAATTGAAAGCTTTGGTTGAACTGCTTGGCGCCATCCAGCCAGGCACCGTTTACGCCGCCTTCGAAAATCTTGAACGCACGGGTGCGGGCAATTTCATCATTATTCACATGATAAAGATAAGCATATATGGGGGCGATCAATAAGTTCAGATCTGGCGTCGGTCTGCGGCTGCCAACTCCTGGGACGTCATGGTCAACATAGAAAAATGCCTGGCTCTTCTCATCCCATAGAGTATTCCACAAACCATCGGCTATTTTCTGAATAGCGGCGATAGTCGCCTTTTTTTCCTGAGGATCGTTGGTCTGCTGATGATATTCAATCAAACTCTCGCCAGTCAATCCTGCCATAAATGATTGTACATAACTATTTCGTTTTAACAGATCAGGATTGATGCCGCCATTTTGAAACCACTGGTCAACATGCCCGCGGGCTTGGGCGACCAGCTTGTCAAGGCGCGTACGATGAACGCCGTTCAAGCGTTCAGCGAAGATTTCTGCACGGATATTATAGGCGGTTTCGCGTGAACGGCTTGTGTCGGCGGTATATTCAGGGGGGGTGCTGTCTGGTGCAAACGCGGCATTAAGAGATAATTTGATTAAGGCGTCTTTTGAATCCGCTGCTCCATTCGTCACCGCATTCCAGTATAACCCGTGCGGAAATATCCAGTAACCAGTAGCACGGAAATTATTGGGTATAAGATAATAAGTGAGATAAGCCTGATTCGCATCAGTGGCAGCAGCTAGAAATTTCGGATTGCCGGTAATGGCAGCCATGTTCTGAAATACATATTGGGCATCATAATACGTGGCTCCCAGCGCGTGATCGCTGCTAATATCCTGAGGATTAGGGCCGTATAAATAGGTATGCAGGGCAGCGGCATGTTTTTCGCCTTTTTCCACCATCAATTGCATTAATCTGTCAAGCTGTGGAATGGGTTTAATGGTGTAATTACAAGCAGAAGCGCTACCTGTGCCGGAAGTATCGGCTCCGGCACCGCCTGTACTGTCTGTTGCGGCTGCGCTTATGGCTGAGCTACTTGGTTCCACAAACTTAGACCGCCAAGCAATATAATTGAAACTGCCTCGGTAGGCGGCATAAAACTGATCAGAATTAGTATAAACCGTATTCTGAACGCCGGCTGCAAATACGGTATCGCCGAACACCTTGTATTGTGCGTTGCCCGTTTTATTGGCTAAGTACCCGTATAATTGCACAGTAAGTAAATTTAGCCAGGCAGCAGTCGTACCTCTGGTTGTGCTTCCCACTGTATATTGTGAGGCAAAAGTTTGTTTAGCAGAATCCCACCCGTCATCTTGCAAGCTTTTAGCGGCCGTTTGAAGTGCCGGTAAAATACGGCTGTCTGGCTTTGCCTGGTTGGCGTCAATCAGTGCCTCCGAGAGCAACGCGAGGGCTTGTGTATTAATAAGGCTGCCCTTCTGTGCTGTCATGTTCACTTCCTGCAGCGCCAACGTAAGTAATGCATCGGTTTTAGGGGAGTGGGGGGCCCCGAGCTTTTCCGCATCAAGCCGGGCCATAAGCACCCATGCCAGCTCGGCTGATTTTCCCTTAAACCATTCAAGGGGCGTTGAATCCGAAGCATAGGCTGCATTTTTTGCGATAGCTAACACCACATCGCGTGAAAGCGGGTCATGCGTGCGTTCATAATTCTCGGTTAAGCCCTTGGTAAAGGTCAGGCCATTCGGGCCCGTGCTTGTTCCGCCATTATAGCGTCTGACATAGCGGTCACGGTATGCCGTTTGCGCATCGAGCGCAGGAATAAGCCATTTTGGATCATTGGTGTAGCTGGCCATTTGATAATAAACGTATTCAGCATCAAACCGCGTAAGTCCTAGGGACCGATCTGCAGAGCTATCCGTTAGAGAAGCATGCAGCTCTGAGGCATAGCGATTCCCGGCTGTTATCATGGCTTGTGCCCATTTTTCTTGGTTGGGTATGGGTTGCCCCCCTTTTTCTTGGGCGGGTATTGCAGCATGAGCTGCAAAACCGCTTAAAAAAACGGAAAAAGAGAGGGCAATATAAGGGGCAAAATGTTTTTTCATGGTTATTTAAGGTTGTTTATTTATTTGTTAATAATATTAGCCTAATTAATTCTTAATGTACAGCAATTATTAATAAATAGCTCGAGCATGTGCATGCGTCAGTATTCGTGAATTATGCGTTATTCTTCATGAGTCCGGGTATTTTGGCGCATGACGGAGTGTAAAATCATAGCGTTAAGTTATGATAGTTAAGCCTGCACATAGACCCGCATCTGAAGAGCGCGGGATTATTGCTGATATGGTCCTTGCAAGCAACATGATTTATTGCATAAATATCCCCATAAATAATTTACTATTATTAATAATATACTAGTATTTTAGTTAATAAATAATTAACACGCGCCCTGAATTGCCTCAGCATTTCCGCTCACCTTGCTTGTGTATCCCTTTCTGCCCAACTATAGTCATTCCACTTTAACATAATACGTGGCTGCAAATCGTATTTTCTGCGCTTCCGGTGCTCACGTACATGTGTACGCTGCGCTCCAGTTCTCGAAAACACTATTTTCACCTACGTATAATTTTAAAT
>CAZGVV010000013.1:0-19959 GCA_964529155.1 uncultured Rickettsiales bacterium
CGCCTGACCCGTGTCACCTATGTCAGGAAGTACAAGATGACGCGCATAACGGCGTTTCGTTTCTGTCATCTGTCCACCACCATCCCCCCTCTATTCCGCGAACAAATCGGTGGTCAAATACCGCTCGGCACCACTCGCTGCGATCACTACAATGCGCTTACCCACCATTTCCGGCCGTGCCCCCACCTCCAGTGCCGCGGCAATCGTTGCGCCAGACGAAATCCCGACGGGCAAGCCGTCCAGCTTGGCGCATTTTCTGGCGGTGGCAAAAGCAGTTTGGTTGCCAATCGTAATCACCTCGTCAATGATTTCGCGGTCCAGAATCTCCGGCACGAACCCCGCACCAATACCTTGGATCTTATGAGGCCCCGCCCGCCCAGATGACAACATCGGGCTATCTTCCGGCTCCACAGCAACAATGCTGATGTTGGGATTTTTGCTTTTTAAAATCTGTCCTACACCGGTAATGGTTCCTCCCGTTCCCACACCCGCAATAAACACATCCACCTGACCTGCCGTATCACGCCAAATTTCTTCGGCCGTTGTGCGGCGGTGGATTTCCGGGTTAGCGGCGTTTTTAAATTGCTGAAGCATAATAGCATTCGCGTTTTTCCCACAAATCTCCTCAGCTTTGGCAATCGCCCCCTTCATGCCTTGCCCGGCCGGAGTCAACTCCAATTGAGCCCCAAGCATTTGCAACATTTTGCGGCGCTCTACCGACATGCTCTCCGGCATCGTCAAAATTAAGGGATAACCTTTAGCCGCACATACAAACGCCAATGCAATCCCGGTATTTCCTGAAGTCGGCTCCACCAGCACCGTCCCTTCGCGAATTCGCCCAGAGCGCTCTGCCGCTTCCACCATAGACAGCGCAATGCGGTCTTTCACCGAGGAAAGCGGATTGAAAAATTCCGCCTTTACTACAATTTCCGCCACGCAACCGGCTTCTTTGGCCAAGCGGTTCAAGCGAATCAGCGGCGTGTTGCCAATGGTTGACACAATTGTATCATAAATACGTCCACGCCCAGGCGTATCCAGTTGAGCGGGTTTTAGCACAATGCCCTGAGGTGTGGATGCGGGTTGAAGCTTTGTCATAAATCCTCCCTGTAGAATTGTGATTTATATTGTGAAATCCATTTTACCGGCAACGCGGCTGGCCGGCTTTACCGGCTGCATCGCAGCGGCGCGGGCACATAAATCGGCAAGCGTAGTAGCCGCTAGAAATTCCAGCGCCTTGGCTTCTGCTTCGCGCGCCAGCGGCACAACCACACGATCAGCAAATGGAGTAAAAACGGAATCATCTTCTTCCGCCACATCATACCGCAACGCTTCGCATATATCCGCCACGGTAATCCGCCTGCGCTCCCGAGCCAACAAATAACCACCACGCGGCCCACGCACACCGCGCAGCACGCCACTTTTCACCAAACGCTGCATGATTTGCTCTAGATGCCGCGCTGGAAGTGACAGTGAGTCAGCAATATCTTTACTGGAAACCGGCGCCGGCCCAACGCTGCAAGCAACAAACACTACTGCTTCAATTGCCTGCATAGCTTTACGTGGGAATATCAGCATATTATGCGGCCTCTTGTGGAACACGCACGCCAGCACCTGTCGAACCAAACCCACCCGCTGCACGCGTGGTTTCTTCCAGCGATTCCACGCCCTTCCATTCAATACGCGAAACCGGCGCAATCACTAATTGTGCAATGCGGCTACCGCGTTCCACCACATAATCCTCGGCACCAAGATTAATCAATATCACTTTGATTTCTCCGCGATAATCCGCATCAATGGTGCCTGGGCTGTTGAGCACCGTCACCCCGGATTTTAACGCCAATCCCGAACGCGGACGCACCTGAGCTTCATGTCCAGCAGGCAGCGCAATTGCAATTCCGCATGCCACTAACACGCGCGCGCCTGGTTTCAACACTAAATCGCCATCTACCGCCGCAATCAGATCCAGTCCGGCACTATCTTTGGTCGCATAAGCTGGCAATGGCAGGCCTTTGGCATGAGCGAATTGAATGATCGGAACATTAAGCATTGGGTTACTCCATTGAATGTTGAATCTGTGTTACTAAACGCTCAGAAATTGCACGCTTACTCATCCGCGGCCACCACGTTACACTGGTTTTGGTGATGCATGCGACTTCATTATCGTCCTGATCAAATCCTCTGCCGCCGGATACGTCATTAGCAATAATCCAGTCGCATCCTTTCCGCATGCGCTTATCCACGGCATTTTTTACCACCTGCTCCGTCTCTGCCGCAAACCCAATCACCAGGCGCGGACGGTTTATTCGACGCCGGGATAAACGCCGCAAAATATCCGGGTTTTCTACCAAGCGTAGCGTCACCTCACCCCCACCGGGAATTTTCTTGGTTTTGCGCGTGGCCATCCGGGCCGGCCGCCAATCCGCCACTGCAGCCGCGCATACCGCCACATCCACCGGCAACACCGCCTCGCACGCCGCCAACATCTCCCGTGCCGTTTGCACGGGCTGAGTCGTCACTCCTTCAGGGTTTGGCAATGCAACTGGCCCCGTCACCAAAATCACTTCCGCCCCTGCGTCGCGCAATGCTGTGGCAATCGCATGTCCCTGGCGGCCAGAAGAACGGTTTCCGAGATACCGAACCGGGTCAATCGGCTCTATCGTCGGCCCGCTGGTAACCAAAACTTTTATTCCTGTGAGTGAGTTGCGCATGAATACTCACGCAAACAAGTGCATAATGGCATCAAGAATATGCTCAGGCTCCGCCATTCGGCCATCGCCTTCTTCCCCACACGCCAACATACCCGCACGCGGTGCAATCAGCCTCGCGCCATCGGCCTGAATCTGCTTCATGTTCCGCTGCGTCGCGGCATGCTCCCACATCTTTGTATTCATCGCCGGAGCCACCAACGGCGGCTTATCGCTGGCAAGCAACGTCGCTGTCGCCAGATCATCGGCCATGCCATGCGCCATTTTGGCAATGAGGTCTGCACTGGCCGGTGCAACGACCACCGCGTCCGCTTCACGCGTCAGCCGGATATGCCCCATTTCCGTTTCATCCTTCAGCGAAAATAAATCCGTATACACCGCCTCCCCCGACAGTGACGCCACGGCCAGAGGCGTAATAAACTGCGCCCCGCCTTGCGTCAAAATACAACGCACCCCCACCTCACGCTCCCGCAACCGCCGGATAAGCTCAAGCGACTTATAGGCAGCCACACTGCCGGAAATGATGAGAAGGACTGAATGCTGTGCCATATTATACCTGGCAACAGTGTACTTAGGCATGTTTTACATAGCAAGCAGGGATTTTAGCCGATACAGCGCCTCCAATGCATCTTTGGGGGACATTTCATCCGGTATCAGCGCCTCAACCGCCTCCTCTACTGCGCTTGGAATCTTTTTTTCCGCCTGAAACGAAAACAACGGCAACGGCGCTGCCACTGCATGCATCAACCCGCCTTTATCCTGACCGGATTCAAACACATGCAGCAACTCCGTCGCCCGGCTGAGCACCGCCTTGGGCAACCCCGCCAGCCGCGCCACATGTATGCCGTAAGACCGTTCCGCCGCGCCCTCACCCACCTCATGTAAAAACACGATCGCGCCCTTCCACTCTTTCACCCGCATGGTGTGACAATAAACACGCGGCAAGCGCCCGCTAAGCGCCGTGAGCTCGTGGTAATGCGTTGCAAACAATGCCCGGCAATGGATATGGTCATGCAAATGCTCCACCACCGCCTGCGCGATGGAAAGCCCGTCAAACGTGGCCGTCCCACGGCCAATCTCATCTAAAATGACCAGGCTGCGCGCAGTTGCCTGATTCAAAATCGCCGCCGTTTCCACCATCTCCACCATGAATGTTGATTGCCCGCGTGCCAAATCATCCGCCGCGCCCACCCGGGAAAACAAACGATCCACCACGCCAATATGCGCCGACGTCACCGGCACAAAGCTGCCCATTTGCGCTAATACCGTAATCAATGCGTTTTGCCGCAAGAACGTGGATTTACCCGCCATATTCGGCCCGGTAAGCAACCATAGGCTCGCGTCACCCGCGTCGTCCGAAAGTCTGCACCCATTGGCTGCGAACATTCCACCATTCTGCTTCAACGCCGCCTCCACCACCGGATGCCTGCCGCCGTGAATGGCAAATGCCAATGAATGATCCACCTGAGGACGCACCCACTCCCGCGACACCGCCAATTCTGCCAGTGCCGCTGCTACATCAAGTGTTGCAAGTGCGGAAGCCGTGCCCCGGATAGCAGTACTTACTGCGGAAACCTGCGCCACCAATTCGGTAAAAATTTCCAGCTCCAACGCCAAGGCTTGCGTCTCCGCCTTGCCGATTTTTTGCTCTAATTCCCCAAGTTCTGCGGTGGTATACCGCAACGCCCCGGCCATGGTCTGGCGGTGAATAAATTCCGCTGGCACTTTGGCCGCATGAACCTGGGAAATTTCAATATAATACCCCAGCACATGGTTAAACCGGATTTTAAGGGCATTAATGCCCGTACTCTCAGCATACCGCGCCTGCAACTCGGCGATCACCCGCTTCCCGTCATCGCGCAAATGCCGGTATTCATCCAGCTCTGGATTATACCCTGCCGCCACAAAATTTCCGTCGCGCGCAAACAGCCCACATTCTTCGCGCAATGCCGCACCAAGACTTGCAATTAATGCATCATGCCCCACCAACTGCGCCTGCGCCGCTTCTACAGTTTCCGGCCAATGATGCGCGGAAAGCGCCGCCGCAATGTCGCGCGCCGCCCGCAAGCCTGCCGCAATAGACACCAAATCCCGCGGACCGCTACGGCCCAGCATCACACGCGAACACGCTCGCTCCAAATCCGGACATTCCCCCAAGCGCATGCGCAATATGCTACGCACCGCCTCCTGCTGCGTAAATGCTCCCACCTCATCCAACCGCGCCTGAATACCAAGCGCATCCATCAACGGCGCCACCAGCCGCGCCGCGAGTAGACGCGCTCCTCCCGGCGTAATCGTACGGTCAATGGTTGCCAGCACACTTCCCGGCCGCCCACCGCTTAATCGCTGCGTAAGCTCCAAATTCCGCATGGTAGCCGCATCCATCACCATATGCCCACCCGCCACGTCAATGCTTGGCGGGGGCAAATGCGCCAATGTGGTTTTTTGCGTAAGCTGCACATACTCTAACAGCGTTCCGCATGCCGCCGTAAGTGCCGGGGTAAATGTCCCGAACGCATCCAACGATTGCACCTCGTACGTGTCCTTTAGCAGCCGCTCGCTCCGCCTGGCGTCAAACAGCGCCGCCGGGCGGGGGTTCAACACGGCTTTCCACTCGGAAAGCGGCAACTCATTATACAGGCTATCCGCCAGTATAATCTCACGCGGGCAAAGCCGTGCCAACTCCGCACCGATATTTGCCGATTCCACCGAACACGCGCGGAATTCACCCGTAGAAAGCTCAATCCACGCCAGCGCCAACGTTTGGCCACGCTTTCCGTCCTGCGCGATGCATGCCAGATAATTGGCACTGCGCGCATCGAGCAGACTCTCCTCCGTCAAGGTTCCCGGCGTGATAATCCGCACCACATCGCGCCGTACCACGGATTTTGCGCCGCGCTTTTTCGCCTCCGCCGGATCCTCCAGCTGCTCGCACATCGCCACCCGCTCACCCGCCCGGATCAATTTTTCCAGATACGGCTCATAAGAATGCGCCGGCACACCACACATGGGAATATCCTCCCCCGCATGCTTGCCGCGCTTGGTCAGCGCAATATCCAGAATCGCCGAGGCACGCTTGGCATCGTCAAAAAACAACTCATAAAAATCCCCCATCCGATAAAACAACAAACATTCCGGATGCGCCGCCTTCAGCGCCAAGAACTGCTGCATGGCGGGGGTGGGGGTGTGGAGGGGGGCTTCAATTACTTCAGGCATAGTAGTTTATAATCTCGCTAATGGCTCAAAGGCAAGTTCAGTACTATTTTAGCTTTGACGCGCCGCAGCACGGTTTTTTCTTGCAATCCGGCGCACAGTGTGGGAACAGGAAGCCTTCCTATTGTAATGCATAGTTTTTTGCTGCGATGCAGCAATTTTTTTAACAAGGTATCTTTACACATGTCCAAAGACAAAGAGCCCATCACTGAAGCCGACGCCCTCGCCTATCATACCGAAGGTAAACCCGGTAAACTCAGCATCCTCCCCACCAAACCGCTGATGACGCAGCGTGACTTGTCGCTGGGCTATTCCCCCGGCGTGGCGTGGCCGTGTCTACACATCCATAAAGATCCGCTCAAAGCCTATGATTACACGGCGCGCGGTAACATGGTCGCCGTAATCTCCAACGGCACCGCCGTGCTCGGCCTCGGCAATTTAGGCGCGCTGGCCAGCAAGCCGGTGATGGAAGGCAAAGCCATTCTGTTCAAACGCTTCGCCGACATCGACGCCATCGACATCGAAGTAGACACCACCGACGTGGAAGAATTCATCAACGCCGTGCGCTACCTTGGCCCCAGCTGGGGCGGCATCAATCTGGAAGACATCGCCGCGCCCGAATGCTTCATCATCGAGCAGCGCCTGCGCGAATTGATGGACATCCCCGTATTCCACGACGACCAGCACGGCACAGCCATCATCACCGCCGCCGCCCTCATCAACGCCGCCGATTTAACCGGCCGCAAATTAGAAGATACCAAAGTTGTCGTCCTCGGCGCTGGCTCCGCCGGTATTGCCTGTTTGGAACTCATCAAAAAAATGGGCGTGCGCCATGAAAATGCCCTGCTGGTAGACAAAACCGGCGTCATCTACGAAGGCCGCACCCAGGGCATGAACCAGTGGAAATCCGCCCATGCGGTCAAAACCAGCAAACGCACACTGGCTGAAGCCATGGAGGGCGCCGATATGTTCATGGGCCTGGCTGGCAAAGGCGCTATGAACAAAGAGATGATCAAAACCATGGGCAAAAACCCCATCATCTTCGCTATGGCCAACCCAGACCCTGAAATCACGCCGGAAGAAGTGCGTGAAGTGCGTGACGACGCCATCATCGCCACCGGTCGCTCGGATTACCCGAATCAGGTGAACAACGTCATGGGCTTCCCCTATATTTTCCGCGGGGCGCTCGACGTGCGGGCCAGCCAGATCAACGACGAAATGAAAATCGCCGCCGCACAAGCCATTGCTAAGCTCGCCCGTGACCAGGTACCGGAAGAAGTCGCCGCCGCTTACGCAGGCCGTCAAATGGAATATGGCCCGGATTACATCATCCCTGCACCGTTTGACCCCCGCCTCATGACCACTGTGCCGATCGCAGTGGCCAAAGCCGCCATGGAAACCGGCATCGCCCGCAAACCCATCGTGGATTTCGGCGCGTATAAAAAAATACTGGCCGCTCGTCGCGACCCCACGGCCGCCAGCATGCAGGATCTGTTCGAAAAAGTTCGTGAAAACCCGCAAACCATGATCTTTGCCGAAGGTGAGGAAGAAAAAATCATCCGCGCCGCCCTGCAATGGCGCGACAATGGCTACGGCAAACCCGTGCTGGTCGGACGCAACGAAAAAGTACTGCAAACCGCCCAGCGCATGGGTGTAGAGCTGGAAGGCATCGAAATTGCCAATGCCGCCGTCAGCCCGCATGTAGACCAATACATCGACTATCTGTATCCGCGCATGCAGCGCCAGGGCTTCCTCTACCGCGACGTTGCCCGCATGGTGAAAAATGACCGCAACATTTTCGCCTCCTGTATGATCGCCTGCGGTCATGGCGACGCCATGATCACCGGCATGACGCGCAACTACACCGTGTCGCTCGAAAACATCAGCCGCGTTATTGACCCCAAACCCAATGAATTTCTTTTTGGGATCACGCTGGTGGTCGCCAAAGGCCGTACATTGTTGTTTGCCGACACCACGGTGCAGGAATTGCCCGACGCCGATCAACTTGCTCACATCGCCGTCAAAACCGCAGAAAAAGCCCGCAAGCTTGGCCACGTGCCACGCGTGGCCTTGCTGTCCTACTCCACGTTCGGCAACCCTATGGGCGAAAAATCCGAACGCATCCGCGAAGCCGTGAAGGTGCTGGACAACATGCACGTTGATTTCGAATATGACGGCGAAATGTCAGCATCGGTTGCGCTCAACAAAGAGCTGATGAGCCTCTACCCGTTCTGCCGCTTGTCTGGCCCTGCCAACGTATTGGTTATGCCAGCGCTTCACACCGCTCACGTTGCGTCGCATTTGCTGCAAGAACTGAGCGACGGTGTAACCATCGGCCCTGTGCTGATCGGCCTGTCACGCCCCGTCCAGATCGTGCAAATGAGCGCGACGTTGTCCGAAATCCTGAACCTGGCCGCCATCGCCGCCATCGAAGCAATCGGCGAAAAGGAAGACAAAGTCCTTCCTACAACGCGGCCAGCGGCGAAGAAAAAGGCGAAGGGCTAATTTGCAAGCTATAGTTATTTCAATTTAAATTATACGTAGGCGAACATAGTGTTTTCGAGAACCGGAGCGCAGCGTACAGGGTACGTGAGCACCGGAAGCGCAGAAAACACTCTTTGCAGCCATGTATAATGGTAAAGTGGAATAACTATAAGTAGTAAGACTTAGGGTTTCACCCACCACGTCTGAAACGCCATATTATATTTTGGCGCCACTTTCGGGCGGTCTAGCTTGTTCCAATAGGCGACGCGCACCCCGGCGGAGCGCCAATGCGGAATGACGTAATGCTCCCATAGCAAGACACGGTCCAACGCCCTTCCCGCAGCTTCCAATTCAGGTAATTCCTTGGCCGCGACCAACGCTTCGAGCGCCGCGTCTATGGCCGGGTTTTTAACCCCCGCCACATTATTTCCGCCTCGCACATCAGCTTGTGAGGAATGCCACATCGCTATTTGCTCATTACCTGGGAAAAACACCCCGCGATTCACCCAGTGTGAAATCAAATCAAAATCATAATTCTCAACGCGCTTCTGGTACTGTGCCGCATCGACGTAACGAATGCTTAAATCAATACCCAAACGCTGTAAGTTAGGCCGCATCGCGCCAATCACACGCTCCATGGTTGGTTGCTGGAGTAAAAATTCAAGTGTCAGCTTTTCGCCGGTCTGCGCATTCATCCGCTTTCCATCACGAATCACCCATCCTGCCTCTTCCAGCAATTGCTGCGCCTTAATCAGGTTCGGGCGGTTATTGCCGCTGCCATCGGTTTCCGGCACAATAAATTTTTCGGTAAATACACCCGCAGGCACTATTCCTTTAAATGGAGCCAGTAACGCCAATTCCTTGCCTTCAGGCAAGTCTTTGGCGGCAAATGGAGTGCTGTCAAAAAAACTGGTATCACGGGTATAGGCATCGTAAAAAATCGTGTGATTGAGCCAGGAAAAATCCAGTGTCAATCCTATCGCCTCACGTACACGTGGATCAGCAAATTTTCCACGCCGCACATTGAATACGAAAGACTGCATTCCTTGCGGGATTTCGTTGGGAATACGCACTTTCGTAAAACGCCCCTGTTTGAGCGCGGGTGAGTCATAGGCGGTTGCCCAGTTACGGGCGATGTATTCCTGCCGGAAATCATAGGCCCCGGCCTTAAACGCTTCCAGCGTCACATTCTCATCGCGGTACATGTCATAACGAATGCGGTCAAAATTATATTGCCCGCGAATCACCGGCAAATTACGCCCCCAATATTCCTTCACCCGCTCATATACAATCGTCCGCCCCGGCTCCACACTCAATACCTTATAAGGGCCGCTGCCCAGGGGCGCTTCCAGTGTTGATACGTCAAACGGATGCGTCGCGTAATAATGCGACGGCAACACTGGCATACTGGCCACAATCAGCGGCAATTCGCGATTGCCTTTTTCTTTGAAGGTAAAAGTAATCGCGCGCGGTCCGGTTTTTTTTACGTCATCGACCAGCGCATAGGTGATTTGATAGGTTGGATCCCCTTTGTCCTTTAGCGCATGAAAAGAAAATACCACATCTTCCGGCGTAATTGCTGTGCCGTCATGCCAGTGCGCCGCCGGGTTCAGGGAAAACGTCACACTTCCCCGGTCTGCGGCTACGTCCACGCTTTCGGCAATTAAGCCATACATGGTCTCAGGCTCATCAAATGACGGAACCATGAGCGTATCAAATAATCCCGCCAGCGCCGGGGCTTTGACGCCTTTTAAAATAAACGGATTCAACGAATCAAATGTACCGTTTTCGGCAAGCTTCACTTCCCCACCTTTGGGAGCCGCGGGATTCACATAATCAAAATGCGCAAACCCGGCCTTATATTTACATTCTCCATAATGAGCAAGGCAGTGTGACGGCGCGCTAATGGCCACATTGGCCGGAATCCATGTCAGTATAACTACGAGTAAACCTTGAATGCGTGTCACACTCCGCAGACGCGGAAATCCGATTACACTCACGCACTGCCCCATGGTCCACGCCCACCCACACCACTCGGGCTATTAGGAGACGGCGTTGAGCTGCCGGATGCATCTGGCGTGCGATTACGCACGGCATCAAACACCGTCAAAGCTTGTGCGACCATACTGCCGGCATCCCCTGTATTTGCGGGAAGAAGCAAGGTCGTAGATGTTTTAGCTAGTTGACTGAATGCCTGAATATAATCTCCCGCAACCTTCAGTGCTACCGCGCTTTCACCACCCGGCTTTTGAATCGCCGCGGCAATCAGCTCAATACTCTTCGCCGTCGCATCCGCTACTGCCAGCAATGCTTCCGCCTCACCTTTGGCGCGGTTGATCTGGTCGGTCATTGCACCTTCCGAAGCCAGTACCACCTGCTGTTTCGTACCTTCCGCCACGTTGATATGCGACTGCCGCTCGCCTTCGGATTGCAAAATGGTCGCACGCTTCTGGCGATCCGCCGCCATTTGTAATTCCATCGCTTTTAATACCGAATTTGGCGGTGAAATATTTTTGATCTCATAGCGCATGCACTGAATGCCCCAGTTCTGCGCCGCATGATTAATCGCGGTGACGATATTGGCATTTAACGTTTCGCGCTCTTCAAACGTTTTATCCAGTGCCAACTTGCCGATTTCTGAGCGCATGGTCGTTTGCGCCAGCAATGTCACGGCATAAATTGGTTCATTCACCCCGTAACTCGCCGCCACGGGGTCAATGATGCGGACATATAAAATACCATCCAGATTCAGCGTCACGTTATCCGCCGTGATCCCTGCCTGCTCCGGCACTTCAATTGCCGCTTCTTTTAAACTGTGCTTATAGGCCACACGCTCGAATAAAGGATTAATCCAGCATAATCCCGGGTCCAGCTTTCGTTCAAATTTTCCGAAACGTTCGACAATCCACGCTTGTTGCTGGGGCACCATATTGATGCCCTTCCATAGTAATATCAATCCTATCAAGCCAATGGCTGCTAAAATTACCGGAAGCATGAGCCTTACTCCTTATTTTAAGATTTTGGGCTTACAATTAATTTTGCACCCATAACGGCAATAATGGTTACGGCTGTATTTTCAGCTAGCATGCTCACACCGGCATCGGGCGCTAATTCGGCCTTCATGATAGTCCCCGACCATAGCACTATTCCTTCTCCCCCGCGGCGTAACCCGCCTGCGCCTACAATAGCCGTTGCGCCAATTACATCATTATATCCGGGGGATGTTTTGCTCGATGGAAATAATTTTTGAATAGGCCGCCACAATAACACGCCCGAAGCCAGCGCAATAGCGAAGCATACGGCGAATTGTACAATAATCTGCTCATCTCCGATCCAGTCCAGTGACAGAAGAATACCCGTCGCCAGCGCACCGATTCCCATAAAAAAGAATCCCACCCCCGGAATGCCGAATGCTTCTAATGCAATAAATACAACACCAACGATCAACCACTCATACACCACATTCAGTTCAGAGAGGAATTCCATTAGTCTGAACTCTATTTCGGCAGAGGAAGCGGATTATCGCTCAGCGTATTTAAATACGCGATCAGATTGGCGCGATCTTGGGGGTTTTTCACACCGGCAAATGCCATTTTCGTGCCTGGCACATCTTGTTGTGGTGCAAGAAGGAAGTTTGATAACTCCTGGAAATTCCAGCTTTTATCCTTTTTGCCCTGGATAGCTGCAGAATAGGCAAAATCCTCTTTATGCCCAAAATGGCTACCCAGTAACCCCCATTGATTGGGGCCCACACCATTTTTTCCACCTTTGTCAAACGTATGGCAGGAAGTACATTTTTTTAGCTGATCTTTTCCTGCAGCCACATCCGCCTTCGCCAGGAATGGCTTAATATCAACCGGTTGTGCTGGCGCAGCCGCCGGGCTGGTTCCATCAGCTGCATGGGCTTCTTCAACACCGGCAATGCTATAGCCGCGCTTTTCTTCGCCATGTTTGCCATGCTCAAGGCCCCCGCGATAAAGTACTTCGCTGCCAAGCCCCGCCACCATAGCCACAATGCCCGCAAGCACGATAGCTGCCGCAATTTTATTCATTTCCAAACCAGAATTAGACATAAGAGGTCCTCATAAAACTTGTGGAATTGCAGTTAGCTATAATATGGTGCGCGTATCAGTTCAACAGGATTTACATGTCACCTCTCATCCTTATCCCCGCCCGCTTCGCTGCCACCCGTCTTCCGGGCAAACCCATGCTCGAAATCGGCGGTGCGCCGATGATTGTGCAGGTCTGGCGCAGGGCAATCGCCGCCCATATGGGCGAAGTCGCCGTAGCGACCGACCACCCGGACATTGCCACCGTCATCACCGCCGAAGGTGGCCGGGCCATCATGACCCGTGCTGATCACGCATCAGGCTCAGACCGCATCTATGAAGCGCTTCAATCCATTGACCCTGAAAAAAAATATTATGATATCATCATCAATCTCCAGGGCGATATGCCAACCCTCGACCCAGGCGTCATCGCCCAGGTCCTCGCCCCTTTGTCGGACGGAGACGTAGATATTGCCACCCTGGCCGCCATCATTACCGAAGAACGTGAAAAAACGGACCCCGCGGTGGTAAAAGCTGTACTTGCAGCCAAGATAACGGATGACAGTACCCAGATGACAAAAACACCCGCCTCTTACCATCCGCCATGCGTCATCCGTCATCCCTCCCCATACCGCGCCCTCGACTTTACCCGCAACACCCCCAAAACCGGCGAACCGTTTTATCACCACATCGGCCTCTACGCTTATCGCCGCGCCGCGTTGGAGCGTTTTGTCGCGCTCCCCCCCTCGCCTCGGGAAAAAGCAGAAAAATTAGAACAATTACGTGCCATGGAAAACGGAATGCGTATTGACGTGAACGTGGTAAATACAGTACCGCTTGGCGTGGACACACCGGAAACACTGGAAATAGCAAGGGAATATTATGCCACACAAACGATATGATGTCATCGGCCTGGGCAGTGCCATTGTAGATGTACTGGCCTTCTGTGACGATACCATCCTTGGCGAACTCGGCCTCGCCAAAGGCTCCATGGCGCTGATCGACGAATCGCGCGCCGAAACGCTCTATACACACATGGGCCCTTCCAATGAATGTTCTGGCGGCTCAGCGGCAAACACCTTGGCGGGCCTCGCCTCACTCGGTGGCCGCGGCGCCTTTATCGGCAAAGTAAAACGTGACCAGCTCGGTGAAATTTTCACCCACGACATCCGCGCGTGCGGCGTGCAATTCAACACCACGCCCGCCGACAGCGGCGCCGCCACCGCGCGCTGCCTGATCTTCGTCACACCCGACGCCCAGCGCACCATGAATACATTTCTTGGCGCGTGCCTCGGCCTCACCCCAGCCGACATCGACAACGCCCCCATCAGTCAGGCACACATACTCTACTTAGAAGGCTACCTCTGGGATTCACCAGCCATGCTCGCCGCCGCCCGCCACGCCATCGCCACCGCCGAAGCAGCCGATACCCGCGTGGCACTCACGCTATCAGACTCGTTCTGCGTAGACCGGCACCGCGACGCATTGCTCGCGCAATTGCCGGAAGTGGATATTCTATTCGCCAACGAAGCCGAAATCATCGCTCTCACCCAAGCCCCGGATTTCACCACCGCCCAGCAACGTGCCCAGGATCTCTGCGATATTATTGTCATTACCCGCTCTGAAAAAGGCGCGGTCGTGCTCGCTGACGGCAAGGTAGAAATCGTTCCTGCCGAAGCCGTTACCGATGTGGTGGACACCACCGGCGCCGGTGATTTATTCGCCAGCGGCTTTTTATATGGCGCCACACGCGGCTGGGATGTGCGCGCATGCGCCAGCCTCGGCAATGCCTGTGCTGGAAAAATCATCCAGCAAACCGGCGCCCGCAGCGCCGTGCCGCTTGATCGCCTGGTAGCCTAGGTGACCACCACGGGGGATGTGCCCATCGCAGAGAAAAAACCACGCGAATCGTGGTTCCACCTTTTTTCCGATATTCGCATCATCACGTTATTGTTTTTAGGCATTTCAAGCGGCCTGCCACTCGCACTCACCGCCTCCACCCTTGCCATTCGCTTGGTGGAAGCAGGCGTCAATAAAGCTGATATCGGCTTATTCGCCGCCATGGCCATTCCCTATTCCTTTAAATTCGTATGGGCGCCGTTGGTGGATAGCCTTCCCTTTCCCTTACTCACCCGCTTACTAGGCCGCAGGCGCGGTTGGCTGATCGGCGCGCAGGCATGTTTAATGGCGAGCATCATCTTCATGGGCACGGTCGACCCCGCCATTGCCCCATGGTTTACCGCGCTGGCCGCACTCTTGGTCGCCTTCTGGTCAGCCACACAAGATATCCTGGTGGATGCCTACCGCGTAGAACTCTTACCCACCGAAAAACAAGGCACCGCCGCCGCTACCTACGTACTCGGTTATCGCTTAGGGATGATCGCCTCCTCCGCCGGCGCGCTGCATCTGGACGCCACCATGGGCTGGTCCGCCACTTATACTATCATGGGTCTACTCATCGGTTTTGGTATGATTGCCGCCCTTATTGCCGGGGAGCCAAAAGTCATCGCCGCCAACACTATAGCCGCCATACGCGGATCATGGATTCAACGCGCGCTCATCGCCCCGTTTCGTGACTTCATGTCGCGTCCCGGCTGGTTGATTGTGTTGTGTTTCACTGCGCTTTACAAACTCCCCGATGCCTTTATCGGCCTCATGAGCAGCGTATTTTTCATTGAGCTTGGCTTCACCAAACCGGAAATCGCCGACATCAGCAAACTCTACGGCCTCATCGCCACCATCGCCGGTGGTTTCCTCGGTGGGTGGCTGATGACGCGTTTTCGGCTCATCACCTTACTATGGACCATCGGCCTGGCCCAAGGATTTACCAATTTACTCTATATTACGTTTACCTATACTGGTGCGCAACTCTCTGTATTAGCGCTCGTCATCACCGGCGATAATCTGGTCAGCGGCATGAGCGCCACGGTGTTCGTGGCGTACCTCAGCGGCCTGTGCAACGCCCGCTTCACCGCCACGCAATATGCACTCTTAAGCTCACTCGCCAGCGCCTCCCGCACCATGCTCTCCACCCCCGCCGGCTGGTGCGCCGCCACGCTCGGCTGGACATGGTTTTTCGGGCTTTCAGCCTTGCTGCCGCTGCCGTCACTTATTTTGTTGATCTGGTTGCAGAAAAATTCACGGCAAAAATCCGCCGACTAATGCAAAAAACTACTTCTGAAAATTCTTCCGCGCCTGTTCGCGTTCCGCAGGCGAGAGGTTACGCCCGCCGGTTTTGCTTAGCTCTTGCTTGTATTGCTGTTTCCATTGGCTGAATTTTTGCTGCTGCATCCAGCGGCTCCAGTCGGAATCCGACATTTTTTGTAAAATCTCCAACCGCTGCTGCACACGCTGTATATTTTCCTGCCGGGTTTTCGGCGGCTGCGGGTAGTTGGGAAATGGGTTTTTCACTGCAAGCGTTGTGCCCGGTGCAACGGAATTATCCGCGGCCAGCGTGGCAACTGACATAAAAGCAAGCGGCAATAACAGAGCAATATAACGCATACTATTCCCCAAAGTTAAATGGTCTGATAGACTAACCGTATGAACGCTATCGTAATCTATATCACCGCCAAAAACAAGGAGCAGGCCATCACGCTGGCCAAAACGTTACTTGAAGAACGCCTGATCGCCTGCGCCAATTTAATCGAATCCACTTCCCTTTACCACTGGAACGGTGAACTGCAAAACACACCTGAATGCATTCTCATCGCCAAATCTACTGACCGCCACATGGACTGCATAACCGCCCGCGTTACCGCATTACATGATTACGAATGCCCCTGCATTGTTGCCTGGCCCATCACGTCAGGGCATTTACCCTTTTTAGAATGGGTCCACCAATCGGTAGGTGATGTGTAAATAGTGATTAGTGAATAAGGATGTTGAAGACAAATTCACCCTTCAGCACCACTATTCACCCTTTACTTATTTATTGTGCGGAATTTTACCACCCGTAGACCGCTCTAACCGTTTAATAAACGCCGCGCAGTGGCTGTCTTCTCCCAACCCTGGCTCAACAAACGCCAGCAACGCCCCAATCGGCGTAAGCAACGCCCCCAGTGCCGCTGCAATACCGCCACGCGCCGCCAGTGCCACAGGATCAACCCCGGCACGGATATGCTTAAGTGTTCCGCTCACAATAATCGGGGTACGGGCTGAAAGCGCCGAAGCTTCTTTGGGATAAGCGTTCAGTCGCAAATCCACCTGTTCATTTTTTAGATTTGCCGTACCTTCGCCGCGAATGGTAGTTACTTCGGTATCCGCCAGCAACGCACGCGTTTGCATCACCCCTGATTTCACCGAAAAATGCCCCACCACGCAATAAATCGGCACGGGCTTGTCGCTATCCGTCAGCACCAGACCTGTCACACGGAATAAATCCAACCCCAATAATGCCAGCAACAAGCGGCTCAATTGGCCACCTTCCATGCCAACCCCAATTATGCCATCTGCAGTTGCCAACATATCGTGCAGCGATTTTCCTGTGCCATGAAGCGATGCCCGGCCACCCAACAAGCCAGAACTTACATTCTCTTTGCCATATTTCGCTGCCAATGATGCAAACAGCCTGCTAAGGGCCAACCGCTGGAAATGGACCTCCGCATGGATTTTCGGCGGCGTCTCTCTGCCTTCTACCGTAATATCCGCCGTAATGTTTCCCTTGGCGATGCCAAATGACACAGGCTTTACTGTCAGCACGCCATCATTCAACGCCAGTTTCATATAAAAATCATCCAGCACATCCGGCGCTTTCACATGTTCTCCGTGAAATGTCACATCGGCATCCATCGCCATCATCCGCGAAATATCCAGCGGCACATCGGGAATCACGCGGTCATTATTCAGCGGTTTTTTATGTGCGCCGACAAAACCGGACAAGTCCTTCATGTCCAGATTTTGGGAGACGAAATCACCGGCGAAATAGGGTTGCTTATCATGGCTAGGTTTCCACACCACATCACCGCGCACATCGCTGCTGCCCATCACACCTTTAAAATCGTTAAAGTTCCAATTCTCCCTGTCATGAATAAGATGGCCCTCCACGTGATACGGCGGTGTCGGCGGCAATGCGATGCCGGTAATAGGAAATAAATCCGCCGCATTCGCCCCCTTTAAATTTAGCACAACATCCAGAGCGTCTAACGTCACGGGGTTTTGTACCGTGCCTTTTACATCCGCCTGCGTCGGCCCAATAACCAGATGAAGTGTGAATGGATAAGGCGTTGCAATTTCACGCAATTGCAGGATCGATGCCCCGTTAAAATCCAGTGAAAATGGCTTCTTTTGGTAATTCCCTTTACCCGTAAGTGTAATCGCGCTTCCTGCTCCGGCTTCGCCTTCTATGGTTGAAATCTGCATCTGTGTATCAATATTCCGAGACGCATCACGGTAATGCAATTGCCCATCCGTAATCTGCAGCTCACCAATGACCGGCACGGTGAACCGATGACTCGGCACCGATTGTTTCAGCACTTCCGCCTGCGGATTCTGTACGAAATCCCAATTAGCCGCCCCTTGCTCATTCTTTTCTAACATCAGGACGGGCCGGTCTACGATCAACTCCGGTAACACAATACGACCACGCAATAATTCCCAGGGCTGTATGGAAAACGAAATGCGATCTGCCTCAAACATCATCGGCGTATCACTCCACTCTGCATTACCCACCCGAATATTACGTATGGTAATACGCGGCCTATGTGACCATAGATGCGCTTCTATTTTTCCTTCAAACGCCACATTGCGACCGCTACGATGGGTAATAAACGTACCCACACCTGCACTAAAATAAGAGCTGCCAATATACACGCCAAGCAACACCACCGCCACACAAAGCGCGCCGATCATACTTATAATAAGACGGATCGCTTTATGTTTTAACACAGATTAAACCATTAATGATGAGAACGCCCATGCGCAGGAGTGCATTCAATAAGCGTGAGATGCGCAGGGAGATTACGCACCATAAAATACGCCAAATTCCCCGATTCATATTCTACATGTTCAATTACAGCGCCAGAACAGGCGATCTGCTGCATATCAATGATCATTGCCCGGTGTTTTGTTTTCCGCTTCTTACTGTACGTTTTTTTCGATTTTCCAAGTGACATATGCCTTCCTTCCAATAATATCGGCTCATAACATCGGCACAAAATCGCCCAGAAACATCCAGACGTTTTCGGTAAATCCGTGTTCATTTAAGCCAATGACTCATATATGTGAGGGGCTCCTGTATGTGGGGGCTCCTTTTTTCGTTCACTCACACTGGTCTTATCTGCATCAAAATTCCATTAGCATTGACCATAGCCAGCATAAAATGCCCATTGAGCAACACTTCATGCATCACCGTAGCTTAGCCACTTAATCCAAAGATAAACCCATAAAAAAAGCGGGCCGCTTCACCGCGGCCCGCCCATTTGCATCATGCGAATTAGTTATTGTTTTTAACGTCAGTTTTCAGATTTTCCTGATGATGCTCCAAGATTTTTTCATCGGTATATTTTTCTGCTTTCTTTGCGCTGATCGTTGCGCTGTTTGCGCCGATCTTTACGCTTTCAGAAGCCTGGCGCAGGGTGTCGCCATTTTCTTTAGCAGCTTGTTTGTCTGCACGGTTCTGATCTAAAATCGCACGCTGCTTAGCCAATGCCTTGTTATCTTTGTGAATAGCCTTAACATCGGCATGCACGTCTTCTACATCTTCCTGCACTTCCGTTTTAGCAAAAACAGGCATAGCGGTAGAAGTTAAAAATGCACCAACAAGCGCCAGCATAAATAGTTTTTTCATAGCAATCCTCATGAAATAAAATGTTAAAATGAAAACTTAAATTACGTGGAAGAGATATAGTAAAATAATGACAGGAATAGGAACCCCTACCAACCACAATGCAATACCACGCATAAAAGAATCTCCTCCGAAAGTAATTCGTTATTATAAAACAGGTTAGCAAACACCGCACTTCAGCACAGGCATTCACTGCGGCTACTAATTCTTCTTAACCGGCGCATGCATAAAGAGGCCATATGTAAAATATTCGCCTCTATAGAATCACTATAAGCGGTCTTTTTATGGACAATTTATATGCAGCATTTTTCTACTGAGTGAGAACTTATAAAGCGCCTGCCATGCTTGAATACATGTTTTCATGTGTGAGGAGGCAAACAATGACCCAGATTCCAACTGATACTTATATCCCAACTGCTTACCCACGCAGCAATGGGCAACATATCCTTATTTTAACGGCGAATGACACGCAGGATCTGGAATTCTTTTATCCCTATTATCGATTTATTGAAGAAGGCTTTCAGGTAGACGTTGTAACTCCGAAAGGTGGTGCATTTAAAGGCAAGCAAGGCATGGGCCTGCAGAACACGCTGGCCATTACGGATGTGGACCCAGCGGCGTATCAGTTGCTGTATATTCCCGGCGGCAACGCCCCGGCGGAATTGAAGAAGAATGCGGAAGCACTGCAACTCATACGCCAATTCGCCGGCTCTGGAAAGCCAAT
>CAZGVV010000013.1:19969-30604 GCA_964529155.1 uncultured Rickettsiales bacterium
ATGGCCCACAAATCCTTGCTGCCGCTGGCGTCATGCAAGGCCGCCGTATCGCAGCTTGGCCAGAAGTGGAGAAAGAGGTTAAACTGGCAGGCGCAATGTTTGTGGATGAGCCCACCGTAGTAGATGAGCAATTTATCACCGCGCGCTGGCCGGGAGATTTACCTTCCCACATTGCCCACACACTGCAAGCCTTGCGCAATTCAACCCAACAAACCCAACGATCAGTCGCTTAATCATTTTTGACAGGAGAGGTTATGAATACATTATCTGCAGGCGGCAATCCCGATACCAATCAGCCCATTGAAACTGTGAACATTCCTGAGCATGAAGGCATAGAAAATCTGCCCGGCCAAAATGCAGAAGAAAAAGGCTCATCCTCTATTACCGAAGTACCGCCAACCAACATACCACAAAAAATTATTCCAGAAAAAACGGTGCACTAGACAGATGAATCCATGCATAAAAAATCGGGCTATAGTCTCGATTTTTTATGCATTTCAAACATTCCTTATAGCTTTTTTATGCGCGATTAATTTACTTTAACTCACTGTAAAAAGTGATTTTTTAAAGATTAGCGTCATAAAAATGCCCTCTAATCGTATACTTCCCCACCGTTATTTGCTTATCATTTTTTTCTTAACTGCGCTGCTGTTTGCCGCGTTTACGATGGTACTTTATAAACAAGCAACATCGCGTGATGCATATACGGATTGGACCATTCATTCCTATGAAGTACTCCGCCAATCCCGCCTTATTACTAATAATCTGCTCGATATGGAAACAGGCCAGCGCGGGTATTTACTCACACATGCGAAAGAATTTCTTACCCCCTACAACCGCGCCATCCGCACGATGCCCATTCCCATCAGTCGCCTGCAGCTTCTGCTTTTGGATAATCCGCAGCAAGTTGTTGCGCTTGGAATTATTAGCCAGAAAATCCAGCTTTTAATCCAGATTTTTAAATCCCAGATCGCGCAGGTTCAAAATCCTACTGGCGAAACGCTGCGTATTACCGAGTTACAACGCTCACGTATATTAATGGACGAAATCCGCCAATCTCTAGACCAATTTGCTTTTGTGGAGCAAAACCTGCTGACTACCCGCAGCATCATCGCACGCCAGGAACAGCGAGAATATTTTTCGGTATTGATGATCGGCGCTTGCCTTGGCATTGGCGGTTTACTGATTGCCACTCTTGTTATCCTCGGCCTGATCGCCCGTAATCGCAAAGCGGAGGCAGCGCTGGAACAGACCCGCGAAACATATGAAATGCTGCTCGAAAATTTAAATGACGGCATGTACGACTACCGCCCACTCACTGGCAAAATCACCTATTCCATTTCTTATCTGCGCATGCTGGGTTACAAATCCGATGAAATAGAAAAATCTGTAGCAGCACTTAGCGAGCTTATTCATCCTGAAGACTACAAAATAGCGCACGATACTTTTCAAAAATACGCAAACCATGAAATACCTGCCTATAATGTAACATTCCGCATGCGCCATAAAAATGGCCAATGGCGCTGGGTACTATCCCGTGGCGTCGGTTCGTGGAACAAAAAAGATGAATTGGTACGCCTACTTGGGCTCCACACAGACATTACCGGACAAAAGCAACATGAGGAAGAATTGCGACAGCTTAATGCGGATTTAGAAAATTTTATCTACATCACCTCCCACGATTTACGCGCTCCCCTCGTGAATATCAAAGGCTTCGCCGGTGAAATACATCTCTCTTTGGAAGAATCCATGTCCCTGCTTAGCCAGGCAATTACCGCACTTCCCGCCGAAGCACAGTCCAAAATCACAACAATCTTTACCCAAGACATCCCGGAAGCGCTGAGCTTCATCAAATCCGGCGTGGAGCGTATGGATATGCTAACCATAGCCCTGCTTGACCTCTCGCGCATTGGTCGCCGCGAATTTAATTACACGGAAGTAGATACCAACGCCTTGGTCACACGCTGCCTAAACAGCCTTGCCTATGACATCACCACTAAAGACATAGAAATATCCCTTAAATCCCTGCCGGAAATCGTATGCGACCCCATGGCACTGGAACAGATTTTCGGCAATTTATTAGATAATGCCATTAAATACCTCCACCCTGACCGCAAAGGCATCATCACCGTTTCCGCCTACCAATTACCCTGGGAAACCCAGTTCAGTATTAAAGACAATGGCCGCGGCATTGCCGAAAAAGACTTCACCCGCATATTCGATATTTTTCGCCGCGCCGGTAATGCCGGTGACGTCCGCGGCATTGGTATGGGCATGGCATTTGTCAAAACGCTTATCCGCCGATGCGGAGGGAAAATATGGTTCGAATCAACATTAAACGAAGGCAGTAGCTTTCACTTCTCGATCCCCACCAAATCCATCCATAGTTTCAACCCCTTAATGTAAAAGCGCAGCCATGACAGCCAATCAGAGCATCACCCTCATCATGGTCGAAGACGACCCCGGACATGCCCGGCTCATCGAAAAAAACCTGCGACGTGCCGGTATTTCTAATCAGATGATCTGTCTGGATAATGGCCGTAAAGCCCTCGATTATTTCGCAGGCGACTATGCTGAACGCCACGACCAGTCATTGATATTGCTGGATTTAAACCTACCCGAAATAGATGGCTACGAAGTCCTTCGTACATTGAAGAGCACACCGGCCACTCGTAACATCCCCATCATCGTCCTCACCACCACCGATAACCCACGTGAGATTGATCGTTGCTATGAACTCGGGTGCAATGTTTACATCACCAAGCCAGTGGAATACGAAAATTTTTCCGATGCCATCCGCAAACTCGGTCTTATGCTTTCCGTTGTTAAAATACCGGGGGGAAAATCATGACATTCGCTCACGCCCAAGTGCCGCAACCAGCACACGACTTTCGTTCACTGCTCTATATCGAAGATGATGACGGCTTAGCTCGCCTCCTGCAAAAACGCATGCAGCGCGTAGGCTATGAAATCACTGTTGCCTCCAGCGCCGAAACTGGACTGCTTTTACTCAAAGAACATGTATTTGACCTCATCTTGCTCGATTATTATCTCCCCGGCATGAATGGCCTGGAACTGTTGGAGCGCATTAGCCAGATGCCAGCCTGCCCGCCGGTTATCATCCTCACCTCTAGCGGTGATGAGCGCGTGGCGCTCTCTGCCCTTGAAAAAGGTGCCGCTGATTACGCGGTCAAGGACAGCGCGCAACTCTACCTCGATCTTCTTCCCGCTATTATGCAAGCCGCCTATACCAAAGAACGACTTGCACGGGAAAATGAACAACAACGCCGTGAGCTTGCCGCAGCAAAAGAAAAGGCAGAAGCCGCTAATATCGCAAAAAGCGAATTTCTCGCTACCATGAGTCACGAAATCCGCACGCCGATGAATGCCGTAGTCGGCCTCGCTTCGCTATTGAAAGATACCCCCCTTAACGACAAGCAAAAAGATATGGTGCAAACCCTTCGCACCCACGCCACCATATTGCTCAAACTTATCAATGATTTACTGGATTTAAGTCGCATCGAAGCCGGGCAGATTGAGCTGGAAACACAACCTTTTGTTATGTCGGAAATTCTCGAGGCAATGGCCTCCATGTTTAACATGCTCGCTAACCAGAAAAATATCGCCCTTACCTTTCATGACCACACAAAAGACCAGGCATTCCTGGGTGATCCCACACGCATTCAGCAAATTATCATCAACCTCGTCGGCAATGCCCTTAAGTTCACCCAGAAAGGTAGCGTAGACGTAGAAGCAAACTGTATCTCACTGGCCAATAATATCGCAGAAATACATATCATCGTACGTGATACAGGCATTGGCATTGCATCGGAAAAACTAGAGCATATTTTTGAAAAATTTGTCCAAGCGGACCAAAGCATCACAAGGCGTTATGGTGGCTCCGGGTTGGGCCTGACCATTAGCCAACGCTTGAGCCGTTTAATGAACGGTGAAATTACCGCAGAAAGCACGGAGAATCAGGGTACAATTTTTACCGCTACCTGGCGGCTTCCCTTCCATAAACCACTACATGCCATTCATACTGCGGATACTCCGTCCGTCACCCTTCTCGGCAATGGCCGAATTCTCGTAGTGGAAGATTACTCCGCCAATGTCATGGTCGCCACCATGATGCTGGAACATTTAGGCTATGCCGTAGATGTTGCTAATAACGGCCAGCAAGCCATCGACAAAGTAAATGCAGCAGCTGAACCATACGCCGCTATTTTAATGGACGTTCAAATGAATGACATGGACGGTTATGAAACCACCCAACACATCCGCACAATTGAAAAAACAAAAAAATTCACGCATTACATCATCGGTGTCACAGCACATGCCCTCGCCGGAGATCGTGAACGCTGCATTCAGTCCGGAATGGACGACTACATGAGCAAACCCATCCACCCAACACTCTTAGCCAGTAAGCTGTCTGACCAAGACGACAAATAATATATTGAAACAGCTCAATTATTACCGATTTTTTATATCTTTCCCACGCATCCCTTACAGCCTATTTAGCACAACCACGGCAGACTTAATCATACCTGCATTAAAACTTCAGGAAAAAGCTGTAATTAGTTGATTTTAATGCAATAATTATAATTATGCTATTAATTTTTGTATAAAAATCTTGTGCGTAATTATGGGAGCCAACAAAACTGAATATCCCCTTTATGCTACTTACGCCTATAATAGATACTGCGATCTTCCCCTTAAGATGGCATCTTATATGAACCTGAGTTTACAGAGAATTGATGTTACTAATTACATGCCAAAACAAAAAGAATCTTCAGGCAAGTTCATTAAAAGCCGCGAAAGCTTTGAGGAAGAGCGTGAGCGCATGCATCACCAAATGCTTTCTTGCGTTTCTCATGACTTAAAAACACCGCTTGCCGCCGTGATTGGCTCTCTGGAAATTTATGACCGTATGAAAGACCGCCTTACGCCTGAAAAACAGGGGCACCTTATTAGCACGGCACTTCAAGAAGCATACCGCCTGGATAATTTCGTCACCAATATTCTCGACATGGCCAAGCTCGAAAATGGCATGGTAAAATTCAGAAAAGAAAATTGTGATTTAGAAATGCTGCTTAAAGATTGTTCTGAAAAATCAGGGCATCATTTTAAGGGTGGTGCCGTCCATATAATCCCGTTAACCGCCCCTATTACCATACAAACTGATCCCGCCTTAATGTGCCGTATCATTGGCGTACTTTTAGATAATGCATTAAAATACGGAGGAAATCCGCCCAAAGCCACCATTCACGCCTGGACCGAAAACCGCGCAGCCATCATCACCGTTTCAGATAATGGCAAAGGTATTCCTTCCGACAAAATTGATGCTATTTTTTCCAAATACACACGGCTCGAGCACCAGGATCGCCAAAACGCCGGAACTGGCCTTGGCCTTGCCATCGGCCGTGAAATCACGGCATTACTGGGCGGCACGTTAAATGCCGTAAACAGCGCACATGATGGAGCATTGTTTACGCTACGATTGCCCTTGCATTAGACACCAAGATACGCGTCTTCCTCACCCTTCTTTTCTTGCTAAAGTCATTTTAATTCAAAATTATGCGTACGCAAAAAATGAGTACACATATGGCTTTCCACCGATGGCAGGCACGAAACACATCTACCCACCCCCCCAAAAAAACCTATAGTTATTTCAATTTAACATTATACGTAGGCGAAAAGAGTGTTTTCGAGAACCGGAGCGCAGCGTACAGGTGTACGTGAGCACCGGAAGCGCAGAAAACACTCTTTGCAGACATGTATAATGGTAAAGTGGAATAACTATAGATACAGCCCGTAAATAACTGCCTCACCTAGCCCTGGCGCCGCCAGACGCTTGCGCGAGGAATAATATATTCATATTTACGGTGATGCTCACGCAACACAAATGCAATATCTTCACTGTGAATGCAGGTGAATTCCGGTAATAGCCTTGCGATATCTGAAATTCCCTGTAACCAACGGGATTTCGGTGTGTATTGCTCTTGCCAGCTTAGCGGTGTGGTCATCACTAAAATACCGCCAGGCCGCACCAGGGCATTTTTGCCCTGCATCCGCGCCAAACACGCAGCAGGATCGGGCAATCGGCATAGTACGTTAGCCAGCACCACCGCATCAAATCCCAGAATATCCTCTGCTAATGCGCATGCGTCGCCTTGAGCGAAGCGCACGCGTTTGCGGTCAATTTCATTATCCACACGCGCCACCAAAGACGTTCCGTCTTCACGCACATACGCCATTTCACCTGTATGCTGCAACGCTTCGGCTGCCCGGATAAAGGCGTGACTATAATCAATCCCCATGACCTCGGGAAAGGTGCGCGCCAGCTCAAACGCCGTGCGTCCCACCGCGCATCCCAAATCCAGCGCACGCTCGGTTTGCCCCGCAAATTGCACAGCGAGTTCAGCGCAATATATTGGCAAATGCACTGTATTGGCAAACGTTACCGCTTTTCCAAGCGATGCATCTATGATCTCATCTTGCTCGCCCCAATGCATTAGCATATAGCGATTCAATAATTCCGTCCGCTCATAAATATCCGGCGGCTGATGTATATAATGCGCCTCACCGCAACCGCCATCGGTGGAACGCGCCAGACGGAATCCCGCATGTTGAAAGAAATGCGGCCGGAAATGAAACCGTGCAAATGCACTTGCCTCATCACCTGTGCTGATAAATGACCCACCCAGCATCATCTGGTGCGCACCATCAAAACAGGGCACACTGAAATCATCGTAATAGGGGTGCGGTTGAAAGTCTGACAGTGGGTGGAAGTGATCTTCGCACCATTGCCACACATTACCGAACACATCATGAAATCCCTTGGCATTTGCCGGAAATGCGTTTACCGGGCTTTCTCCACCGCTCACAAACGCAATATTCGCCGCACATTCTCCACGCAGCGCATGGTGCTCCGCTTCCGTTAGCAAACGATAATTAGCACCGCTTTCCTGCATATTTCGCCAGGCGCAGAACGCTTTCGCCTCATGAAAATTGACGCAGACAGGCCAATCCCACTGCATATCCACCATGTCAAAAACAGTACGCAATTTATACCGATGCAGACCCGCCGGTCCTTCCTGCACCCAGAACACCGGCGCTTTGCTATTGCGATAAGACCGCCACGCCCATCCCTCTTCCGACCAGTATTGCCGCTGCGTATAGCCACCTGCCGTTACAAATGCATAAAATTCACCATTGCTAATGAGCTGGCGGCTGGCGCTGAAAGGTTTTACGTCACGCGTTTCCTTACCGTATTCATTATCCCAGCCAAAACTCGGAAAATCACGCGGTTTACCAAGCGCCACCTCACACGCAGGCATGTCTATCATCGGATTTTCGGGAAAATGCCCCTCGGTTTTTAGCGCCACGAATTCCGGCCAGCCCTGTGGGCGGCGCACATGCTCAATTGGCAATTCGCGCATCAATACACTGGACGTTTCCAAATGAATCCGCTCGTGCTCAAAAGCCATTACCAGTGCCCACATCGGGCTTCCCATGGTAATCGGCAAATGCTCCGGCGCCAGAAGCGGGTGTTCTTCGATCAAACGCCGCACTACTGCATACACATCCCGACGATATTCCCGGACCGCCTCCAGCGTTGGCCACACAGCCTTGCTTTCATATAGCGTATCCCAGCGCATTTCATCGACACCGGTTTCAAATAACACTTCAAACTCAGCATTTAGTGGGTGCTCCAGCAATCCGGCCACCCGTAATTTATTGATATAAAGCGATGCCGGATGACCATAATAAAATATCAGCGGGTGACGCAGTTGGTGATACGGTGGCTGGTAAAATGCCTCATTAGAGGCCAACCCGCTGAATAGCAGCTCGGTTAATGCCCACCCATCATCAAAATAATTCAATATTTTCTGACGGTTAGATCGCAAATCAAGTTGCGGCAATATATTTACTGTACTTTTGAGTGCAGATATTGGTATAGGCTGAGTATGCAATGCGCACGCCATGTATCACTATCTGGGGAATTTCAGACCATTCGTCAAGATATGTATTTTTTATATTTAAATGCTGCACAATCACTTTTAGAGATTTTTTATTAACATCTGTATTTTAGGATGCCGCCATGCCGAGCCGGACTTCCAAACTTCCTGTCATCGTATTTCTGCTGTGTGTGGCGGGCATTGCTTATGCCGGGTACCACTTCTTTTTTGCCGTTCCGCATGGAGATATGTCAATGGCAGGCGGCGCGCCACCGGTCAGCGTAGCAGAGCCTATTGAGCGCGATATTCAGGAATGGCATGAGTTTTCCGGTCGCTTAGTAGCGGTAAATCAAGCAGAAATCCGCCCACGCGTGTCCGGCACAATTGACTCCATCTTGTTTAAAGACGGGGCCATGGTGAAAAAGGGTGATCTGCTGTTCATCATTGACCCACGCCCTTTCCAGGCCGCCTGGGAATCCGCTTCCGCCCGCGCCGAGTTTGCCCAAGGCGAACTCAAACGCGCCCAGTCCCTCATCGCCGATAAAGCATTGCCGCAGCGTGAATTTGAGCAACGCAAAAACGCCTATGCTGTAGCCTCTGCCGACCTCACCACTGCGCGGCTGAACCTAGCCTATACGCATATCACCGCACCGATCAGCGGCAAAGTAAGCCGTGCTGAAATCACCGTTGGAAATTTGGTGGAAGCCGGACCCAACGCGCCGCTGCTCACGACGATTGTAACCTTCAGCCCCATCTATGCCGACTTTGAAATCGATGAAGCCTCATTCCTGCAATATGCCCGCAATGGCATTGCAAACCAGGACATCCGCAAAATTCCTGTACGGGTCAATCTGGATGGAGAAAGCACTCCGCATGAAGGCCATGTGGAATCATTTGATAACCGCTTAAGCAACGCGTCCGGCACTATCCGCGCACGGGCAGTGATCGAAAATAAAGACGCAATTCTGGTCCCAGGCCTGTTTGCCCGCGTGCAGCTTGGCACACCGGAAAAAACGCACTCGCTGCTGATCACCGACCGCGCGGTGGGCACGGACCAGAACAAGAAATTCGTATTCGTGGTAGGGGACGATAATAAAGCCACTTACCGCGAAGTAAAACTCGGTGGCGCGGTGGATAATTTGCGCATCGTGCGCGAAGGCTTAAACCCCGGCGAACATATCATCGTAAACGGCCTTCAGCGCGCCCGTCCCGGCCAGCCGGTAACACCGGAAGTAGTGTCGATGGAAGACCCCAAACCGGAAGATAACGCTCAAAAACCAGATGCTACTGTTCCTGAAGCCTCTGAAGCGAAAGAATAGCGCGTCATGAATATTTCACGCTTTTTCATCGACCGCCCGATTTTCGCCTGCGTATTGTCGCTACTGATTTTCATTGGCGGGTTGATAGCGATTAATAAGCTGCCGATCTCGGAATATCCCGAAGTCGTGCCGCCGTCTGTGGTCGTGCAAGCGAATTACCCCGGCGCAAACCCGGAAGTCATCGCCCAAACCGTTGCCGCACCATTAGAAGAGCAAATCAACGGTGTGGAAGACATGCTGTATATGTTCTCTCAAGGCACCTCGGACGGCCAGATGACGCTTACTGTCACCTTTAAAATCGGCACCGATCCCGACAAAGCACAGCAATTGGTGCAAAACCGTGTAAACCAAGCGCTTCCACGCCTGCCGGACATCGTCCGCCAATTCGGGATTACCACACTCAAGAGTTCGTCCAATTTAACCTTAGTGGTTCACCTTCAATCCCCTAATGAGCGTTATAATCTGCTGTATTTAGGCAATTACGCCACGCTAAACATCAAAGACCGCCTAAGCCGCCTGCCCGGTGTTGGCCAGGTAGTGATGTGGGGCGGCAGTGACTATGCCATGCGCGTGTGGCTTGATCCTGACAAAATTGCCGCGCGCGGCTTAAGCGCCGATGACGTGGTGGCGTCTATCCGCGAACAAAACGTGCAGGTTGCCGCCGGCGTCATTGGCGGGTCGCCTTCTCCCCAAGGATTGAATTTGGAGCTGAACGTCAACGCACAAGGCCGCCTGCAATCAGAAGAAGAGTTCGGCAATATCATCATAAAAACCACCAAAGACGGTGCGGTCACCCGCCTGAAAGACGTGGCGCGTATTGAGCTTGGTTCGTCGCAATATTCGCTGCGTTCGCTGCTGGATAATAAACCGGCCGTTGCCATCGGCATTTTCCAGGCGCCGGGGTCCAACACCATCGAAGTCTCTAATAACGTTCGCGCCACCATGGATGAATTGAAACGCGATTTCCCGGAAGGCGTGGATTATCAAATCGTCTACGACCCCACCACCTTCGTGCGCGATTCAATTGAAGCGGTCATTCATACACTGTTGGAAGCCATCGCGCTGGTGGTGCTGGTGGTGATTCTGTTTCTACAGACCTGGCGCGCTTCCATCATTCCACTGCTGGCTGTGCCGGTATCTATTGTCGGCACGTTCGCGCTCATGCTGTTGCTGGGCTTTTCTATTAATGCGTTGTCGCTGTTAGGCTTGGTGCTGGCAATTGGGATTGTAGTGGATGATGCAATCGTGGTGGTAGAAAACGTCGAACGCAATATCGCCAATGGCCGCACCCCCAAAGAAGCGACCTATCAGGCCATGCGTGAAGTAAGCGGGCCAATTATCGCCATTGGCTTGTC
>CAZGVV010000013.1:30614-35413 GCA_964529155.1 uncultured Rickettsiales bacterium
CGTGCCGATTGCATTTATCAGTGGCTTGACAGGTCAATTTTATCGCCAATTTGCGCTGACCATCGCCATTTCCACGGTGATTTCGGCCTTCAACTCCCTCACCCTATCCCCGGCCATGGCGGCGCTGCTGCTTAAGGGCCATGACCAACCAAAAGACTGGCTCACCCGTGTGATGGATAAGCGTTTAGCGTGGCTGTTCATTCCATTTAATCATGTCTTTAAACGCGGCTCTGATGCTTATTCCCGCCGTGTCGGCGGAGTGCTGAAACGCAAAACCGTGGCGATTGTTGTTTATGTTGCACTCATTGGCCTTACCGTATTCGGCTTTATGCATGTGCCATCGGGCTATATTCCGGCGCAGGATAAGCAATATCTCATTGGTTTCGCGCAGTTGCAAGACGCTGCAAGCCTGGACCGCACGGAAGAAGTCATCCGCCGCATGTCAGACATCACGCTCAATATGCCGGGTGTGGACCATGCGGTAGCATTTCCCGGGCTGTCGATTAACGGCTTCACCAACAGCTCCAGCGCCGGGATCGTGTTCGTAACCCTCAAACCGTTCAGCGAACGGCACGGTGCCGTTATGTCCGCCGCCGCCATTGCCGGGGCACTCAACCAGAAATTCGGCGAGATCAAAGACGCCATGGTGATGATGCTACCCCCACCGCCGATCATCGGCCTGGGGACTACTGGCGGCTTTAAAATACAAATCGAAGACCGCGCCGATTTGGGCAATGTCGAGTTGTATAAGGTGATGCAGGCGATTCAGGGCAAGGCGTGGCAAACACCGACTTTGGCCGGCGTATTTAGTGGATACCAGATCAACGTGCCGCAGCTATACGTCGATATTGACCGCACGAAAGCCAAGCAATTGGGCATTCCAATCACCAGCATTTTCAACGCGATGCAAATCTACCTTGGCTCGCTTTACATAAATGATTTCAATAAGTTCGGACGCACTTATCAAGTAATAGCTCAAGCTGATTCTGCTTTCCGCGCCCATGCCGAGGACATCACCAAATTGAAAGTACGCAATGGTACAGGCGAGATGGTTCCGCTGGGCACGGTAGTGACCGTGCATCAAAGCTACGGGCCTGATCGCGCCATGCGCTATAACGGCTATCGCACTGCCGATATTAATGGTGGCGCCGCTCCGGGCTATTCGTCCGGGCAGTCGCAAGCGGCGATTTTACAAATCATCCGCGAGGTGTTGCCCAAAGGCATGAGTTATGAATGGACCGAGCTGACCTACCAGCAAATCCTGGCCGGTGATACGGCCATGCTGGTATTTCCATTATGCGTACTCCTGGTGTTTCTGGTGCTGGCCGCGCAATATGAAAGCCTCGCGCTGCCGCTGGCGGTAATTTTAATTGTGCCAATGTGCTTGCTATGCGCTATTTTCGGCGTATGGCTGGACGGCGGTGACAATAACATCTTCACCCAAATCGGGCTGATCGTACTGGTAGGACTGGCGTGTAAAAACGCCATTCTGATCGTCGAATTCGCCCGTGAGCTGGAGCTGGAGGGCGCAACACCGGTCAATGCCGCCATCGAAGCCGCACGCTTGCGGTTGCGGCCGATTTTGATGACTTCATTTGCCTTCGTGATGGGCGTGGTGCCGCTGGTGCTTTCTTCCGGCGCCGGTGCGGAAATGCGCCATGCCATGGGTATTGCGGTGTTTTCAGGCATGCTTGGCGTCACATTTTTCGGCTTGTTTTTAACCCCGGTGTTTTATGTGATTTTACGCACGCTGAGCGGCAGAAAATTACATTCCGCCACTACCCACGCCCTGCATATGGAGGAGTGCAAGCATGACTAAATATGCCCTGCTTTTGACACTCACCACCATCCTCACCGGGTGCAGCCTGGCGCCGGATTTTGTTGTGCCGGATATGCACCCGCCGGAAGCCTATAAAGAAGAACCAGCGGAAAAACAGGCGCAACCGGAAGGCACGTGGAAACCCGCTGAATTCTTAGAAAAAGCTGATCGCGGTTCCTGGTGGACCTTGTTTCAGGACGATGTGTTGAATGATCTGGAAACTCAGGCCACCAATGCGAATCAATCCGCCAAAGCCGCCGCTGCACGGGTGGAAGAAGCACGCGCCACCGTACGCGCCAATGCCTTTGCCTTCTTACCGGATGTGACGCTCGGCGGCAATGCGCTCCGGGCGAAACCCTCAGGCGCTAATTTAGCCGCGTTTGGCTCACCCGGAAGCCCCAATATCAAACCCTACACTATGTTCAACGCCCAAGGCACTGCCTCCTATGAAGTGGATTTATTTGTCCGGGTACGCAGCACGGAAAACGCCTTCCGCTCCGACGCCGACGCATTGGAAGCGGATTACCGCAGCGTATTACTCGCCCTGCAAGCAGACGTGGCGCAGCATTACTTCCTATTACGGGCGCTGGATACCGAGCGACAATTGCTGCGCGAAGCCATCACCATCCGTGAAGAAGCGGCGCGCATCATGCAACGCCGTTTTGAGCTGGGTGATGTCAGTGCACAAGATCAGGCGCGCACGCAGAGCGAGTTGGCTGATGCCCGCGCCAATTTGATTGATGTCGAACGCCGCCGCACCGTGCTGGAACACGCACTGGCCGTGCTACTTGGAAAAATGCCCGGTGAATTCGCGTTTGCAGAAGCACCGCTGGCCGATGTGCCGCCGGAAATTCCGGCGGGCATCCCTTCCACCTTACTCGAACGCCGCCCGGACATTACCGCTGCGCAGCATGCCATGGCCGCCGCAAACGCCCGCATTGGCGTAGCACGCGCCGCTTATTTTCCGAGTCTGTTTTTAACCGCCGCCGGCGGGTATCAATCCACGGAGCTGGGTGACTTATTCAAGTGGGCGAATCGTAGTTGGGCCCTGGGCCAACTTGCTGGCAATGCGCTTTCGATGACGATTTTCAACAATGGCCGCACCGATGGCCGCGTGGATGCAGCGAAAGCGGCATACCGGGAAGCCGTCGCCAATTACCGCCAGCAGGTGCTGGTGGCTTTCCGTGACGTGGAAGACAGCCTCTCCGACCAGCAAAAACTGGCGGATCAGGCGCACCAACTCGAGATTGCCGCTGCCACTACCGCCAAAACCCTGGAACTTACCCGTAAACGCTATGATGCAGGTGATGTGAGTTATTTTGAAGTTGTGGATGCCGAACGTAATTCACTGGCTTCTGGACGTGCGTCACTGCAAATACGCGGGCAGCGCTTCTTCACCACCATCGCCTTGGTGCGCGCACTGGGCGGCGGATGGGCAGAACAATCAACGCCACAGGCTGCACCGATTATGCCATCACCGGAAGCTGCACCGCTGCAAGAACCGCTGACACCTGCACCTACCCCCCAACCCATTATTTTGAAAAAGCCGGTGGAGGAAAGCACGCCTATCATTCTCACGCCACCAGCGCCAGAACCGGCCATGGAGCAGCCAATCATTTTAATCCCGCCTGCCGCGGAAGAACCGACTGCATCGGAGTAAGTAAGCATGGAATCACCTGCTTTCCTTATCTATCTTTGGATTGCACTGGGCAGTGCTATTGGCGGCATGGCACGTTATGCATGCAGTGTCTTTGCACTAACGCATTTTGGAGAAGCATTTCCGTGGGGAACCCTGGCAATTAACGTGGTCGGGTCTTTCATCATCGGCCTGTTTGCAACGCTCACCGCCGGGGAAGGCCGTCTACTGGTGTCGCACTCTACCCGCCTTTTCGTGATGGTAGGCTTATGCGGTGGATTTACCACCTTTTCAGCATTCAGCCTGCAAACGCTTATATTATTGCGCGAAGGCGACATGCTACGCGCGGGCACAAATATTGCATTATCGATAGTGCTTTGTTTGCTGGCCGTATGGCTGGGCCATGCGCTGGCCACTGCATTGAATCAAGCGAAAAGCTAATGTGTATTCTGGCCATAGAATCCGCCTGCCGGGGATGTTCCGTTGCGCTTATGCGTGACGGCAACATCATTGCTTACGTGCGTGACGATCAGCCCTCACGCCAGGCCGCGCAATTGGTGCCGATGATTGAACGTATCATGCGCGACGCGCAATGTTCGTTTTCTGACCTTGCACGCATTGCAGTAAGCGTGGGGCCAGGCAGCTTTACCGGCATTCGCATTGGGCTTGCTACGGCATGCGGCATTGGTTTTGCGGCCAATGTACCGGTGGTGGGTATTAGCACACTGGCGGCGATGGCCGCTGCGGTGGAGTCTGACTGCGCATCCGTACTTGCCGTGCTGGAAGCAGGAAAAGGCGAAGTCTACGTCCAGGCATTCGATTCAGCGCCCAAGCTGCGTGCGGTGGGCGAGGCAAAAGTCATGTCACCGGATGCCATGCAAGCACTTGCCCACGAGCGCGACGCCGTAACCCGCGAATTGCCGGATGCGCAAGGCGTAGCGTGGCTGGCAGCACACGGGGAAGATGCGCTCTTATTGCCACCAGAGCCACTCTATATCCGCCCACCAGATGCAAAACCCGCCACGAAATCGGGCCTTATTTAATGTCATGCCGGACTTGATCCGGCATCCATGGTGCAGCGCGTATAGTGAGTAAAATCGGCTTGCATTAGCCGTTACACACACAGCCTGCTGAATAAATGTTGCGATGGATGCTGAAACGAGTTCAGCATGACCGTTTACGTTAAGGTAAACCGTTCACCCAGATACACACGACGCACGTCGCTGTTGCTGACGATTTCAGCAGGAGTGCCTTCCATCAATACGGAGCCATCATGCATGACATAGGCCCGGTCAATGATGTCCAGGGCTTCACGGACGTTATGGTCAGTAATAAGCACCCCAA
>CAZGVV010000014.1:0-5338 GCA_964529155.1 uncultured Rickettsiales bacterium
CCTCAATCTCCTCCATCGTTTTTGCATAATATTTAGCCAGTGCATAATAACAATCTTCGTGAGTCAGTGAAAAGGGAAAGAGCTGGCGTAGTGCATCTTTAATTCGCAGATACTCATTGTAATCACCGGCGCGCCGTAACACGCATTCGAGAAGAAAATTATTCAGCGTTTGTAAGGAATCGAATTTTGCGTTGGGCAAAAATTCCCACCACCGACTCACACGGTGTTGTATGCAACATAAAATAGCATCGAGATAGAGTTGTTTTAGTTCTTCTAGAGCGGCTCTATTTTTGTATAAAACACGCCAGTTATGAAAGTCCGTAGAGATTTGATTGCCTAAATTACGAAGCCCTGTCGATGCATTTCCTTTTAGAATGGTATTTATATGGCAGGCGTAGATATATAGGTGTGGATTGCTGCGGGCAATTATTCCAAGGTTCCTGCGAATCTTCGCTAACCGCAAGTTCGCTTTGATTTTTCTGAGAAAAACATATCCCCTAAAAAGTAAGATATATAACCATGGAACTTTCTTGAGATGGCGCTTTATTATAATGAGAATATGGTGCATTTTGCTCGCCTAATTAAAAAACAAATGTTGTCTCGCCATACGCCTATCTAGGATGAATGTATAGCTATTGCAAATTTTTAAAGATGCATTACAAAGCATAAAAGCTTTTAACAAGCAGTGCCTTCTCATTTTTCAATCTCAATCTATTCGGTGCATCCATGTCAAATCTCTATCACGACAGAATACTACCCAACCAAACTTTCAATAACAACCTTTATCAAGGGAAAAAGAATTACATGGAGGTATTGTTTGGTCTGCTGCAAAGTCATGCAGATGGTGTTCAAAATACGTTCAAACTGAACAAGCATCATCGTGTGGATTTTGAAGAAATGTCTACGCCGCCTGTGCAGCTTGCACTCATTAAATTTTTGATCGAAATGACGGGTACAAAAACATTTCTTGAGATTGGTACGTTTATTGGTAATAGCACCATGCATATCGCCAACTTTATTGGCAAAGATGCGGAGGTTGTTACTCTGGAAAAATTTGATGAGTTTGCCGCGCTGGCCAGAAAAAATTTTATTGATAACCAGCTAGATGATCGCATCACACTGCATCTGGGCGATGCGTATGAGGTAATGAAAAGTCTGCCCGATAACCATTTCGATTTTATCTATGTAGACGGGGACAAGGGGCGATATCTTGAAATTACTCAGCTTGCTGAAAAAAAATTATCTCCGCATGGCCTTATCCTTGTAGATGATGTATTTTTTCATGGTGATGTATTTAATGAAACCCCAAAAACGGAAAAAGGGCTTGGCTGCAAGAAATTGCTTGAATATTATAAGGATACCAAAGCATTTAGCAAATACATCCTCCCCATTAACAATGGTATAATGCTGCTTAAAAGGTAGTTCATATCTTAGGGCTGTATCAGCCAACACATTACTGCATTATCAGTACAGCCCCATAAATATTATTGGATTATCTGATATCTGTAATGTCTCTGATGTTAGTCATAAGAATCATCATAAAAGGCAAGCGCATCTGCGACTGGCCCGGCAAAGATAATTTCACCTTTTTTCATAACCACTGCTTTATTACACCACTCTAACAGCATTTCTCTGGCATGGGTGGCAAGGACCATAATTTTTGCAGCTTTGAAAAATTCATTCATTCGTGCGTTAAATTTTTCGCTGAATTGGCTGTCACCAGCACCAATACCCTCATCAATAAGTAAAATATCGCACGGAAAAAACAGTGCAGATGAAGCAAATAATCTTGCCTTCATACCGGAAGAATATGTCCTGATTGGCATGAAAACAAATTCGCCTAGCTCAATAAAGTCTGAGACTTCCTGAATAAAAGCCTTGGTTTGCTGCTTGGTATAATTACGAATAACGCACTGCATTTCAAGATAATCAATCGCAGTCATTTCCGGGCTCATACCCAGGCCTTGGGATATAAAGGTAGAAACATTGCCGTTGAGTGTTACCGTGCCCGTACCCAGGGGATATATTCCAGATAGTACTTTAAGTAGTGTGGTCTTGCCTGATCCATTATGGCCGATCAAACCAAGGCGGTCACCGGAACTGAGTGCAATGTTGATGTTCTTCAGGCAATGGACATAAGTTCTACCGTTATTGGAAACTACTTTACCTCCAACCGATTTGGTAAGACCGCCTACGGTTCTTGCCAGATTTTCTTTACTAAAAAACCGGTTATCCATCCCCGTGAGTGGAAGCAACAATTCCCCATTGTTAATTTGCAGCAGTGCTTGCTCAGTTCCCATGGCTACAACCTGAATATAATGGTTCTGCTGTATTTTTTGTGCACATGGCAGCTGATCAGCAATATGAAAACAGCGAGTGTTGAAGCAACTCCATAATTAAAAAAGCCTGGGAATTTACCCAGTAACGGGCTGCGGATAATGTCCACAATATAATAAAATGGATTCAATAAATAAACTAGCTTTCTTACTCCTGCCACCATTTCGGGTTTCCAGAATATAGGGGTGGTAACCATGATAACAACCACTAGATTGGCTAGAATTTTTTGTAAATCTCGATAACGTGCAACGGCAATACTAAGGATGCCGGCAGTGCCAATGTTAATAACAAAAATAATAAACAAGGAGGGGATAATGAATAAGATATTCCAATTTAATGGGATATTGCCGAAGAGATAAAAAAGAAATACGAAAGGAAGTTGATGAAGAAAAACAATAAACTGAGTCATGCTATGCGACCAGAGCAGGTAGGCCTTATCGGTGGGATGATCCATCAAAATGCCAGAATTAGTGATATACACCATGCCGCTGCTGGTTAATATGCTGCTTGCCCACATCCAGCCGATCATGCTCGTGGTCATATAGGCTATATATTCAAAATATTCTATAGAAAACAGACCGCTATATACGATGCCTATCGATAATGTAAAAATAACGAGATTTAATAAAATCCATATTGGCCCAAGCAACGTGCGGCGATATTCGTTTACGATGGATGCATACGCCAAATAGAACCAAATCTTTGGTTTGAGTACTGGTCTTAGGAGGGATAAAAAAGTGAGAGATGGTTGTTGCTGCAACATGCGTATTCTTCCAGAAATCCGAGTAGCACCTTGATGACAAGTGCGCGAATCTATAATACAGTGCTGATGCAGAGGCAAGGCGTTCCATTGGTATGAGTGATTACACAGCAGATTTTCTGATTATTGGTGCGGGCATTGTCGGGTTGACGCTGGCTCGTTCGCTTAAAATACGCTATCCCGATTGCGCGATTGCTATTCTGGAAAAGGAACCGGAAGTAGCCCGGCACGCAAGCGGTCGCAACAGTGGCGTTTTGCATGCGGGATTATATTATCCCGCTGATTCCCTTAAGGCCAAATTCTGCCGGGAAGGCAATCGCTTGTGGACGGACTATTGCCGGGAGCATGGGCTGCGCATTAATGCATGCGGCAAGGTGGTGGTGGCGCAGACCGCAGAGGAGCTGCCTACGCTGCATGAATTGGAAACGCGCGGTAAGAAGAATGGGGTGCAGATCACGCGTGTAGATGAGGTGGCGTTACAAGCCATAGAGCCTAACGCAAAAACACATGAGTATGCGCTGCACGTGCCGGAAACAGCCGTAATTGACCCCACGGAAGTGTGCCTGCATCTCAAGCGTACACTGCAGGATTCCGGTGTTCGGTTTTTCTTTAACACCGCGTATGCACATAAGACGGGCATGCGAGAAATACAGGCTGGTCATGAGCGGTTTTCTTACCATACGCTGATTAACTGCGCCGGACTCTATGCCGATAAAATCGCCCGTGATTTCGGATGTAGCGGACATTATACCATAATACCTTTTAAAGGATTATATCTAAAGCACACGCAGACTGCATTGCCGGTGCGCACCAATATCTATCCTGTGCCAAATCTTGCTAACCCATTTTTAGGCGTGCATTTTACCGTCACAGTAGATGGCGGAGTCAAAATTGGCCCGACAGCGATTCCCGCCTTCTGGCGAGAGCACTACCACGCATTGGAACGGTTTAGCCCTGGCGAGCTGGCATCTATTCTTGGTTGGGAAGCTGCGTTATTTTTTACTAATGCATTTGGTTTCAGGGCGTTGGCGTGGGAAGAAACGAAGAAATACCGTAAGTCCTATATGATCAATAAAGCCGCTGCCATGGTGAAGCATTTGGATAAGCAGGGCTTCAACGCCTGGAGTAAGCCGGGTATTCGCGCGCAGCTGCTGGATAAGCGTAACCTGAAGCTAGTTCAAGATTTTGTGGTAGAAAAGGGCGAGCATTCTATCCACGTCCTTAATGCGGTGTCCCCTGCTTTTACCTGCAGTCTGCCCTTCGCCGAATGGATCGTGGATACACAGCTACACGCGTACCCAGCGGCGGATGCGCGCGCGCAGCGTGTCGGGTAACAGCCTTCCTACCATGCGCAGCGATTTATAAGTAAGCAACCGCCAGACAAGCAAGGGCGTTAGATAATAGCGCAATGTTTTGTCCCGGAGCAGCAAGAAAAGTGCTTGGGTATCATAAGTAGGCAGCATGGCATTGTTGCGAAAGAAGTGATATTCTCTCGGATAATTCTGCTGCAAGATATGGATAAAATATTTAATAACAAGGCGTTGTTTTTCCCACATGAAGCAGGCACTTGAATATTGATCAGGGGTTTGATGTATGCGTATAAAGTTTTTAGGAATTACAACGAATGGGTAACGACATGCAATCAGCAAATACAAAAACCAGTCGCCGTGCCACTTAAGCGCAGGCAATTGCCCGCCGGCCTGCAAAATGGCTTCGCGCCGGATAATGTTTGCGCCGCCACGAAAGGTAAAGATATGTTTTTTAGCTATGGCATCAATGTCTTGTGCAGTATAGCGCGCATTTTTTTGTGGGAAAGCAAGTGGAAATTGGCGCTCTATGCCCGTTTGCGCATTATAGACAGACGCATTACCAGAAATCATGCTGATGTCTGGATAGGTTGCGATGATATCGCGATACCATTCCATGATGTGGGTGCTGTAGCGGTCATCCGCCGACATAAAATATACAAAATCACCGGTTGCTAGTAGTGTCACTTTATTGACTGAGGCAATAACGCCTATATTTTTTTCATTCTGAATCAGGCGCGCATGGGGGATACCTGCAATTCGCTGATTTATGATGTCTACGCTATTATCGGTGGAAGCATCGTCAATAATAATAATTTCATCAAATGAAACGGTTTGGTTTAATGCGACATCCAAGGCATCGTTAAGATAGGCGCTGTGATTATAATTCACCAGAATGGCGGAGCAGGTATGAACTTTCTCTAATTGCTCCATG
>CAZGVV010000014.1:5348-7496 GCA_964529155.1 uncultured Rickettsiales bacterium
TTTAAGACATTAAACATAATTCAATCAAAAAAAACCTATAATTTTATAACCTACACTACGCTAACCACACACCCTATTATGCTTTGTGGTAATGCTTGTAAAGGGTCAAAGTTTTTCTGTGCACTATACAGTTGCACCTTGTTAAGGGCGGTGTATACATCTTTACCATTATCCCATTTACAATGCGTTATATAAATCAATAAAACCTATAGAAATTACCGTGTATGCTGGTTCAATATAACTATCTTCCCCAGGAATTTGCCGATGTTGAGGGTGTTATCGCCGATTGGCGCGCGCTGATTAGGACAACGGACTTTACCCTGGGAGCATACGTAGATGCATTTGAAACCAAGTTTAAACAATCCATCCACGCCAAGCATTGTATCTCTACCAATAATGGTACTGATGCGCTGATACTTGCGTTAAAATCGCTCGGCATCGGGGTTGGGGATGAGGTGATTACCGTCGCTAATACGTTTTATGCCACAGTAGGGGCCATTGTTGCCGTGGGGGCCACGCCGGTATTAGTGGATTGTGATGAGCGATTTCAGATTGATGGCGACAAAATCGTAGAAAATATTACCGCACATACAAAAGCCATAGTTCCCGTGCATTGGGGCGGCGCGTCTCCTGACATGAAACGGATTTCTGCGATCTGCCGTGAACACCAGCTTTTTATGGTCGAAGATGCCTGCATGGGGATTGGCGCTACGATTGACGGGAAGGCGGCAGGCACGTTTGGTGACGTGAATGCCTTCAGCATGCATCCGCTTAAATCACTCAATGCAATGGGCGATGGCGGCATGGTCGTAACCGATCAGGATGACCTGGCGACATGGATGAAAAAATACCGCAATCACGGCATGGTAGACCGTGATCATATCGAATTCTGGGGTGTGAATATGCGGATGCAACCCCTGCAGGCTATTGTTGGCAGTCACGGCCTTGAGAGGCTTGCCAACACCATTGCGCTCAGGAACCGCAACGCTCGTATGCTGGATGAAGGACTGGCGCCACTGGCTGGCCGTGTGCATGTGCCGGCACGTATGCCTGGGCATGTAGAGACCTTTGCATTATACATGGCGCTTTTCGAAAACAGGGATGCGCTAAAGAATTACTTGGTTGAAAAAGATATTGAAGTAAAAATCCATTATCCGATCCCGCTCCATAAGCAGGAAGCAGCCACGCGCAATTGCAGGTTTGATGGCAAGCGACTTATCAATGCAGAATATCAGGCTGATCGGCTGCTTACCATTCCTGTGCATCAGTTTTTAACGCCTGAGCATATGGATTATGTGGTAAATACCATCCGGAATTTTTACAGGACCTAGGCGCTTATGACGTATACCCGCACAGATGCAACACGCATTATCGAAAAAATGTTATTGATCCGACTGGTTGAGGAAGAGATTGTGGCGCGTTACGGTACGTCCGGGAAAGATCAGGAAATGCGTTGTCCGGTGCACTTATCGATCGGCCAGGAAGCGGTGGCCGTGGGGGCTTGCCATCATTTGACGCAGGCAGATAAGATTTTTTCAACCCATCGCTGCCATGCGCATTACCTCGCCAAAGGCGGGGATCTCGACAAAATGGTGCTCGAGCTGCATGGCAAGGTGGGGGGCTGTATTGATGGGCGCGGCGGTTCCATGCATCTGATGGATGATAGCGCTGGCGTCACCATGAGCGTGCCGATTGTGGCCAGCTCCATCCCCCTGGCCGTGGGGGCCGCGCTGGCAAATAAAATTGATAAAAAAGGCGATGTTGTACTTACTTTTTTTGGCGATGCATCGGTCGAAGAAGGCGTGTTCCACGAAAGCATGAACTTTGCATCCTTGATGAATCTGCCGGTGATATTCGTATGTGAGAATAATTTATTCTCGGTCTATACCCACCTTTCTCAGCGTCAGCCGGATCGTTCGCTGGCCGCGCTTGGAGTGGCCCATAAAATCAACACCGTGGTAATGGATGGGAATGATCCTTTTGCCGTTGCCAGCGCGTTTGATATTCTGATTTCTGAAGCGCGCATGAAGCAGCAGCCTGCATTGATTGTGCTCGATACGTATCGTTGGCGTGAGCATTGCGGGGTGAATTTTGATGATCATCTAGGTTACCGTGATGAAAAAGAATTTCTTGCCTGGAAGGAAAAAG
>CAZGVV010000014.1:7506-34660 GCA_964529155.1 uncultured Rickettsiales bacterium
TTCAAAAGGTTTGCTAACCCAAAACGAAATGGATGCGATGAGCGCAAACATCAAGCAGCGCGTTGAAAAATCGTTTGATGCTGCCAAAACTGCGCCGCTTCCCACTCCTGAAATGGCGAGGAAATATGTTTATGCAGCCTAAATACAATGAACCACTGTCGGCGCCTGAGCGTATAATCACCTCAGGACAGGCGATCAATGAAGCCTTTGCCCTTATCGGGGAGCGCAACAAAGATGTGCTGCTGTTTGCAGAGGGTATTGACGATCCCTCAGCGATGTACGGCACAACTAAAAATCTCAGCGGCATTTACGGCAAAGATCGTATCATCGAAATGCCGATTGCTGAAAATGGCTTGTGCGGCGTTGCGATTGGTGCGGCCATGTCTGGTAAGCGGCCGGTTATTTCATTTCACCGCGTGGAGTTTGCGTTGCTTGCCATGGAGCAGATCGTCAATAACGCAGCAAAAATGCATTATGTCAGCAATGGCTGTCATACCGCGCCCATCGTGCTTCGCCTGGTCATTGGACGCGGCTGGGGGCAGGGGCCGGAGCATTCACAAAGCCTTGAATCCATGTTCTCGTATATTCCTGGCCTCAAAGTGCTGATGCCCACGTTTCCCGCTGATTATAAAGGCATGCTCATTGCCGCCATTGAGGACAACAATCCCGTGGTGATTATTGAGCACCGCTGGACCCATTATGTGAAGGGCCATGTGGATGCGGGCTATTACACCAGTGACATCACCAGGCCCACCCGCCTGAAAACGGGTGCGGATATGACGGTAGTTGCCAGCTCCTATTCCACGCTTGATGCGCTCAAAGCGTCGGAGGCACTGGCAAAAATTGGCGTAGGCGTTGAGCTGTTTGATCTGCGTGTGACTCGGCCGCTGGTGCTGGGCGATATTGAGGAATCCGTGAAGAAAACCGGTCGGCTGCTTACCGTTGACACCGGTTATAGAACGCTCGGCATTGGGTCTGAAATTGTAGCAGACATCACGGAACGTTGCTTTGCCTCATTGAAATCCGCTCCGGCCAGAATCGGTCTTCCTGACCATCCGACTCCTAGCTCGCGCGGGTATCTGCAAGGGCTGTACCCGGATGCAAAAAAGATTATTGCACAAATATGTGCAACTTTGAATATAGCGGAAGAAAAGCAAAAAACAGCGCAGAAAGCGTTGCAGGACATGACGAATGACCTGCCCATTGATATTCCAGACCCCGTATTCCAGGGCCCTTTCTAGTTTCATTATATAAGGCGAAATTGTTATGCAAGTACCGTTTATTGATTTGCGGCAACGTTTTGAAGAAGAAAAAACGGAGTTGATGGCATGCATCGAAAACACGCTGGCTAAAGGCGCGCTGGTGCTTACACCGGAGCTGCGAGAATTTGAGGAGCAGGTGGAGCAATTCAGCGGTGCAAAGCACTGTGTTGGTCTGAATTCAGGAACCGATGCGCTCATGCTGAGCCTGTGGTCGGCCGGTGTTGGTAAGGGCGATGAAGTGCTGCATCCGCCTATCTCATTTGTCGCAACAACAGGTTCTATTGTGCATGTGGGGGCCACGCCGGTGTTTGTGGATGTGGGGGATGACGGGCTCATGGACCCTGCCAAGATCGAAGCAAAGATTACCCCAAAAACCAAAGCGATCATGCCCGTCCATTGGGCGGGGAAAATGTGCGATATGGATGCCATCCTGAGCATATGTAAAAAACACAACCTTATCCTGCTGGAAGACTCTGCGCAGGCCATGGGCAGCTATTATAAAAATGTGCATGGCGGCCTGTTTGGTGTATCGGGCTCCATATCCTGTCATCCGCTGAAAAACCTGAATGCTCTGGGTGATGGCGGCCTTTTGCTTACGAATGATGATGAAATTGCCCGCAAAGTGCGCTTGTACCGCAACCATGGGCTTGAATCGCGCGATAATGTGGTGATGTATGGGGTCAACAGCCGCCTGGATGTGCTGCATTCCGAAGTGCTGAAAATACGGCTAAAAAAGCTCAACCATGTCATTGCAGCACGACGCAGGAATGCCAATCTTTACCGTGAGCTCATCACCGCGCCGCAGGTATTTATTCCGTCGGAACGCACAGCCGAAGGCTATGTGGATTCCTACGTGATGTTTATTCCGCAGGTGGAAAAACGCGATGCGCTGAAAGCGTATCTGCAGGAACATCAGATAGAGTCGCTGGTGTATTACGGCACCCCACTGCATATGCATAAAGCAGCCGAAAAGCTCGGTTACAAGAAAGGTGACTTTCCTGTAGCCGAAGCGCAATGTGATAAGGTGCTGGCATTGCCGCACCACCAGCATTTGACGCAAGATCAAATTGCCTTTGTCGCCGAGAAAATAAACCAGTTTTACCGCACACACTAAAGGAGATAGCTATGTCTGCCGTATTGAAACCTGTAGAGGAAGCGCTACCGTCTTTTGTATCTGAATTTTTTCAGGAAGCTCAGGCAATTTGCCAGAAAATTGATATTGGTAAGGTGGATTTGCTGGCGCGTAATCTGGCGGAATTAAAACAACGGCAGGGGCGTTTGTTCATATTAGGGGTGGGCGGAAGTGCGGGTAACGCCAGCCATGCCGTGAATGATTTTCGGAAGCTCTGCGAAATTGAAACCTACGCACCAACCGATAACGTTTCGGAACTGACGGCCCGAACGAACGATGAGGGTTGGGAAACGGTCTTTGCAGGCTGGTTGCGTACCAGCAAACTCACGGCAAAAGACGCGATTTTTATATTTTCGGTAGGCGGCGGAAACGCAGAGAAAAATGTAAGCATGAACCTTGTGCATTCGATTGATTTTGCTCAATCTGTCGGCGCTAAAGTGTTCGGGATTGTTGGCCGACCGGACGGTTACACACACCAGAAAGCCGATGTGTGCGTGCTTATCCCGCAAGCGCATGAGAACCGCGTGACACCGCATTCTGAAGCTTTTCAGGCGGTAGTATGGCATTGCCTGGTCTCGCATCCGGTATTGCAACAACATAAAACCAAATGGTAGATGCGCGGTACAAGGCTGTTTTCCTGGATCGCGATGGAGTAATTAATCGCTCAAAGGTTATAGATGGCAAGGCTTACGCGCCCAGAGCGTTGTCTGAATTTGAGCTGCTGCCGGGTGTGAAAGAAGCCTGTGACGCATTGGTAAAGGCGGATTTTCTGCTGTTTGTTGTCACGAACCAGCCGGATATTGGAAATGGCTTGGTTTCACGCGAAATAGTTGAGCAAATGCACCACACAGTGCTTGCCGCGTTACCGATCACAAAAATTTATACCTGCCCACATACGCAGCAAGAAGGCTGCGCATGCCGAAAACCCAAACCAGGGATGTTACTGGCCGCCCAGCAGGAATTTGCGCTGGATATGGCGCAATCTTTTATGGTCGGTGACCGGTATAGTGATGTATGTGCAGCAATTGCCGCCGGTTGTGAGCCGGTATTTATTGATTATCATTATGTTGAAACTCCTGATTTTAATGTTAATATCCGAACAGAAAATTTGCAGCAGGCCAGTTTCTGTATTTTACAAAGGTAGTTATTATGACGGATATACATGCACTTAATGTTCACATCTACGCAGATGGTGCTGATCTGGAGAGCATACGCAAAAGCAAGCAGAATCCATTGATCAAAGGCTTCACCACCAACCCGACGCTTATGCGTCAGGCCGGGGTGACCGATTATGAGGCGTTTGCTAAAGCAGCGCTGGAAATTGTAGGCGGTGCACCACTGTCACTTGAAGTATTTTCCGATGATTTTGCTGAAATGCAGTGGCAGGCCAGAAAAATTGCGCGTTGGGGTGCAAATGTGAGTGTCAAGATTCCCGTGACCAACACGAAAGGGGAAAGTGCCGCGCCCCTGATCAAAACACTGTCGGATGATGGGATTGCATGCAATATTACCGCCATTCTGACGCTTAACCAGGTGCGCGAAGTTACTGAAGCCCTTCACCCGGACTCAGACGCGATTATCTCTGTATTCGCCGGACGCATTGCCGACACGGGAATTGACCCCATGCCACTCATGCGTGAAGCCGTAGTTATTGCGCAGAGCAAGCCGAAATCCAAGTTGCTGTGGGCTAGCCCACGCGAGGCCCTGAACATTGTGCAGGCGGATCAGGCGGGGTGCCATATCATCACCGTTACGCCGGATCTTTTGAAAAAAGCCGGTTTGTTTGGCAAAGATTTGAATCAATTTTCGCGGGAAACCGTGCAGATGTTTTACAATGACGCTCTTGCATCAGGGTATGATTTATCCGACGTGCCTGCTCCTAAAAAACAATATGCCTAAATTTTGCAATAATCTGTAACGATAAGAATCGAGTAAAGAACATGGAAAAGAAAAACATATTTATCACCGGCGGAGCAGGCTATTGCGGTAGCAGGCTTGTGCCGCAACTGCTTGATGCAGGGCACAAAGTAACCGTCTATGACGTGTTATATTTTGGCAGCGATTTTTTGCCTACTGACCACCCTAACCTCAAGGTGATCCAGGGCGATATTCGCGATGCACAGCGGTTGGAAGCAGAATGCGCCGGGCATGAAATTTTCATAAGTCTTGCCTGTATTTCCAATGATGCCAGCTTTGAGCTGGACGAAGCGCTCTCCACCAGCGTGAACATGGATGCATTTGAGCCGATGGTGCTGGCCGCGAAAAAAGCAGGCATTTCCCGCTTTATCTACGCCTCTTCCAGCTCCGTGTATGGGGTGTCTGATCAGCCCGATGTTACCGAAGACCACCCGCTGGTGCCGCTCACGCTGTATAATAAATACAAGGGATTATGCGAGCCCCTGCTCAAAAAACATACGGATGACACATTCGTCGGCGTCATTTTCCGCCCTGCCACGGTGTGTGGATATGCCCCGCGCCTGAGGCTGGATCTTTCCGTTAATATTCTTACTAATCATGCGGTGATGAATAATAAAATCACGGTGTTCGGTGGTAGTCAGTTGCGCCCGAACCTGCATATCCAGGACTATTGCGATGTGGTAAAGCTGCTGATGGAAGCTCCTGCTGCCAAGGTTGCTAATGAAACCTTCAATGTCGGCAACCAGAATATGTCGATCATGGATATCGCTAAGCTGGTGAAGCAAGTGGTAGAGAAAGAATTTCCTGAGAAAAAAGATCTGCAGATCGTGACAACGCCAAGCGATGATCTGCGTTCCTACCACATCAACTCAGATAAGATAAAAAATGCACTGGGTTTTGTGCCGAAGCGAACCGTGGAAGATGCGATTCGTGATCTCTGCGCAGCCTTTAAGCAAGGCCTGATTCCTATGAGCTTTGAAGATGACCGTTATTTTAACGTGAAGCGCCTCAAGCGGATTAATGCCGCATGATTAGCATAGTCACGGGCGGCGCGGGGTTTATTGGTAGTCACCTTGTGGATTTATTGTTGGAGCGCGGCCATGAGGTGCGCGTTATCGATAATCTCTCAGGCGGGCATAAATCGAATCTGGAGCAGCACGCCTCTAACAAAAAACTCCGCTGTGAATGGCTAGACATTAACACGCTTGCCCCTGATAGCGCTATTTTCGAAGGTGCTAGCTATTGTTTTCATCTGGCAGGGATTGGCGATATTGTTCCCTCAATTGAACACCCCATTCAATACATGCAAACCAACGTTCAGGGCACGGTGCGGGTGTTAGAAGCCGCACGCCATGCCAATGTCAAAAAATTCGTCTATGCCTCTTCTTCCTCCTGCTACGGGCTGGCAGATACGCCGACCAATGAGCATCACCCGATCCGCCCGCAATACCCATATGCGCTGTCGAAATATTTGGGCGAGCAGGCGGTGTTTCATTGGGGGCAGGTCTACCGTCTTCCGGTCAATGCGGTCTGTATTTTTAACGCCTACGGCACGCGTGTAAGGACCACGGGTGTCTATGGGGCAGTTTTTGGCGTGTTTCTGAAGCAAAAGCTCGCGGGTAAACCCTTCACCGTGGTAGGGGATGGCACGCAGTCGCGTGATTTTATCTATGTTACTGATGTAGCAAAAGCTTTTTTGGCTGCAGCCGAAGCAGGCCAGTGTGGCGAGCGCTTTAATATCGGCGCAGGAAATCCTCAAAGCATTAACTATCTGGTTGAATTATTGGGTGGCAATGTGCAGTATGTGCCCAAGCGCCCGGGCGAACCCGATGTTACTTTTGCGGATATTACCAAAAGCAAAAATATGTTGGGCTGGGTGCCCGAGATACCGTTTGAAGACGGTGTCAAAAAAATGCTGGCGGATATTGAGCGGTGGAAGAATGCTCCTTTGTGGGATCCAGAAACGATCTCTAAGGCTACTGAAACCTGGTTTAAATATCTCAAAAGTGCCTAGACACTATTAAAAAAGGTTTTTGCCATGTCGGATGAATTGCATAGGAATTATCGGCACAAGATTCAAACCACGGATGAGTTGCTGGCGTGTATTGGTGAATTTCCGCGTCAAAAGAAAGTCATCATCTGCCACGGCTGCTTTGATGTGGTTCATCCCGGGCATATCCGCCATTTGGCCTATGCAAAATCCAAGGCTGACATTCTGGTGGTCAGCCTCACGAGCGACAAACATATTACCAAGGGTACGTACCGGCCCCATGTGCCGGAAAATCTGCGTGCGCTAAGTCTTGCGGCCTTTGATATGGTGGATTATGTGGTCATAGACCAGAACCCAACGCCGCTGGAAAGTATCGCAAAAATAAAACCGGATTTCTTTGCTAAAGGGTTTGAATATTCTGACAATATGCCCAAAGCGACACAGGATGAGATGAGCGCCTTGGAAACCTACGGTGGCGAGATGATTTTTACGCCAGGCGACGTTGTATATTCTTCAACAAAGTTTCTAAATACGCATTTGCCTTCGCTGCAGATTGAGAAGCTGTTAAGCCTGATGTCGCAGTTTAGCATTAATTTTGACGTGCTGCGTCAGACCCTGAAGAAGCTTTCCGGGTTCAAAGTGCATGTGGTCGGTGATACCATTATCGATACCTATACCCGCACTAATTTAATTGGCGGTAATACCAAAACCCCTACGTTCAGTGTGCTCTATGACGGGCATGATGATTACGTTGGCGGGGCAGGAATTGTAGCGCAACACATGAAAGCGGCGGGTGCGGAAGTGACATTTACCACGGTGCTTGGGAATGATCTTCTGGGAAAATTCACGCTGGATACGCTGCGTGATAGCGGCATTAAGGTGGGCGCCGTTATTGACCCCAACCGCCCGACTACGCACAAAAATGCTATCATTGCGGGTGGCTACCGGTTGCTTAAAATCGACACACTGGATAATACCCCTATTTCCTCTAAGATCGCCGAACAGATCGAAGAAAAGATCGTATCTGAGAAAGCAGATTGCGTTGTATTCAGCGATTTCCGCCATGGTATTTTTAACAAAGTAACCATTCCAAAACTAGCCGCAGCGATTCCCGAAAACGTTTTCAAGGTCGCCGATAGCCAGGTGGCATCGCGCTGGGGGAATATCACTGAGTTTCAGGGATTTGATCTGGTAACGCCGAATGAACGCGAGGCGCGTTTTGCGCTGGCTGATCAGGACTCCAATATCGGTCAGCTAGCGATCTTGGTAAAAGAAAAAACCGAATGCGCAAGCGTGATATTGAAACTTGGCTCACGCGGTATATTTTTCCTGAATGATGATTTTTACCATTCTGTCGATAGCTTCGCCAATGAGGTAAAAGATGCTGTAGGGTCAGGGGATGCGTTGCTTGCCTATGCTACGCTTACCATGTTGGCATCCGGATCGCTGGCGCAGGCATGTATCCTGGGCTCTATCGCCGCCGCCTGTGAATGCGAATATGATGGCAATATCCCCATCCGCCCCAAGGACGTGCTGGAGAAGCTGCGTCACATTGAACAGCTGGCATATTATGAGAATAAGTCAGATGCTTCAGAAGAGGCACCCGGTAGCGGTTTCTTCAAGCAGTGTGTTCCCGGCAAAAAAACCGCCATTGCATAACGCGTATTTATGCGGGTAATTATTGCGGGAATGGGTGTTCAGGGGCGTAAACGCAAAGACATTTGCGGCCCCGATTTCGTTGCATATGTCGATCCCCATATCCCGGATGCTCATTATAAAAACATCGAAGACGTACCGCTTGATGCTTACGACGCCGTGCTGGCCTGTATACCGGATGAACCAAAATCCAAGATGCTGGAATATTGCCTGCGGCATGGCAAGCATGTGCTGGTAGAAAAGCCGCTATGGATGGATTCCCCGCAGGTTTTTGAACGATTGACCGCACTGGCACGGCAACATAATGCCGTGTGCTATACGGCCTATAACCACCGCTTTGAGCCGCATTTTGCACGTATGGCGGCGTTGATACGTTCCGGGGAACTGGGTAACATATACAGCTGCCGCATGTTCTATGGCAATGGCACCGCCCGTCTGGTACGTGACAGCGCGTGGCGTGACCAAGGGGCCGGTGTGCTGCCTGATCTAGGTTCGCATCTGGTTGATACCTGCGCTTTTTGGTTCGGTGATGGTATCAAAAGCGGCGCGTGGAACATTGTTTCTGCGAATCGTTTTGAGAACCGCGCGCCGGACCATGTCGTCGCCCTGATGCAAAGCCCGGCGTTGCGCATTGAATTGGAGATGACCTTGCTGATGTGGCGCAATCATTTCACCTGCGACATTCTGGCGGAAAAAGGCAGTGCTCACATTGAATCGCTGTGCAAATGGGGCCCGGCGACCTTCACGCACCGCACCCGCGTTCTTCCCTCCGGACGGCCAACCGAAATAACCGAGACGCTTACCCAACCTGATCCCACGTGGCAGGTGGAATACGCGCACTTTAAGCACCTCATTGAGAAAAAACACCCCACCGATTTAGCGTGGGACGGTGAATTAATGGCTATTCTTTCGCGATTGAGCGAGTCTGTTGCATGAGCGCGTTACCTAATTCTTCATGGCGTAATGCGCAGCTGCCGCCAAAGACCGCTGTGTTTGCTATTGGCGATATTCATGCGCAGCATGAATTGCTTGCCCCGTTGCTCCAGGCAATCAAAGCAAAAATTAAGGATTTGCCCTCTGACGTTACAAAACATGTTATTTTTATCGGTGATTACATTGACCGGGGCACCAGCGGACCTGAAACCATTGACAGGTTGCTTCATTTTAAAAAGGAGATGAGCACGCATAACGATGTAGCTGTTACCCTTTTATGCGGCAATCATGACGAATATTTTTCACGGGTATTGAATGCACCTTTCATAACTGACAAAATTATCGGCGATCCCCCTAATCCAAACGATCCCCCCAATCCAAACGATCATACCCAGTGCGTGACAGATTCAGATGGTAGTTTGAGGATCAAGGGCCTTAGCGCATGGATGAATAGCGGTGGCGGCCATACAACCATAAAAAACTATCTCCCAAACATCAGTGATGATGTATTGAACGCTATTAAAACCGATCCGAAAGAAGCTAGTAACGTATTGGAGCAATTGAAACAGGCAGTTCCTGAAGCACACAAACGGTTCTTCCGCGATATATATTCCAACAGCCACCTGATTCTTGGCGATTATCTGTTCACCCATGCTGGCATTCACCCGGATAAAACATTGGAGCAACAGGGAATTGGTGAAAATGCATCTAAGCTGGAAGGGAAAGATTATCTGGATTTTCTGATGATACGAAACCCATTCCTATGGCGCGAGGAACCTTTACCTCAGTGCCCTTATATTGTTGTACACGGTCATACACCTTCTGAAATCCCGTCCATCATTTCAGAAAATGGCAGTGCACAGGCTCCTAGTGGTAGTATCATTGCTGATGGGCAAAAAGACTACCGCCTTTGCCTGGATACCAACGTTTACGGACCCAATGGCGCACTCACATGTTTTATGCGCTATGAAGATCAAGCGCGCTTTATGGCGGTGAATAGAAAAGATCCTGATAAAATATTTGAGTATAGCATACCTGTGCCAGGTCAGCAGGTTGCTGCGTTATTACACAAAAAAAATCACCCCGAATATCATCAAAACACGAGAGTATAGCATGGCACATACTCCCACCATCGGCTATGCCGGCATGACTCATCTGGGGCTCAATAGCGCGGTTGCGGCGGCGCATAAAGGGTTTCAGGTGGTTGGCTTTGATCCGCATGAAAAGATTATCGCTGAGCTGCAGGCTTCGCGTACGCATATCAATGAGCCAGACCTTGCCGACATGCTGGTGGCCCACAAAGACAGGCTCCGCTTCACTACTTCAAGCGCCGATTTAGCGCGCTGTGATATCGTCTATATCTCGCTTGATGTGCCCACCGATGATCAGGCGTTAAGCGACCTCTCGCCCGTGCGTGCGATGATCGATGAAGTGAATGCCGCCCTATCGCCAGAGGCCTTACTGGTGGTGTTATGTCAGGTGCCGCCAGGGTTTACCCGTAGCATCCAGCGTGTACCATCGCGCGTGTATTATCAGGTGGAGACGTTGATTTTCGGCCGCGCCATGGAGCGCGCGCTTTTTCCTGAGCGTTATATTATTGGCTGTGCTGACCCGTCAGCACCCCTCCATCCGGCCCTGGCCAGCCACCTGCAGGCCTATGGCTGCCCCTTATTGCCCATGCGCTATGAAAGCGCCGAGCTTGCTAAAACCGCGATTAATCTATTCTTGGCGGCGCAAGTGTGCACGGCCAATACCTTGGCTGAGGTATGTGAGAAAATCGGTGCTGACTGGCAGGAAATCATTCCCTCGCTGCGCCTCGACAAACGGATTGGGCAGCATGCGTATATCTCGCCGGGGCTTGGGCTTTCTGGCGGTAATATTGAGCGCGATCTGAAAACCGTGTCGCATATTGGCTATGAAATGGGCGCTAAAGTCACGGTGCCCATGGCATATATGGAGCATTCACGTTACCGCAAGCAATGGTCCATCCGTAAATTCTTCGAACATTACGATACAAAGAACCGCTCATGCGCCGTTGCCATCCTTGGCCTTGCGTATAAAGAAAACACCCATTCGGTAAAAAACTCGCCGGCTGTAGAGCTGCTCGAAGCGTTGCCTGATGTTGCCATTCGCGTCTATGACCCGGTGGTGAAAGAACTTATCACCAACAAAAAAATGATATTCTGCAGCACGCCGCAAGAGGCAGTAAAAAACGCCGATATTCTGTGCGTCATGACGCCGTGGGATGAATTTAAAAACGCCGATTGGCCGACGCTTACGGCATCCATGCGCGGGAAGATTATAATTGATCCATATCGATTGGTGAACATAGAAGGAAACACCTTCCTGCATTGTGTGTTGGGGCGCGCAGACCATGGGGAATAAAACCATTATTTTTGGCGCTTCCGGTTTTGTCGGCAAGGCGCTTACCGCGCTGTTTAAACAGCAGGGCATTGCCCATGTTGCCTCTTCCTCAGCCGCTCTTGACCTCACATCACCAGACTGCGTTTCGGCCGTTTCCGAGATGGTGTCAGAGGGTGATACCGTTATTTTTCTGCCCGCCTACACGCCGGAAAAGGGCGATGCGGGCGAGTTAACCCTCAAGAACGTGCATATGATACATCATGTGCTTGCGGGCATTAAAAACCGCTCTGTTGCGCAGTTTATCTATGTCAGCTCCGATGCAGTCTACCGCATGTCCTATGACATCATCGACGAGAAAACCGTGCCTTGCCCGTATGATCTCTATGGCACCATGCACGTAATGCGCGAGCATTATGCCCAAAAGCACATCGCTCCGGAGAAGCTCACGATACTCAGGCCCTGCGCCATTTACGGCAAGGAGGACACCCATCATTCCTACAGCATCAACCGTTTCATTCGCACGGCCCAGGCGCAAGGTGAAATCACCCTGTTCGGCGAAGGTGAAGAATACCGCGATCATATTTATATCGATGACTTCGCCGCGCTTATTCTCAGCGCTTACCAACGACGTATTACCGGCGTATTTAATGTGGCAAGTGGCGTGTCCTGGCGGTTTTCGGACATCGCAGCCTATATTCAAAAACACATGAAGAACGAAGTAAAAATCATCCGCAAGCCGCGTGCCATGGCCATTACGCACCGGCATTTTAATACCGCGAAATTGCTCGGCATGTTCCCCCAGCAGCGTCAGCGAACCATTGATCAGGGTATAGACGCCTTTTTGAGGAGCCTGGTGGCATGACCGATAACTTCACGGTATCCACGATTTTTTTGAATGCTACCTCGCTGCTTACGCCTAAAACCGCGGTGGCGGCCATTATAATGCATGAGGACGGGCGCGTATTGCTTCAGCTGCGTGATGATAAGGAAGAGATTTTCTTTCCGCACCATTGGGGCTGTTTTGGTGGAGCTATAGATGGCGAAGAGTCGCCCGAAGACGCTTTGTTCCGTGAGCTGAGGGAAGAGCTTAGCCTGGTATTTACGCAAGCCAATGTTCGAAAATTTATCAATATCAATTTCAATGTAAAAGCCGACTCACCCAAAATGATTGATCGGTATTTCTTTGTGGTCCAGCTTTCATCAGCGTTAACTCATGACATTAAACTGGAGGAAGGCGCGGCGTTCCAGTTTTTCACCCGTGATGAGGTAATGTGCCTGACCAATATCACGCCCTACGACAAATTCGCCCTGTGGCTTTATTTCAACCAGAACCGGATTTTATAGAAGGGGTTGGCGGCAAAAAAAGCTGTCGAGCGCCAAATTAATATTAAAATACTCAAATAAGTATCAGTAAGGAAAATAATGCCGGAAGAAGAGCAAAGACCAGATACCTTTACGGTAGTGCGTCCGCGTAGCAAGCAGATGGGGCGATTGCGCAGTTATAATCAATTTCCGCTGCATTATGCGGATATTCGGGCCATGAAAGCGGATTTGCCAAGAATTAGAAATATGGGATTTACCAGCGTATGGGTGAATCCGTTATTTGAGCCATGCCAGAGCATTGAGTGGTCAGAAAAAGAAATCACTCGCGTGCTGGGAGAAGGTGCAGGAGAGGATAAGAAACTGCACTCCAAAGCAGGCAGTCCTTATGCAACGCGCTCTTTCACCATTAATCCGAAGATTTCGGCGCATGCATCAAATGGACTAAATGCAGAAGAACGTAAGAAAGCGGATTATGAAGATATCCGCAGTTACACAGACACGGCGCGTGCGCAAGGACTTACCCCGCTCTATGATTTTGTTATGCGCCATGTGGCGGTAGATAATCCTTTAGTAGAACAGAAGCCGCATTGGTTTAAGCGGCATGCTAACGGCAATTTTGTCTTTTTTGGGCGCGATGAAAATTACCGAGCCACCGGCCAGTCATGGGATGATGTGTTGGAATTTAACTATAATGATCCCACCGTGCGCCACGAGATCGTTACCGAATACTTAAAACCAATGGCGAATATTATAATTGGCCAATTGGGGTTTGAGGGATTTCGTATAGACGCTGCGGGTAAAATGCCACGCGAATTATACGCCGAAATCATTCCTTATGTTGACCAACTTTGCCAGCTGCACTACAGGAAACCGGCACTTATAATAGGCGAAACACTAGGACAAAATATAGGCGAGTTCCTTCATACGGGCGGATATATGGATCATGTTTATAACTCCATTTATTTTCAGCCCTTTGTCAAAGAATTTTGGGATCAGGATAACACCTGGTTTTCCGACACCAAGGGCAGGCTTCAGGCGCAAGTAGCTCCTACTATAGGATTTGTCGGTAACCATGATGTGTTGCGGTTAGCCGATTATTATTTCAATAAGCAACATATTCGTGGGGATCTGTTGCGGCAGGTGATCGCTGCGGGAACGATTGATAACGAAATCCCAATTCAAAAAGTGCTTAATATTTTTGTATCACTCAATGACAAGAAGGCCTTTGTGCCTGGACAACTGAAAGCGCTGGTAGAAATGGCGCTTATGAACGGTGTAGTAAGTGTCGAGGAAACGACTCGCTTACATGCCGAGATTGACGAAAAAGGCAAGCTCACTCAGCAAACCATAAAGCACTGGTTTACTGATCATTGCCTTGCCACTGACCAACCTCGTCAGATTCTATTTCGGGCATTGGTGGACACCATGTTTAAGGTGGTGCGGCATGAGCGGGAAAAGGAAGTGTATGAGATGCGCACTTTCGGCGAGCAACGGACAAAAAAGCTCATTAGCGAAAATGAGTTTATTCGCTTAATTCCCGGCAAGCTGGATGAGACGCGCCTGCGCCGCTTAATCAAGGAAGCCATGAGCTTTATCGCGTTTAGTTCAGATGGTGGCTGGTTTTTGTCTTTAGGAGACGAATGGGGTGTAAAAAAACGTACCAATGTATTCTCTGCTTCACCGGAAGATATTCAGCATCGCGCCTATCCCGGCATGGATTTTTCAAAATTTATCACCTCTATCAATGCAGTAATAGCGCAATTACCGCCCCCCACTAATCCCGAATGGGTACAGCGTTGCTACTTAGAAAATGGCAGCGATAAAACCCTCGCCTCGTTTTTGATTCACCAAGGAGAAGGATTTGGGGGCACCTGCCACTTGGTTATCGCCAATGTCACTGATACCAAACAAGTTGTGGATTATAATACCTTCATGGAAATTAAGAGTGCCAACGGACGCAACCACTGCCAAGAAAAAAATGGGATTCCTTCACATATTTATCTGTGCGGGGATGTCGAGCTAAGCCCTCATTTGCGTACTGCGCTGGACAGCAAAGGTGTTACCATATTCGAATCAGAAAAGTCGGCGTTATGTAACAAGCATTCCTCCCATGGTATGGGATTCTCGCCAAAAATTTAGTTGGGTAAGTTATCTCTTCGGGATGAGAGTATGATCTACTCCTTCCGTTGTAATGATTTGGAAAATACCAAGTCGACAAATTTAAAATCTCCCATTTGCACGGAAACTTCGTTCTTTTGAACAAAATGCTGCCGTATATAGAATTGCTGTGCTGGTAGGTTATCGCGATTTACCAGCAATCGTATTTCTTGAGAGTCGGGAAATGCCTCAACAAGAGCATGCACCAATTTTTTGCCTATCCCTTGTCCTTGTATTTCTGGCAATGCATGGAGTTTTTTTAACCAAAGAACCTGATCTTGTTGATAGGCGGCCGCATATCCTACCGCTTGAGTGTTTAAGGGCGTGGTACGTGGCGAGAAAGGTGCGGGGAATTGTGTGTTGTGCAGTTGTGTATACTTTTGAGGATGTAGACATACCACATATACTGCTCCAGCCCGTCTTCGCCCGTTGGGCTTCGCCGGGTACTGCGTCGCCCAAGTCGCTGGTGCTCCCCATGGCAGCGCCACGCGTAGCCCCATCGGGGCGAAGCGTGGTGGTCTGTAGTGGAATAACATCGAACCGAGAGTATAAATTTCTAGAGGGATTGCACCATATTGGGATAATGTTTTTTATATTCAAGAAAACACAGGCTTCTTGAGTCTATCTCTTCTCTTTATCTGGAGAAGCGCTCACGGAAGAAAAGATTTTATCTAACCTAGAGCGGCTATCATCCGGCTTCGGTACTTTTGGATAAGACTGCTGTTCAGCAATACGCATTAGATTTGCCGGAAGCTCAACAAATCTTTGAGCATCTGCTTTTGAAGCGGGACTGAAGTGCGTAGTATTAGGTTTGTGCATAATGCCCCATCAGTTTTCCAATATACCTTACATTTAGCTTTGGGTCAAAATAATGCTTACGTTTAACCCAAATAAGACCATCATGTCTGCTAATAATAGCCACATCAACAGGGCCTCCAACAGACTGTGATGGTTGCGTCATTTTTTCTCTAAGAGACTCAAGAGAAACCATATTTTCTGCCAAATCTGCCATTTCCTCAACCGAAAGCGAATCGATGGTTTGCCTGAAGGTATCCCTGGCGCCTCTAACATCACCTAGAATTGATCTTTTAAATTCATCCTCAAAACTCTTGTAACTGGTTTCTAATAATGGGATAATTTTATCGATAATTTCAGATTTATCGATTTCATATTGATCGCCTACTCCGGTTATTATTGCATCTGCAAGTCCAACCATTGACTCCTTAAAACTTGCAACTGATTTTTGGAAGTAAGCAAAATTTGTTCCTTGCACAAAAGCATGGATAGTGTCTGCCATTGCATATTGTTTTAACTCAGCCCTATGATTAGACGTTATTTTTACACTCTCATGTTGCTTACGAATTAACTTCTTAAATACATACCCCGGAAGGTGATATTCGACAAGGCTTGGAAATAAATCTTCCTTTCCAAATCCGCAGAAAACCATGCCCGCATATTCTTGCGTTCTAATCGAGATTGCAGCTTTTACTAATGCAACTGCCATCGCATCTATTGTGATTTCGCCAATCTTCGAATTGTCCGCATACGTGGTTACAAAATGCGCTAAAGCACCTTCAAAAATATTTCTATGTGATTGAGCAATTTCTTCTATCTCTGAAGTAGAAAAATTACCCACAGCATCTTCATCAGTATGCTGTTGTAGCATGGCGATAATTTCATCATTGATATATGATTGCTCTTTTGCGTTTTTAATTGCGCCATCGAGAGTAAAATGAGTTAAATATGCGAGAGTATTGCTATCGGCAGAATAATCAGCGCCAGATCTAATAAGTGCGTTTGATTCCAGATAGGCTATAAAATCTTCAGCATATTCTGGCACAGTCTGGAAGGAATTTTGTTTTTCAAACCTATATTCCCTTACGGCCACTTCCCATGGAATTCCATTCAAGCTACCATTTCCATATACCATCATTCCAATTGGGGAATCTGAGCATAGCTGGAAAATCTTATTTGCTGATTTCAAATATCGTTTCTGCTGTCCTAAATCTTTGTCATAAACAGAAAGCGTGACCGCGCTATCTGCGGCCATTACAACAGCTTTCCTATTTATTACGCATACTTCGCAAGTCATCGTTCACCTCAAAATAGGAGATGAACTTACTTTACTGTGTCAAAAATGCCAAATGGTTCTATTTCGACTCCACTAGGGCGAAGCGTGGTGGGCCATGCAGGAATCGAACCTGCGACACGCTGATTAAGAGTCAGCTGCTCTACCAACTGAGCTAATGGCCCGGATAAACCAGAATAGAAAACGTTAATTTGCTTACACCGCGTAAAACCCTTTGGCAATAGCGGATTTTTTCGTATATTCGCCGTGTGTCTGCCTACATCCTCCGCCGCATCTTGCTGATGGTCCCCACCTTGTTTGGGATCATGCTGCTTAATTTCCTGATCGTCCAGGCCGCGCCCGGCGGGCCGGTGGAAAAAATGATCGCCAGCCTCACCACGCTCGACGCCAATTCCGCCAGTGCAACGGCGCGTCTGAGCGGTGGCGGTTCAGACCTGGCGGCTACGGCACCCATTGCCATGCAATCGGCCTATCGCGGCGCGCATGGGCTGGACCCGGAACTCGTGGGAAAAATCGAGAAGATGTATGGCTTCGATCAACCGCCCACCACGCGGTTTTTGAAAATGATCGGTGCATATGCGCGCTTTGATTTCGGTGAAAGTTTTTACCGCAACCGCAGTGTCATCTCGCTCATCGGTCAAACCTTGCCGGTGACCATTTCGCTTGGCTTATGGACGACATTGTTAGTGTATCTGATTTCCATTCCGCTGGGTATCGCCAAGGCCGTGCGTGCAGGCTCCGCCTTTGATGCGTGGACCTCTATTGCTGTTACCATCGGCTATGCAATCCCAAGCTTTCTGTTCGCCATCCTGCTTATCTTGCTGTTCGCCGGGGGGAATTACCTGCATTGGTTTCCGCTCAAGGGCCTCACCTCCGATGCCTGGCAGAGTTTTTCCTGGCCGCAGCGTATTGCGGATTATTTCTGGCACATGGCACTGCCTATCACCGCTATGGTCATCTCCGGCTTTGCGAGCCTTACATTGCTGACCAAAAACTGCTTCCTGGATGAGATTCACAAACTCTACGTCACCACCGCCCGTGCCAAGGGCTTAACCGAGCGCCAAGTGCTATACGGCCACGTGTTTCGCAACGCCATGCTGATCGTGATTTCCGGTTTTCCCTCTGCCATCATCCGCATTTTGTTTTCCAGCGCGCTGCTCATTGAGATTATTTTTTCTCTCAACGGGCTGGGATTGCTGGGATATGAAGCGGTGATTGACCGCGACTATCCGGTGATGTTTGGCTCGCTGTATATTTTTACGCTGTTGAGCCTGATATTTAACTTGCTCGGCGACATCACCTATATGCTGGTTGATCCTCGCATTGATTTTGAGCGGAGGGCGGCATGAACCTGTTCGATTCCCGCCTGATTTCCCTCACGCCCTATAGCCCTCCGCCCTATGAAACCATGCGCGAAGCATTTTCAGAAGGGGCGATGCCTGAAGCAGTATACCGGCAATTGGAGCAGAAATATGCGGCGCTGGAGGGTGTGGAAGCGTCCCACATAGTCTACAAAAATGACGGGCTGCGTATTACCGGCATCCTGGTGACACCGGCGCAGATGACACCCGGACATCATCCGATCATTCTGTACAATCGCGGCGGCAACCGGGAATACGGCAAGCTTGCGCTGCACCAGGTGGTGCGTGTCTTCGCGCCGTTGGCGCAGGCGGGGTATCTGGTATTTGCTTCTAATTACCGGGGGAATGACGGTGGAGAAGGCGTGGAAGAATTTGGCGGCGCCGATGTCGGTGACGTGCTGGCATTGCTTGACATCGCCACTCATCACCCGGGGTATGATCGCCATAACGCCTTCATGATGGGCCATTCACGCGGCGGCATGATGACCTATCTGGCGATCAAAGCCGGGGCAAATTTGCGTGCGGCTGCATCCATTGCCGCTCCCAGCGATTTACTTACGTCACGTATAGAGCGTCCGGACACGGAAACTAAGGTCCACCAGCAACTTATTGCCGGGGAAGGCGAAGCGCGCGAAGCAGAATACCGCAAACGCTCTGCGGTATATTGGCCGGAGCAATTAAAAAACGTGCCGCTGCTCCTGCTGCACGGTGACACTGATGAAAGGGTGCGGGTAAGCCACACCCAGCGCCTGTCAGAAGCGCTTTCCAGGCATGGCATCGCCCATGAAGTCACCCTTTATCCCAGCGGCAACCACGCATTGGTACGCCATTGGCCGGAGGTGATGCAGCGCATACAGGAGTGGTTCACCCAGCATCGCTACGGAGCAGCCACCTAATGTTCTCGCCGCTTACCCGCCGCCGCTTTGCATTGTTTCGCGCTAATAAACGGGCGTTTTACAGCCTGTGGGTATTTTTGGCGCTGTTTGTGGTGACGCTCTGCGCCGAGTTTATCGCCAATGATAAGCCCATCGTGCTGACCTACCACGGCAAGGTGTTATTTCCGGTCATGCAATACTATTCCGACAAATATTTCGGTGGCGATTTTGACGCCGAGGCGGATTACCGCGATCCGTTCATTCAGGGCAAGCTCGATACCGCCAAAAGCTGGGCCGTGTGGCCGCTCATTCCCTACAGCGCCTATAGCATCAACTACGCCACGCTCAAACCCGCCCCCGGCAAACCCACCGGCGACAATTGGCTGGGAACTGACGACCAGGGACGCGACGTGCTGGCGCGGTTGATTTATGGCTTCCGCATCTCCGTGCTATTCGGATTAGCGCTGACCGTCACCAGCTCGATCATCGGCATTTTCGCCGGTGCGGTGCAGGGCTATTTCGGCGGCAAGACCGATTTGATTTTCCAGCGTATCATTGAAATCTGGGGCGGCTTGCCGGAGCTGTTCGTGTTGATGATTCTGGCCAGCCTGGTGGAGCCTAATTTCTGGTGGCTGCTAGGCATATTGTTGCTGTTTTCCTGGATGTCGCTAACCCACGTGGTGCGCGCTGAATTCCTGCGTGCCCGCAATTTTGATTACGTCAAAGCCGCCCGCGCACTCGGCGTGCCGGAATGGCGCATTGCCATAAAACACGTATTGCCCAATGCCTTGGTTGCGGCTACCACCATGCTGCCCTTCGTGATGAGCGGGGCCGTCACCGCGCTGACCACGCTGGATTTCCTGGGCTTTGGCCTGCCGATCGGCACGCCGTCCCTCGGCGAACTCCTCCTGCAAGGCAAAAACAACCCCCAGGCTCCGTGGCTAGGCATCACCGGGTTTTTAGTGATTGCCGGCCTCCTGGTCCTCATCGTCTTCATCGCCGAAGGCATCCGCGACGCCTACGACCCGCGCAAGGTGTTGTAATATATAATTTTATATTGTCATAATTGGCCGTGACGCGTTGTCATATTTATTTCACACACATTTCAGGCGGTTAGGGTAGAATGGAGAAATGGTAGAAACCTACGTAACCCCTGAAACATTAAAAGCTGGCGCTGTGGAAATCGTTGCGCCATTGCTGAAGGCGTATTGGAAAACCATTGGCAGTGACAAGGTTCCAGACGACAAAACTATCTTGAGCCAATCTAAATTGCTACTCAAGGGAGAGGCGATTGACGTTGGAAATGGTAGCAAGCTAACGCTTGCTACACTCACAAACAACAAAGACAAGCTTAATCAAATTGGCGTTAATATTGATGGGCTTGAAATAGTAACAAACCAAGATTTAGCCAAAAAAACCAGTGCCGCTATCAATACGGGTATTGAAAAATCCCAAGGGAGCTGGCTAGAAAAAATTGGTGATTATATTATGGGATTCCTGGCGTGGCTGGGCAGCGGCTTTGAAGGTGGATTTGGTGGATTAATGGAGCGGATTGGCGAGCGTGCTTCCAGTCGCGCTGCCAGCTACGTAGCAGAAGAAATTAAAGCTAATCCTGATTTGAAACCAGTAGCCAGCAATCCCCAATTGATGGGCAAAATTCAGCAGACCGTGCACGATAAGGGCATGGAATATGCAAAAACAGGTGTCATTAAACAAGAATCCGAACAAGAGTTGGATGCGCGTGTGCTTTCGGTATTAGCTGTTACCAAAGCGCAGGAAAAACTTATTACGCCATATGCTATCAAAGGGGCTATTACGAGTACTATCAGAGAGCAGGTTACAGCTACTTTTGATAAGAATGCTGAATTAAATAAAGGGAATACAAAAGCACAAGAACAAGCCCAGAAAAATGCAGAAGCCTTGGCGAATGCTTTATTTGATAAAAATAATGCTACACCTGATAACCAAGCAGCCATTCAAAAGGCAATTGCGGAGGTTTTTATAGAGGTAAGCACCAATAAACAGCCCGATATTTCACAAATGCCTCCTGATGAAGTTCGTGAAGTACTTCGTCCCAAATTGATAACCGCCATACTGGATGCTCAAGTTAAGGATTATCAAAGCAGTGGGGGTGCTTCAATGTCTTTTAAAGCATTATATAATAAAAATAGGAGTACTATTCAGGGGGTTGGGCTAAGTAATGCTGATGGTGTAGCTGCTAAGGTTGTAAATGGCGCTACGATTGCGGGATTTGGACAAGAAGGTTTATTGGATCAGATACCTGATGTCCAGCTTAGTGAACTTTCTCGCATTAATGGCCTTGCGCAGAAAAATTTTACGCTTCCATTAGAAGATATGTTGGCTCAAATCAATCCCGATAAGCTGAAAACTTTGGCAGGAAATTTTAAAGGTAGTTTCCCAGTGGAAGAAGCACCCAATGGATTTAATAAAAATCCTCCAGCCACTCATATAGCAGCAACAGCACCCTCTCAGCAAGTTGTTACTGGCCGCAGCACCGCTTAATTAAACCCCCGCACCAGCGCCTTCTTCGCAATCTCAATTCCCTCCATATCAATGCTATGACTCAACCCCGGCCGTGTGTGCGTTTGTACCGGCACGGCGTTGCGGGTGAGCATGGTTTCGGCGTGGGCGAGGGAGGCGTAGGGGACGATGTCGTCGTCAGCGCCGTGAATGAGGGTCACGGGCATGCGGGTGCTGATTTCACTGGCCAAGGCTTCCGCACCCAGTAACGCCCCGGAAAATCCGACCACACAGGCAATCGGCTCTTTGTGGCGCAGCGCCACGTGCAGCGCCATCATCGTCCCTTGCGAAAATCCCACCAGCGCCAGCTGCGACGGTTTCAACCGCAAATGCTGCAATTGCGCATCCAAAAACGCATTCAGCGTGTCTGCCGTGCGCTTGATTTCCGCGAACATGCGCTCCGGGTTACGGTCGGTGAGGGAAAACCACTGGTAGCCGTAAGGGTTCATGTCGCACACTTCCGGGCCGTCCGGGGCGATGAACTGTGCGTCCGGCAATACGGTTGCGAACATATCGGCCAGGTCAATCAGATTTGCGCCGTCTGCCCCCCAGCCGTGTAAAATCACGACCAGCTGTTGTGCCGGTTTACCAGAAGCGGGAAGACGAAGTGGGCCAGTGAGCATAAGTACATGGTACCGTAAGGGTGAATAATGCGTTGCCCCTAGTAATTATCTATCTGCTTGCAACTTGCAACCGACAACTTACAACTACTTCTATGCCCACACTCACCTTGATCGACGGCTCGGGGTATATTTTCCGCGCCTACCACGCCCTTCCCCCGCTGTCCAACCCGGCTGGTACGCCGGTGGGCGCGGTGTATGGTTTTATTTCCATGCTCATCAAGCTCATGGACAGCAATACGTCCGACGCCGTGGTTGTGGTGTTTGACGCCGGCCGCCAAACGTTTCGCAACCGTCTCTATGCTGAATACAAAGCCCACCGCCCGGAAGCGCCGGCGGATTTGATCCCGCAATTTAAGCTGGTGCGCGACGCCGTGGACGCCATGTCGCTGCCGCGTGTAGAGGCGGCCGATTGGGAAGCCGATGATTTGATCGCCGCCTATGCGCGCACCGCCCGCGAAGCCGGGTGGAATGTCGTTATCATGTCTTCTGACAAAGATTTGATGCAGCTGATCGCTGACGGTGTGTCGATGGTGGACCCGATGAAACAAAAAACCATTGCTGAAGCGCAGGTGCGTGAAAAATTCGGCGTGGGGCCGGAACGGGTGCGCGACGTGCTGGCGCTGATCGGCGATGCATCGGACAACGTGCCGGGCGTGCGCGGCATCGGCCCGAAAACGGCGGCGGATTTAATCAATCAATTTGGGGATCTGGAAACGCTGCTGGCCCGCGCCGGTGAAATCACCAAACCCAAATGCCGCGAAACCGTGATGGCAAGCGTGGACCATGCGCGGCTCTCCTACCAATTAATCGGCCTGGATGCCAACGCGCCATTGCCCCTGCCGCTTGAAGCACTGGCCCTGCAAGCGCCGGACCCGGTAAAATTCGGTGCGTTTTTAACCGAGCAGGGATTTCATTCGCTGCTCAGCCGGGTGAAAGACAAATTCCACCTGGTCATCCCCGCCGCACCCGCAGTCATCGGCGTTGCGCCCGCGCCAACTGCTACGGAATATGCGCTGGTGCAGGATATGCCGACGTTGACGCAATGGATCGCTGAAGCACAAGAAAAAGGCGAGGTAGCACTCGCTGTCACAACCACGTCTACGGACTCCATGCAGGCGGAAATCGTGGGCATTGCGCTAGCCACCGCACCAGGGCGGGCATGTTATATTCCGCTGCAGCACATTACTGGGGATTCCGGCGCGCTGTTTTCCGTGCCTGCAGCCGGTCAACTAAAGCTACAGGATGCGCTGGCGCAATTGGCTCCCTTGCTGGCCGACCCCGGTGTGTTGAAAATCGGGCATACTATGAAATATGCCATGCTTGTTTTGGCACGCGCAAACATCCCGCTTGCACCGGTTACCGACACGATGTTGCTGTCCTATACGCTGGAAGCCGGCCTGCATGGAAACGCCTTAAGCGAACTCGTCGAGCGCCATCTGCAGCATACCTGCCTCACCCTGGATGAGGTGACCGGAACCGGCAAGCAGCGCTTGAATTTTGACCACGTGAGCATAGCGCACGCCCAAGCATATGCGGCGGAAGAAGCCGATATGGTATTGCGTCTATCCCGTATATTACGGGCGAATGTTGCGGCAGAGCATAAGCTCACGGTCTATGAAACCATGGAGCGTCCGCTCATTTCGGTGCTGATGCACATGGAGCAGCGCGGAGTGGCGGTGGATGAGGCGATGCTGGATCGCTTGTCGCAGGACTTTGCCATGCGCATGGCGGTGCTGGAGCAGGAAATCCATGCGCTGGCTGGCGGCAGCTTCAACATCGGCTCGCCTAAACAATTGGGTGAAGTATTGTTTGAGCGCTTAAGCCTTCCCGGCGGCAAGAAATCCGGCAAAACCGGGGCCTACGGCACGGACAGCAGCGTGTTGGAAGAATTAGCGGCGCAGGGCCACGCCATGCCGGGGAAAGTGCTGGAATGGCGGCAATTGGCCAAATTACGCAGCACCTACACCGAAGCGCTCAAAGCGCAAATCAACTGGCAAACCAAGCGCGTCCATACCACATACGCCATGGCGGCGACCACCACGGGTCGCCTAAGCTCATCTGATCCCAACCTTCAAAACATCCCTATTCGCACCGTCGAGGGCCGCAAAATCCGCACGGCCTTTGTGGCCGCGCAGGGCATGAAACTCATCTCCGCCGACTATTCGCAGATCGAGCTGCGCTTGCTCGCCCATATGGCCGATATTGCCCCGCTGAAGGCTGCTTTTGCCGCCGGAGAAGATATTCACGCCATCACCGCCAGCCAAATGTTTGGCATGCCGGTGAACGAGGTCACTGCAGACCTGCGGCGCAGCGCTAAAACCATTAATTTCGGCATTATTTACGGCATGTCGGCGCATGGTCTGGCCGTGCGGCTGGGCATCGGGCGGGCGGAAGCGGCGGCGTATATTGAACGCTATTTTGAGCAATATCCCGGCATCCGTGCCTATATGGAGATCACCAAAACCTTTGCGCGTGAGCATGGCTACGTGGAAACCCTGTTCGGGCGGCGTTGCCATGTGCCGGGTATTCAAACCAGCAACGGTGCCATGCGCCAATTTGCCGAACGCCAGGCGATTAACGCGCCCCTCCAAGGCACGGCGGCGGATATTATTAAACGCGCGATGATTCGCTGGGAAACGCAAGCAAACCCCTCCGCCACCCTGCTGCTGCAAGTGCACGACGAATTAATATTCGAAGCCCCGGAAGCGACTGCCGAAGCCGCATTACCACAGATCAAGCGCATCATGGAACAGGCCGCGTTGCTCTCCGTGCCGCTCAAAGTGGAAATCGGCATGGGTGATAATTGGGGCAACGCGCATTAGAAAAAGGAAATAAGGGGTTACTCTTTCAAATCATCCCACAATTCTTTGACTTTAGAGAAAAACCCTTCGGATTGCGGGCTGTGGCCTGTGCCGTCGGTGCCATCGAATTCCCGTAACAATTCTTTCTGGCGCTTGGTTAATTTTACCGGAGTTTCCACCACCGTATGAATATATAAATCGCCATGTTGTGACGAACGCAGCACCGGCATGCCTTTGCCGCGCACGCGGAATTGCTTGCCGGTTTGTGTGCCTTCGGGAATCGTTACCTTGACCTTACCTGCCAAAGTAGGCACTTCCACCGTGCCACCCAGCGCCGCCATGGTCATAGGGATGGGCACACGGCAATGCAGATCAGCGCCGTCGCGCTCAAATAGCGCATGTTTGCGTAGGGCGATAAATACATATAAATCCCCTGGTGGACCGCCACGCACCCCGGCTTCACCTTCGCCGGAAACACGAATGCGCGTGCCTTCTTCCACGCCTTGCGGAATGGTGATGGCAAGGGTGCGGTCGCGGCGCACCCGGCCTGCGCCGGAACACGCGCGGCACGGGTCGCGTACTACTTGGCCGGACCCGCCGCAGGTGTGACAGGTCCGTTCTACGGTGAAAAATCCCTGATTGGCGCGAATGCGGCCCTGCCCTGCGCACGTGGGGCAGGTGATGGGCTTGGTGCCTTTTTCGGCGCCACTGCCATGACACGGTTCGCAAGTGGCGGAAGTGCTGACACGGATGTTGTGCTGTGCGCCTTTGAATGCTTCTTCCAGCGTAATGCCTAAATCATAACGCACATCGGAGCCACGCGTGGAGGATGTTTTCGCTCCGCCGCCGCGTCGTGCATTGCCGGAGAGGTTGCCGAATAAATCGTCAAAAATATCAGAAAAATTGGCCGCGAAATCAAATCCGGCTGCGCCATGTCCGCCGCCACCGCCTTCGAATGCCTGATGCCCATAACGGTCATACGCCGCGCGTTTTTGGTCATCTTTGAGCACGTCATACGCTTCGTTGATGGCTTTAAACTTGGCCTCTGCTTCTTTATTCCCCGGGTTTTTGTCCGGGTGATATTGCATAGCGAGTTTACGATACGCCTTTTTCAGATCCTCCGCGGATGCATTGCGAGGAACTTGAAGCAGCTCATAAAAATCGGATTTGGCCATAAGCGGTCAGCATGGGTAAAAGCGGGCGATCATCACGTAATAATCGCCCGTCTGTTACTTAGCCTTTTTTCCGTTTTTCGTCGACTTCTTCGCACTCGGCGTCAACGATGGTGTCATTGCCACCGGGTGCGGCACTTGCGGTATCGCCGCCTGTAGCAGTGTCTGCGCCACCTGCTGCGTCACCACCGGCTTGCGCCTTATACATGGCCTCACCCAACTGCATGGCCGACTGCGCCAGCGTATTGGTGCGTTGCTCCACCGCGTCTTTGTCGCCGCTGTCGAGCACGCTTTTAAGCGCGTCAATATCCTTTTGGATGGCGTCACGCGTGGCGGCTTCCACCTTGTCGCCATGCTCTTTCAGATTGCGCTCGGTGTCATGCACCATGGCTTCAGCACGGTTACGCACTTCTACTAATGCACGCCGTTTTTTGTCTTCTTCGGCATTGGCTTGCGCTTCTTTCACCATGCGGCTGATTTCTTCTTCTGAGAGTCCGCCACTGGCTTGAATGCGAATCTGCTGTTCTTTGCCGGTAGCTTTATCCTTGGCTGACACCTGCACGATGCCGTTGGCGTCGATGTCAAACGTCACTTCTACCTGTGGCATGCCGCGCGGAGCGGGGGGCAGGCCCACCAGGTCAAACTGCCCAAGCATTTTATTGTCTGCCGCCATTTCACGCTCGCCTTGGAATACGCGAATGGTCACCGCAGTCTGGTTGTCATCCGCCGTGGAGAAGGTTTGCGATTTTTTGGTAGGAATGGTGGTGTTGCGGTCAATCAAGCGCGTAAACACGCCGCCCAGCGTTTCAATGCCAAGGCTGAGTGGGGTTACGTCCAGCAACAGCACATCTTTCACGTCGCCACGCAATACGGCACCTTGAATGGCAGCGCCCATAGCGACCACTTCATCCGGATTCACGCCTTTATGCGGTTCGCGGCCAAAGAATTGTTTCACCGC
>CAZGVV010000015.1:0-18919 GCA_964529155.1 uncultured Rickettsiales bacterium
CGTTATTCGGCCAGTCTGTTGTCATACATTTACTCTTTGTTAAAGTTCGAAATATCCGTTTTTCATACAGCAAGCTGTACCTGAGCGTTGGGCAGCAGTTTAGCCCTCTCCATCTGCCCCGTCCAGAGCCTTCCCACCCGATTTTGGAAGATAGTTAAATTCCAGCCACTTACAGCAATTCGAATATTTCGCGCTTCCATCGGGGAAAGTAATTTCCCAAACCTCGTAGTCAGTCAAATTTAGAATCTGTAATGTGCAGTTAAGCCACAAGACTAATAAGCTACTATCTCAGCCAAAGAAGGCACATGTATGTCTATATATTTGAATCCGATTGGCAAATTCAGGCATTTAAGCATGGCCGCTATACGGCGGAGGCTATCGGTAACCGGCTTATGCTGCAAGAATTGATTGGGAAGTGCCGAATGGCAATGAAAGACGCAGAATAAAATTGTATTTCAATTACTTATGCATTATACCCAATGTCACGGAAACTTCATAAAACACTGATTTACCGTAGAACTGAGGCAGGTTAGTATTATTAATTAACATTAACCAACCGCTTGGCTTTCATGTCTGACGAATCTTACCGCCAGCTGCTGCTTAAAACGCTTTCGCCGGTTGAGCGAAAAGTGGTGGAAGCGCAATTCGATCAAGGGCCATTAAATCGCCGCCACTATGTTGCGCGCCATCTTGATCGCATGGTGCAGAAATTGGAAGATGACCAATTCTTGTGGGACCATCAAAAAGCGATGCTCACCAAGGCGCGCGATCAATTCGTAGATGAAACCAAGCCCTTAAGCGCCCTTTTTATCAGCCCTACAGGTTCCGGTAAAACGGAAGTGTTTGTGCGGTTGATGGAATGCCTATCGCACCAAACCGACCGCAACGAAAAGATAACGCCCACCACGATTGTACTGGTGCCGCGCGATAAGCTGGTAGGACAGACCAAAGACCGCTTCAAAAAAGATTTTCCTAACCTCAAAGTGGGCGTGTATTCCGGTACCGGCAAAAAACCCGCACCGCTTACTGTGATGACCTATGATTCATTCATCCTGTTGATGCAGAAAAATCTGATTAGGCCTGAAGATTTAACGGCAATCGTGATGGATGAAGCACATCGTGGCCTTTCCGATAACCGCTGGACGGAATTTTTAAAGCTAAAGGAAAAAGTACCGATTTTTGCTTTCAGTGCCTCACCTTCGTTTGATGCGATGAAGGACGTGCGCCGTCTGCTGGATAAAGAAAGCGAGGTATTCGGTACCACGGTACGTGAACTGGCGAAGGCAGAGCCACCTTGCTTGGCACCCGTAGCTAACTATTTATACCGCGTTAAGGTGAATATCCATAATGGCGAAGAACCGCTAGAGCGGCAAGATCGCGACGAGATTTTCTTTAAAGCAAAGCTCCAAGCAGCGTTCGAGTTTTTAGTTGATTACACCGACCCGGAAACGGGCAATTCGCCACTCGGCCAAACCAGCTTATTTTTCACCCGCGATACGGCTCGCGCCAAACAAGCATCAGAATTCTTTGAAACCGGCCTACGCAGCATTATGCGGTACAAGGGCGATGATCCGGTGCAGCTGCAACGTAAGCAGCGCGTAAAAGAACGGCTGCAGCAATTTTCATCGCTTACACGCTACACCAGCGGCAATGAAGATTCAGATCGTGAGCAGGAAAATATCATCAAGCAGCTGGATGGCGGCCAGCTTATGGCGGCATTTAATGCCAGATTGTTTGAGGAGGGCACGGACATTAAGCGTGTTAAAAACATCTTCAACCTTGATACCTCTGAATCGCTGGTAACGGCGCTACAGCGCGGCGGGCGCGGTATTCGCTATCATAAAGATATCCCTGACGCGCAGTGCAACGTCATCGATATGTTTGTGGAGTATCAGGGAAATATCCAAGGCAATCCACAGTTCTATGCCGATGCGATTGATGATCCATCGCTAGCCGTGACCATCACCACCACTGTTGATGTTGATGAAAAGGGTAAAATTACTAATCCTACTGTGGAAGTACCTGAATCGCCTACAGTCAATGATGTCCCAGCGGCGGCGGAGCTTGAAGGTAGTAGTCAGGGAGCAGTGATATTACCATCTGTTGTAGCGGCCGCTGGTGTTGCTGCTACCAATGACCCAAAAATAACATCAATTCAACCCAAAGAAAAATCTGCAGCTCTTTATCCAGTAAAAACAGTGGATTGGTTGAATGAAGAGGAGTTTACAGAAGCGGTGTTTGCCGGTGCGCGTCCGACCGTGCCGCAAAAGCGCGAATTGACACAACTGCTGCATGATATCAATGCGCACTACGAAACCTATAAAGGGGATAAATATCCACCGCTTTTTCAAGTGGAAGGCGGGCGTATTCGTGCAGAAATGCGTGATAATGGCGGCAAGCCGGAACTGTGCCTGCAACATGCTGCCGTGCTACTGGCACAGGATTATGTAGGATTAAAACGCAGCAAATCATCATTATGGAAAGCGCAAGATGAATTCGAGCCGTTGGTGATTGGCACTGGCGCTTTAGCTAACGAGTTACGGGCAGATTACCGTAAAGCTTGGAAGAAAGCCGAGAAGCACACATGGGAACAAGATAAAAGAAGAAGCGCTGATAGAGAGCCATTCCGATTTAACGGCGAAACCGTACGTATGGAAGTGATGCGCACCGATAGCGGTGAAATAAAAGTCTGCGCCCATGAAAGCGCTGCCTATGCATTTAAACATACGCTCGGTGTGCCACGCAATAAAATGTCTCTGGATGCTATCTATGAGGAAATGCGCGCACAGGTGCTCAATACCAAAATCAAAGAAGAACGCTACGGCCAGGATTTCGACAAGCTATGGGGCGAAATGGAGCGCACGGCAGAGCGCGAGGCCAAAGGCAACCCAGGCAAGCCTGTTATGGTGGGCAAAGCACCGCTCAAATTAGAAACGGTATATGATAGTGAGATAGGCCAATTACAGCAAGTAGTACCACGCTCATCAGCTGCCCGCATAGAACAGCAATTAGAGATTCCCCGCGACAAAACGTATATCTGGAAAGAACGCGATGAATTTCACCAGTTAGTATTTGCTGGCCAGCCAGAAATCACCGGCGAGCAAGAGCGTGGATTCCGTAATCTTTGGCAACAGCTGGAACATCATCACGAACGACGCACACCTACTAGTATGCCGATGCAAATTGCAGACCGGGATGCGCATATCGCTACTTGCTTAACACCAGAAGGTACTGAAATTTTCTGCTCTAGCATTTCCAACGTCCGTCTATTCCGCGAGCATCTCAAACTGCCAAAGCATGTTATAAGCTGGGATTATTCAGCAAATATTGATGATATTAAGCGTATTCAGAAGGAGCGAGATAATACGTTATATGACGATAAAACTCAGGATTGGCTCGGTGTCAGTGCCATGGCAAGGGCTGCGCAAGTTTCCGCCACTAAAATGAGGGATGTATATCGAATGTTAGAAAAGGCTTGGCTTTCCAGAACAGAAGACCAAGAAACAATTGGAGTTTTTGAGTATAGTATACCTGTAGAAAGAGTGGCCATTAGAAAGACTCCTACCGGTAATCATTTATGTTTACATAAAGATACGGTTAGCCTTTTCGCAATACCTCCTAAGACGCAGGATTGGCTTGCCGGGATTGATATGTCTAATGAGACTAAACGAGCGCAGAATACAATAGCGGGAATTTATCAACAGTTAGAGGATGGTTACAATGCCCGCAGACCAGATCAAACACATATTACGGCAGTAGATACTTATGATAATAAGTATCATATACCCGTCGAGCAATTAGGATTCCGTGGCCGTGCGGACTGGTTTTGCGTGCATCAGGATGCGATTCCTTTATTTCAAAAAAAATATAAGGCCGAAGAATGGGTTTCTTATTCCGAGATGGCAGAATTAACCACGAAAAATCATGCTAAAACTAAAAAGCTCTATAATGCGCTCGAGCAAGAATTCAAAAATCCCGATAGAAAAAATAAAATAATACGTATTAAAAATAATATGCATGAAATAGCTATACATGAATCACATCTTGCATTTAAGGAACCCAAAAAAGGTCCCCCAGTTTTCTGTGTACATATTGATGAAAAAGATAAATTCAATTCCCCTGAGCATAGCACGGATTGGGTTAAAGCTTCAGATATGAGCAGAATTTGCGGATATAATGCTGCTGAAATGTGCACCATGTACAAAGCTATACGTAATGCTTTTGACAAAGAAGAAAGCTTGGATACCCTTAAATTTAATTTTAACGGTCGCCATGTTACTGTACGAAGAGATCAAATTTCTTACCGTGGCAAAGCCCATACCCAATGTTTCCACAAGGACATTGTCAAGCAATTTTATAAAGAAACTAAAAATGATCAGTGGACTTCGAGAAATGATTGGTATCCTAAAAAGCATATCAGCCTGAGACCTGCTTTATTGTCATTGTTTAATGAGATTGAAGAAAAATATAAAAGCAGGGCATTTGAACAAGAGTTTATTGAGGTTGAGGGGGCTAGTATCTCTACAGATGCAGTCAGCTTATTGAAAGAGGGTATTCTTGGTGTAAAGGCTGAATTAAGTCCATTAATTGATCAACTGATTTTGAAGCGCCGTGCAAGCCTAGACGAGGATTTAGTTAATCGAGGTGCAGTGGACAGTGTTGGCGTATTAGATGAAACTAAAGCCTCTGATGTGGCAGAGTTTGCACGCAGCAAAGCAAAAAATCGTGAGCGCACAGGAAAAGATTAGTATGCCCGTATTGCAAACTAAGCAAAATATTTCAGAGTTCACTGATAGTTTTGTTAGTCGCTTAAAACAGTCATCGGATGGCGAAGCTGTAGAAGTGGTATTAGTCCAAGGTGACAATCAGCAAAATAGCCGCTGCTATGCTTACATTGCTATAGTTGCGTCTCTTATCCGCGATTTAGAGATTTCATTAAAAATCCGCACTACAAACCTTGAAGATTTTGGTGTTATACTCATTTCAGGTTCAGGCTCACCAGATAACGCTACCCAGGCACATATTACTGAGCGCTATCTAAAATAATAAGAGAACTGTACCAGCTAACTAGGTTATCCTTGTGTACCAGTTTACATAAAAGCACACAAAGAAAATCAACAACTTATTGGATATCCACAACTTCCACAGAGAAATGGTCGGAGTGAGAGGATTTGAACCTCCGGCCCCTACGTCCCGAACGTAGTGCTCTACCAGGCTGAGCTACACTCCGAAATAGCGTCCTTTGAAGGCATAAAAAAGGGTCAATAGCGCGTTTGCACGAGAAAATCCAGTATTTCTGTGGGGATACTGCGGGAAAAAAGCATCATCATGAAAACGCGACGAAAGGCTAATACATGCGCTCGACGCAGAATTCCACCATTTCCATCAGCGCTTGTTTTTCTGGGCTGGCGGGCAGCGTGGCAATGGCGGCGGTGGCGCGGTCCACGTAGGTGCGGGCGATGGTGCAGGTTTCTTGCAGGGCGTGGTGGCGCTCCAGTATTGCGCTGGCCTGGGCGAGATCAGCATCCTGCTGGTCGCCCTGGGCGATGGTGCGCTCCCAGAAGGCGCGTTCGCTGGCGTCGGCTTTGGCGTAGGCCAGCAGAATCGGCAGCGTAACTTTACCTTCGCGGAAATCATCGCCCACGGTTTTGCCAAGGGCTTGCTGGTCTGCACCGTAATCCAGGGCATCATCTACCAATTGGAAGGCGATGCCCAGCGCATGGCCAAATGCGCGCAGCGGCTTTTCCCACGCCGTTTTATCCGCCACCACCGCGCCGAGTTCGCAGGCGGCGGCAAACAGTTCGGCGGTTTTGCAGGTGACAACTTCCAGGTATGCTTCGCGCGGAGTATCCAATGCGCCTTCGAGCAGTAATTGTTTTACTTCGCCCTGTGAGATAACGGCCGCAGCATCAGAAAGGATTTTCAGGGTTTTCAGCGAGCCGTCAGCCACCATGAGCTGAAACGCCTGAGCAAGCAGGAAATCACCGACCAGAATGCTCGCTTTGTTGCCGAATACGTCATTGGCGGTAGCCAGCCCGCGGCGGAGTTTGCTGTCATCCACCACGTCATCATGCAAGAGTGTGGCGGTGTGGATTAATTCCACCGACGCGGCAAGACCAATATGCCGAGCGCCTTCATAACCGCATACACGGGCGCTGAGCAGCGTGAGCATCGGCCGCAAGCGTTTGCCGCCGGAGACGATAATATGCTGGGCAATATCGCGGATTAAGGGCAACTCACCACTTACCCGCGCCAAAATCAACGCATCCACCCGCCGCACATCGTCAGCGGTGATGGACTGGGAAAGAGCGAGCGGAGAAGCGGCAATCATACGGGCAGGCGCGGATTTCATGGCGATCATTAAGCCATTGCAGGCCGCAAATGGCAAGCCGTATCATGCAATAAGGTTAACGCTTGCAATGTGGCCGCTTGCCGCACCTCAGCGCGATTGCCGGGAAGATGATAGTGCTGACACTGGATTTGCGCGGCGGTAGCGACGGCGATATAGACCAATCCGACCGGCTTTCCCGGGGTCTCCCCTCCCGGCCCGGCAATGCCGGTTACGGCAACAGCAATATCGGCTTGGGCATATGTAAGCGCGCCCTGGGCCATGGCAGAGGCCACTTCTGGGCTTACCGCACCATGGGCTGCCAGTAATGCGGCAGACACACCGAGCATGGTTTCTTTAGCGTGGTTGGCATAGGTAACAAAACTGCACTCAAAAGCGGCGGATGCGCCGGGAATATCGGTAATGCAAGCAGCAATCATTCCTCCGGTACAGGATTCGGCGGCGGTGATTTTTAAACGCGCGGCAATGCAATGACGGATCAAGGCCAGCGCTACTGCGTGCGCGCTCATGCGATGCTCATGAGCCAGTTGGTAAACGGCGTGAACACATCAGGGATTCCGAGCAACAAGGTGATGCCCAGGCAGACCCCAATGAAAATAATCGGGTAAAACGCCGCGAGCATGTCGTCAAACATTACGCCCACCGCGCCTTTGATGGCGCGGTCAGCCCAGCAGATGGGCCATGGTTTCAGCACGTCGAATAAGCGGAACAGGGCAAATCCAACGAAATACCCCTGCCAGGTGGGGGGTAAAACGGATAGCAGCAGGCACACACCCGCTACTTCGTCGATAACGATTTCGCCCGGGTCTTCCTTGCCGGTATGTGCCAAGTAAACGTGGCAAACGGGAATACCGATGAGAAAGAGGATCCATGCAACGCAAAACAGGCCGAGGCCGCCGGCAGACACATGAAGTGCATAAGCGAAAGGTAATGCGGCCAGCGTACCAACCGTGCCGGGGGCTTTAGGGGAAAGGCCGGAGCCGAACCAGGTGGCAAGCATACGGGCGATGTTATAGCGGTTCATGGCGTTACCGGAAGCCAGATGGCCACTGCCGCTTGCGCCGCCAGTCCTTCGCCGCGGCCAGTGAAGCCGAGTTTTTCGGTGGTGGTTGCTTTCACATTCACCCGGCTGCGCGAAATACGGAGGATCTGGGCGATATTGTCCATCATGGCAATGCGGTGCGGCCCGATTTTGGGCTCTTCGCCGATGAAGGTGACATCCACATTTACCACCCCTCCCCGCTGCGCAGTGAGCAAACCAAAAGCATGAAGCAGAAATTTCGCAGAGTCGGCACCTGCCCATTGCGGGTCACTGGGGGGAAAATGCATGCCAATGTCACCTGCACCCAGCGCGCCGAGCAGTGCATCAACAATGGCATGATACCCGACATCCGCATCAGAGTGGCCATGAAGTTTTGTCGGGTGCAACACTTTAACGCCGCATAAGGTAACAGTTTGCTCCGTGTGAGGGGTATTTTCAGGGTGCGGCACAAAGGGGTGCACGTCAAACCCCATGCCGATGCGTGTTTCAAAGGGGATATTAGGAGGCATGGGACAGCAATCGCTCCATAAAAGATAAATCGTCCGGTGTGGTGAGTTTCACATTTTCCCGTTCGCCAGCCACCCTTCCTACCGCAAGTCCGGCCTGCTCAGCAAGGGCGATGTCATCCGTCACGGGCATGGCGGCGAATTGCCGATGGGCGGCGAGAATGGCCGGAAAATGAAATCCCTGGGGCGTTTGCGCCAAAAAAAGCCCTTCACGGGAGACGATTTCCCCCGTGGCGCGGCGCAGCGTATCACTGACCGGAAGAGCTGGAAAAACAGCGGGATACTCGGCCAAGGCATCCACCACGCGGCTGATTAAAGGCGCGCTTACCAAAGGCCGTGCGGCATCGTGGATCAAGACATAACGGGGATATGCGCGCACCACGCTTTCCAGCCCATGCAGGACCGAAGCTTGACGGCTGGCTCCGCCGACAACACAAGGGAATAAGGTGAGCCCACTGGCTACGGATTTATAGCGCGCATGATCGGCACGGCGGATAACTACGCGAACGGCATCTATTTGAGGATGATCGAGAAATAGCTCCATGCTGCGTCGCAACAAAGATTTGCCGCCTAAGTGCTGATATGGCTTTGGCATGTCACCGCCAAAACGGGTTCCGTCACCGGCTGCAACGATCAATGCGAGGGTCTGCAGTGCCATAGATATTGAAAAATCCGTAAATTTTAATTATACATGTTGCCTAACCTTAAGCATAGCACGCACCCAATGGCAATCCGCATCGCAAATATTGAACTGACCGACCCGGTTTTACTCGCCCCTATGACGGGCGTGTCGGACTTGCCGTTTCGCAAATTGGTGAAACGCTTTGGTGTGGGTATGGTGGTGTCGGAGATGATCGCCAGCCGGGCGATGTTGCTGGAGACAAAAAACACGCTGCGTATGGCGAGCTTTGACCCGGTGGAAAGCCCGTTCGCCGTGCAACTGGCGGGGTGTGACCCGGAAGTAATGGCCGAAGCCGCCAAGCTGAATGAAGACCGCGGCGCGGCGATGATTGATATTAATTTCGGCTGCCCGGTGAAAAAAGTGGCGCTGAATAGTTATGCTGGTTCGGCATTATTGCGGGATGAGCCGCTGGCAGCGAAAATTTTGCAGGCAGTGGCATCAGCAGTTAACATTCCAGTTACGTTGAAAATGCGCATGGGCTGGGACCACAACAGCCTGAACGCCCCGCGCGTAGCGAAAATTGCCGAGGATGCAGGTATTAAGATGATTACGGTGCATGGCCGCACCCGCTGCCAGATGTATACCGGCAACGCCGATTGGGCGTTTATCCGCCAGGTCAAAGAAGCGGTGAAATTGCCGGTGGTGGCTAACGGCGATATCTGCACATTGGAAGACGCCGAAGCCGCCCTCGCCGCGTCTGGCGCGGACGGGGTGATGATCGGGCGCGGCGCCTATGGCCGCCCATGGTTCCCGGCGCAAGTGGCACATTATTTGAAAACCGGCGAACGCCTGGCGGACCCAGCGCTTAACGTGCAACGCGACGTGGTGCTTACGCATTATGAAACCATGCTCGCCCATTACGGCACCACGCAAGGCATGCTGTGTTCGCGCAAGCATATTGGTTGGTATGCCAAGGGGCTGAAAGATTCCTCAGCGTATCGCGCCCGGGTGAACGCATTGAACGATCCCGAGGCAGTGCGGCGGGAAGTAGTGGCGTTTTATGATGAGTTGCTGCAATCGGGGGATGGGTTGCAGCAGGCGGCGTGATATATATTAACGGTTTATTTTATGATCTGCAGGCCGAATATTGCGACTTATTCCATCAGGAAGATTAGTTTTTACTAAATATTCTGGTGCGTTATTCATTTCATGTGCAATATTTCCCGCGATTACCAGCGCAATGGATTCCGGATATTCTTCATTCTTTTTGTCGAATAACCAATTTCTTCTTAAGTTATTGACCGGCCACCGCACCGTAAACGTCTCAATGGCGTTGACTAATAAAGAAGGCTTTTGATCTGCAGGAATTTTCTGGGCAACAAGATCACTAAGCAGCCATTGACGATATGTTTGGCCGTGACAGTCTTTCATGGGCATATCAAGCAGTGCATTTATTTTAGCACGCAGCATATCGTCTGATATTTCATCCATCGCCAATCTCTCTATGGAAACTAGACATCTAATTCCTTTAGCATCGCATCACCGCGCACAGCCGTTTGCTCTTGGATGAAGGCGAAGCGGTGTTCGGGTTTGCGGCCCATGAGGCGTTCCACGACGTCGCGAGTGGGTTCGGTGTCGGCTTCTTCGATGACGACTTTGAGTAGCACGCGTTTTTCCGGATTCATGGTGGTTTCTTTGAGTTGCGGCGGAGTCATTTCACCAAGACCTTTGAAACGGCCCATTTCCAGCTTGCCGGGCTTTTTCTCCAGCTGCTTGATGAGGCTTGCGCGCGCGGCGTCGTCCTGAGCGTAATAGGTAGTAGCACCCTGCGTGATACGGTAGAGCGGCGGCTGGGCTAAATAAAGATGCCCGGCGTGAATGAGCTCCGGCATTTCCTGATAGAAAAATGTCATGAGCAACGAGGCAATGTGCGCGCCATCCACGTCAGCATCGGTCATGATAACGATTTTGTCGTAGCGCAACGCTTCCAGAGAAAAATGTGAGCCGGACCCGCACCCCAGCGCCAGCACCAGATCCGCCAGTTCCTGATTGGCTTTGATTTTGTCGAGCGAGGCGCTGGCAACGTTGAGGATTTTACCGCGTAACGGTAAAATAGCCTGCGTATCACGGTTGCGCGCCTGTTTGGCCGAACCACCTGCCGAATCCCCTTCTACAATGAATAATTCTGTGCCTAATCGATTACTCCGCGTGCAATCGGCAAGCTTGCCGGGCAACCGCAATTTCTGGGTCGCGGTTTTGCGGCCCATGTCTTTTTCCTGGCGGCGGCGCAAGCGCTCTTCACTACGCTCAATAATCTGCGTAAGGAGTTTGGTCGCCACTTCCGGCGCGCCGGAGAGCCAATGATCGAAATGATCGCGCATGGCCATTTCCACCAGACGCGTTGCTTCGGCGCTGGCGAGTTTTTCTTTGGTTTGACCCTGGAATTGCGGGTCACGCAGGAACAGTGAGAGGACCAGCACTGCACCGCCCAGTGCGTCTTCACTCATCAATTGCCCGGCTTTTTTGTTGCCGGTAAGTTCACCATAGGCCTTGAACCCTTTGAGAATGGCGGAACGCAAACCCGCTTCATGCGTGCCGCCTTGCGGGGTGGGGATGGTATTGCAATAATAGCTGGCATACGGCTCTTCATCCACCGGCCAGGCAATCGCCCATTCAATGCGCCCTTTATTTTCCGGCAGCTCCGCCTCACCAAAAAACGGCTGCGGAGTAACTGTTTCCCGGCCTTCCAGCTGCTGACTCAGGAAATCACGCAAGCCGCCAGGAAAGTGGATGGTTTCTTCGGCGGGCACGGCAGCATCGGAAATAAGCGCAGGATCACATTTCCAGACGATCTTTACGCCTTTGTAAAGATATGCCTTAGCACGGGCAAATTTGTAGAGGCGCTCGGCCTTAAAATGGGTGCGCGTACCGAAAATGGCTGGATCGGGATGGAAAGTAACGCTCGTGCCTTTTTTATCTCCGGCTGGGCCCACCGGCTCCAATTTGGTTTGCGGCTCACCGCAGCTATATGCCTGGCCGTAAATTTTGCCGTTACGCACAACCGCCACGGTTAAATGATCGGAAAGCGCGTTGACCACAGAGATACCCACACCGTGCAATCCGCCGGACGTATCATACACCTTGCCGCCGAACTTACCGCCCGAATGCAGCATGGTAAGAATGACCTCAAGCGCAGATTTTTTAGGGAATTTGGGATGCGGGTCGATGGGGATGCCGCGGCCATTATCCCGCACCGTGATGACATCACCGGCCTGCACTTCCAAATCAATGCGTGTGGCAAATCCTGCCACCGCTTCGTCCATGGCGTTGTCAAAAATTTCGTGCACCAAATGATGCAGCGCGGTTTCATCAGTGCCGCCAATATACATGCCCGGCCTACGGCGAACCGGCTCCAACCCTTCCAACACCTCAATATCGGAAGCGGTGTAGGAGTTGTCTTTCGTTCGCGCGCCAGGATTGGAAAACAGATCATTCATAATTTAATGATAAGTAAACTATGGCCTTTCGTTACGCAAGTGTCTATAATCACCATCCATGGCAAGTACGGTGCACGATCAACCGAAAATAACCGGCGTACGCACTTCATGGGCGCAGCCTTCGTTGTCGCGTGATTTTGCCCTGCTGGCGACAGCCATTATTTTTATTATGTTATTGATGTCGGCGTGGGTGGCGTGGGTTACTTACCTTAAACATTCCGAGCGCTTAATCAGTGAATTAGAGCTGGAAACCGAACGCATTGAGCGCATTCTGGACGGGCAGATCGTAAGCGCCGATTACCTGCTTTCTGCCATTGGCCGCCAGCTATCCACTTCCAATACCACGGACCTTCCGGCCGTGGCCCGGTTGCTGCAAAATTATGCGGCGGGCAACCCTAAATACGCACTATGGAGCTGGGCGGATACCACGCAACACATCGTAGCCAGCAGCAATAAAGGGGTGTTGGAACAACCAGTCGACGTTCAGGATCGTGACTTTATCCGCACGGCGCACGAAGAACCATGGATTCCTCACATCGGCATGCCGATTGAAGGGCGCGTCTCAGGCCGGTGGGTAATACCGGTCGGGATGGGAATTGCCGACCCGACGGGAAAATATTTAGGCGCGCTTTCGGTCAGTCTGGATATTGGGGCCATTACTGACCAGATTCGTCAGTTTGTAAAACGTGATGGCATCAGCTTTGCGGTTTTCAGCAAAACACTCTCCCCCCTCACCTCCACCGGTGAAACCGCACACTTACCGGCGCAAAGCCTGCCCGTACAAAACCTTGCCGATGTAGATCTGGTACATGCCCCACGCGGCGTTTTATCACATGCGCGCTTACTCACCAGCTCGGGGATTTACAGCTATTATTTAGCTTCCGAGCATTACCCCTATCTCATCATTGTTGGCTATGATCCGGAAGTGAGCAACAGCGCAATGCGTAGCCTGCTGTGGCCACGACTGGCTCAGATTGCAGTGCTTGCCGGGTTTTTACTGGCATCGTTATGGGTTATCCGTGCACGCGTAATTACTCCGGCGATGCAACTGGGTACAATTGCCGGGCACATGGCTTCGGGCCAGCCGTTTAAACCCTTACCCAAAGCCGGGCCGTTTGAGCTGGAATATTTGGCGGCGCATATTCGGCGCGTCGGTGAATACATTGCTGAGCGCCGCCGGGTAGAGCAGGAATTGCACGCCAAGCTTGCCGGCATGCAACAGCGCTGGTCTGAGCTGCAAACGGAAACCCGCCAGCGCGCCGTGCTGCTTGCCGGTATGTTGCAGGAATACAAACAGCCATTGCGCGTCATTAATACCTCTGCACAAACGCTGCGCGAACAGGCTTCGGATATTTACCAGGCGGGAATGGCGCTGGAATTGATGGTACGCAAACTCATCGCGCTTTCACGCGCCGATTCTGTGGCGGTGCTTATGCGGGATGAACCAGTGATCATCGCCAAGGTGGCTGAAAAAGCCCATCGCTTTGCAGCAGAAGATCTAGCGCAATTTCCTGCCATTCACACTGACCTGGGCCAAGCGCCTGCTTTGCTGGCCGATGCTGCCTGTCTTAGCCAGGCCATTGCATATAGCCTGCTTTATTTTGCAACGCTGGATGCACAGGAACCTATTTCACTGCAATGGCGCAGCTTTACCGCGCATGGCGACGACATTCAGCTCCTGCTCATTGGATATGGCACTCCTCCGCTGGAGAGCGCCTTGCTGGCGCTGGAGACGGAATCAATGCCCCTGCCAGACTCAGACACACCGGAAACCCTGCACCTTTCCCTGGCACATGCATTGTTTCGGTTACAAAAAATGAAACTGGGATTGCTGCCGGGTGAAAAAAGCGGTAAGTGGATTGCCGTCTACATTCCCAAATACCGGCTAAACCCGGTTGAGACGCATACTCCAAATCCGCACCCAGAGGAGGATAGCTAAATGTTACACGAAAAATGGCATCCGGTTTTCTGGCATAAAATGCTTAAATTATTGCCGCCGGTGCTGGCGGTTTTTTACTTAAGTTTTCATGCCATCAGCGGTGATCGTGGCCTGTATGCCTGGCTCAAAGCGCGGCGGGAGCTGGAATCGCTGCAAAGCCAACTGACCGAAGTCAAGACCAAACGCATCGCTTATGAACGGCAGCTCAAAGGCCTGCATACGCAGTCCTTAGACCTCGATTTATTGGACGAACAGGCCCGTCAAACCCTCGGTTTTACTGGGAAAGATGAGATTATTGTGCCTCTGGACAGCCCTCAGAATTGATGCGGCGCAGCACGAATTTACCCCAGAAATGCTTGCAAAAGCCTTCATTTCGTCCTTTATTGCAAAGCTGATTCAACCTATAATCAAACAGTATACACACCCATGACCCCATCTGCCGTGGCAAAAAAAACAACCGTGACCTCCCTGCCCACTTCCAGCAAGCAACCAGACAAAGCGTTATTGCTTTCCCTGTTTGGCGACATGCTGCTCATCCGCCGCTTTGAAGAAAAGGCCGGCCAGCTTTACGGCATGGGCTTGATTGGCGGGTTCTGCCATTTGTATATCGGCCAGGAAGCCGTGGTGGTGGGCATGCAAAGCTGCATCACCCAGGCCGACTCTGTCATTACCGGATACCGTGACCACGGGCACATGCTGGCCTGCGGCATGGACGCCAAAGGCATCATGGCCGAGCTCACCGGGCGCAGCGGCGGCTTCTCCAAGGGCAAAGGCGGCAGCATGCATATGTTCTCGGTGGAAAAGAATTTCTGGGGCGGCCACGGTATCGTCGGCGCGCAAGTGCCACTCGGCACCGGCCTCGGCTTCGCCCACAAATACCGCGGCACGAAAAACCTCTGCCTCACCTATTTCGGTGACGGCGCGGCCAATCAGGGCCAGGTGTATGAAGCCTTCAATATGGCGGCGTTATGGAAATTGCCGGTGATTTACATCATCGAAAACAACGAATACGCCATGGGCACCAGCACTAAGCGCTCCTCGGCCGTAACGGAATTATACAAGCGCGGCGAAAGCTTCGGCATTCCGGGCCGCCAGGTAAACGGGATGGACGTAACCGCCGTGCGTGAAGCAGGCCTGGAAGCCGTGGAATATGTCCGCGCCGGAAACGGCCCGATCATTCTGGAGATGAAAACCTACCGCTACCGTGGCCACTCCATGTCCGACCCCGCCAAATACCGCACGCGCGAGGAAGTGGAAGATTACAAAGAACACAAAGACCCGATCGAGGGCCTGCGTCACCGCTTAATCGAGCAAAAAATTGCTAGTGAAGAAGAATTGAAGGCAGTGGATGCGAAGATTAAGGCGATTGTCAAGGAAGCCGAAGAGTTTGCAAAAACGTCACCGGAGCCGGATGAAGCTGAATTGTGGACAGATGTGACGGAGTAAAGGTTTCAGGTGTGAGGTTTTAGGTTTCAGCTATGGGCAATATTCTTGGTTATCAGGATTTGGTAGTATGGCAAAAAGCCATGGATTTAGCAGAAGAAATTTTTAAAATTACCAATCGCTTTCCAGATAGCCAACGTTATGTGCTTACGGCTCAAATGCAGCGCTGTGCATTGTCTGTGCCTTCCAATATCGCCGAAGGTCGTTCCCGCCATTCTGAAAATGATTTTATCTATCATCTTAATATCGCCCGCGGCTCACTCGCTGAAGTAGAAACTCAAGTTATTTTATCTCACCGCCTTACTTTTATGGACGATATTACCAAACAAAAAATTTTATTGCTTATTGCTGAAATTAGAAAAATGTTATTTGGTTTACGGGATAGTCTTAAACAACTGAAACCTGGAACCTCAAACCTGTAACCTAAACCTAAAGGCTAAAATCATGACCACCACCACCGTACGAGACGCCCTCCGCGATGCCATGGCTGAAGAAATGCGCCGGGATGAAAATGTATTCGTCATGGGCGAAGAAGTGGCTGAATACCAGGGTGCGTATAAAGTTACACAAGGATTGCTGCAGGAATTTGGTGACCGCCGCGTGGTGGATACACCCATTACCGAGCATGGATTTGCCGGGCTTGGCGTGGGTGCTGCGATGGCAGGTTTGCGCCCTATCGTCGAATTCATGACCTGGAACTTCGCCATGCAGGCGATTGACCATCTCATCAACTCCGCGGCAAAAACCAATTACATGTCCGGCGGCCAGGTGAAATGCCCGATTGTATTTCGCGGACCCAACGGCGCGGCGTCACGCGTGGCGGCCCAGCATTCGCAGTGCTACGCCAGCTGGTATGCCCATGTCCCGGGCCTGAAAGTGATTGCGCCCTATGATGCGGCATCGGCCAAAGGCCTGCTCAAAGCCGCCATCCGTGATGCAGGTCCGGTGGTGTTTCTTGAAAACGAAATTCTCTACGGCCAAAGTTTTGAACTGCCGGATGATCAGGACGTTCTGGAAATCGGTAAAGCCGCAGTGCTGCGTGAAGGTACGGATGTGACGATCGTTGCGTTTTCCATTATGGTTGGCAAAGCATTGGCCGCAGCAGAAACACTGGCGGCGGAAGGCATTTCAGCCGAGGTGATCGATTTGCGCACCATTCGCCCGCTGGATACGGAAACGGTGATTGAATCAGTCAAAAAAACCAGCCGGTTGGTGTCGGTGGAGGAAGGCTGGCCGCTGGCCGGTATTGGCTCTGAACTCGCCGCAGTGATGATGGAACAGGCGTTTGACTACCTCGATGCACCGGTTGCCCGTGTGACGGGTGTAGATGTTCCGCTGCCCTATGCCGCTAACCTGGAAAAATTAGCCTTGCCCCAGGCGGACCACATTGTAGAAGCCGCGAAAAAATTATGCTACCGCGCGGATTAGCGTTTCTGCTCAGCGCATTGGCTGCCAGCGCTGCCCACGCACAAACGACTGCGCCTGTTACGCAGCCGTATATCAGCGTCACCGGCGAGGCCATGGCAAAAATTGCGCCGGACCAGGCAACCCTTACGGTTACAGCGCAAGGGGAAGATAAAAAATTAGCTACGGCCAAAGAAATCGCCAATAAAAAGCTGCAAGCCGTGCTGTCTGTAGCGAAAAAATTCGGCATGGAAGGCAATGCGCTTAAAACCAGCTATATCCAAGTCAATCCGCGCTATCATTACGCACAAGACGCTGGCCAGAATTCCGGCAAACAAGTGTTGGACGGGTATACCGCCAGCACCGCGCTGGAGCTGACCTTGGCGGATATTACGCAACTTGGTGCTTTGATCGATGCCCTGACCTTAGCGGGTATTGAGCATATTGGCGGCGGGCAAATGGGCCTTAAGGACGAGCAGAAGGCCCGGGAAGCCATGCTCACCAAAGCGGTGGAAAATGCCCATCTGCGGGCTGATGCGCTAGCCCACGCCGCCGGGGCTAAAGTAGGGAAAGCATTGGCGATTAGTGACGCGGGCGGCAGCATTCAGCCGCCTATGCCCATGCCGCGCATGGCCAGTGCAATGGCGAAGTCCGACTATGCCGCCTCACCTGAATTACCTGCTGGTCTCATTGAAATTCGCCAGCAAGTGAGCGTAACTTACGCGCTGGAGTAAATAAATTACTTGTCAAGCAGCGTGAGTGCGCTATTCCATTAACTAACGCTTAGCAACGCTATAGGAATTCCATGCCCATCGACATTCTCATGCCCGCCCTTTCCCCCACCATGACTGAGGGCAACCTCGCCAAATGGCACATTAAAGAAGGGGATAAGATCAAATCCGGCCAGGTCATCGCCGAAATCGAAACCGATAAAGCGACCATGGAAGTGGAAGCGGTGGATGAAGGCATAGTCGGAAAAATCCTCGTGCCTGCGGGGACGGAAGCCGTAAAAGTAAACGCTGTCATCGCGTTGTTGCTGGAAGAAGGCGAAGATAAGAAGGCATTGGAGAATTATAAGGCCAAAACAGCCGACGCTGCACCCAAGGCAGAAGGCGCGGCAAAAGAAGCGGCATCCGCTGCTCCCATAGCACAAGCACCTGTTTCTGAACCATCCGCCAGCCGCACGTCACCATCAGCGTCCGGCAATGCTCGCCAATTTGCCTCTCCCCTCGCCAAGCGTATCGCCGCCAATGAAGGCGTAAGCCTGGCGCATGTGGCAGGAACAGGACCACACGGACGTATTATTAAAGCTGATATAGAGGAATTCATCGCCGGGGGTGGTGCAGCAAAAGGCATGGTGCGGCGTAATGCAGTAGAATTTACCAAAATCGCCAACACCACCATGCGCAAAGTCATCGCCCGCCGCTTGACTGAATCCAAACAGCAGGTGCCGCATTTTTACCTTACCGTGGAATGTGAGTTGGACCGTTTGCTGGATATACGCAAGGATTTGAATTTTGACGCGGAAGCGCAGGCGGGAAAAGGCCAGAAACCAGCGTATAAATTGTCGGTGAATGACTTTATTCTGAAAGCATCGGCCCTGGCCATGCGCAAAGTCCCGGCGGCTAACGCCTCGTGGACCGATGAGGCGATTTTGCAATATACTAACGTGGACGTCTCGGTGGCAGTGGCCATTGATGGCGGGCTTATTACGCCGATCGTGAAAAACGCTGATCAAAAATCGGTGATTCAAATTTCCGGCGAGATGAAAGACCTGGCGGCACGCGCACGGGAAAACAAGCTGAAACCGGAAGAATTTCAGGGCGGCTCCTATAGCGTGTCTAATTTGGGCATGTATGGCATTAAGCACTTCGCCGCCATCGTCAACCCACCGCAGGGCTGCATTTTAGCCATTGGCGCTGGTGAAGAGCGCGTGGTGGTGCGCCACGGCCAGATGGTGGTCCGCCAGATCATGGAATGCACCTTATCGGTCGATCACCGCGTGGTAGATGGCGCGGTGGGGGCTGAGTTCCTGCAGGCGTTTAAAAATTATATTGAGCGGCCTGGGTTGTTGTTAGTTTAAGGCTAGTTGTTATAGCATACATACTTTTGGAGAT